>CANKRG010000063.1 GCA_947485165.1 Comamonadaceae bacterium
CGATCACCATGACATTGACTGACCGCCATTTTGGTACCAGCTTCTTCAACCCGGCAGGTGGCGGCGACCCAGTGATGTACCAACACATTTTTTGGTTCTTTGGACATCCAGAGGTTTACATCATGATTTTGCCAGCCTTCGGCATCATCAGCCACATTGTTCCTGCATTCTCGCGTAAGAAATTGTTTGGCTATGCCTCTATGGTGTACGCGACTTCAAGTATTGCTATTTTGAGTTTTATTGTCTGGGCGCATCACATGTTTACCGTTGGTATGCCGGTGACCGGACAATTGTTTTTCATGTACGCGACGATGTTGATTGCAGTTCCAACTGCTGTGAAAATTTTCAACTGGATTGCAACCATGTGGCGTGGTTCTATGACTTTCGAAACCCCAATGTTGTTTGCAGTAGGTTTCATCTTTGTATTTACTATTGGTGGATTCTCAGGTCTGATTTTGGCCATGGCGCCTATCGATATCCAGATTCACGACACTTATTATGTTGTCGCGCATTTCCACTACGTGCTGGTTGCGGGCTCTTTGTATGCCATGTTTGCTGGCTTTTACTACTGGTGCCCTAAGTGGACTGGCGTGATGTACAACGAATCACGTGGAAAAATTCATTTCTGGTGGTCATTGATCTCTTTTAACATCACATTCTTCCCGATGCACTTCTTGGGCTTGGCGGGTATGCCGCGTCGTTATGCAGATTACCCAATGCAATTTGCAGACTTCAATGCGATTGCTTCAGTCGGTGCTTTTGCCTTCGGTTTGGCGCAAGTGTATTTCTTCTTCTTCGTTGTGCTCCCTGCCATGATGGGCAAAGGCGTGAAGGCATCAAGCAACCCATGGGAAGATGCAAACTCTGCCGATATTGTTAAAGGCGCAGAAGGTTTGGAGTGGGAAGTTGCATCGCCAGCACCGTTCCATACTTTTGAAACACCGCCTAAGCTCAACGCGGCAGCCAGCAAAATCATTGCCTGACCTCACACTGCAAAGGCCTGGATATAAATGTCTGCTTCTGAACAAAAGAAAAATAATCGCAAAATGGGGCTCATCTTGGCCTCAATTGCGGTCGTGTTTTTTCTCGGATTCATGGTAAAAATGTACGTGATGAGCCATTAAGGCTTGCTGGTTAAAAGTCTTACATGAATAGCAAACAAGAAAATACCAACATGGTGGGCAAGCTAGCCATCATCGTATTGGCCATGTTTACTTTTGGGTATGCCTTGGTGCCTTTGTACAAGGCTATTTGCGAGATGACTGGCATCAACATTTTGGCGCTGGGGGATAAAAATATTGCAGGAGCGACTTCTCAAGCACCCGCAAATACGCAGGTTGATAAAACGCGCTTGATCACCGTCGAGTTTGATGCAAATGCCAGAGGGCCGTGGCATTTCAAGCCAGCGATGCGATCTGTACAGGTTCACCCTGGTGAATTGGCGACCGTTATGTACGAGTTTCAAAACGTACAAAACCGCAAAATGGCTGCGCAGGCTATTCCTAGTTACGCGCCATCTCAAGCAGCAGCGTATTTTAACAAGCTAGAGTGTTTTTGTTTTCAGCAATACAGTTTAGAAGCGGGTGAGAAAAAACAATGGCCAGTGGCTTTTGTGATCGACCCCAAATTATCTAAAGATGTCAGCACCATCACCTTGTCGTACACATTTTTCGAAGTGGGTGGCAAAACGCCAGCGGCGCCAGTCGCTGCGTTGAAGCCTGTTGTCAAGGACGTTAAGGAAGGCGCATGAGTGCTTTTTTGAGTACTTTGAAAGCTGTTTTATGGTCTTTTTTAGGCATTCGCAAAAATAGCGAATATCAGAATGATTTGCAAAAACTCAACCCTGTGCATA
The DNA here is from genome assembly GCA_947485165.1 of Comamonadaceae bacterium. Classification (GTDB taxonomy): domain Bacteria; phylum Pseudomonadota; class Gammaproteobacteria; order Burkholderiales; family Burkholderiaceae_C; genus Aalborgiella. The sequence continues at coordinate 1,853 of CANKRG010000063.1, forward strand.
TTGTGATCACCGCTATCGTGCTGGTGATGCTTATGATTGCTGGTTTGATTGGATTGGTAAATTTTGTAGTGTCTAAATAATGACACGTTCAGTTTCGGTTTTATATAAATGTAGAGAGAGTTAGGAGTTCAGATGAGTTCACACGCACACGGTTCAACACCATACTATTTCGTACCCAATCCATCACGCCATCCTGTGCTAGCTGCACTGGGATTGTTGTTTGTGATTTTGGGGGCTGGTCAATGGATCAATGGCGCAGACTGGGGCAAGTATTCCTTGTTGGCTGGCATGGTGATCTGGCTTACTGTGCTGTTTCAGTGGTTTAGCGAGGCAGTTTCCGAGAGCGAAGGTGGCCAATATGGTCGCAAAATCGACCTGTCTTTCCGTTGGAGCATGAGCTGGTTCATTTTCTCTGAAGTCATGTTTTTTGGCGCGTTTTTCACCGCACTGTGGTGGGCGCGTGCGCACTCTGTGCCTGAACTCGGTAGTTTAGACCAGCAATTGTTGTGGCCTGACTTCAAAGCCGTGTGGCCAAGTTTGGCCGCAGGTGCGACCGCTTCTCCCGCCGACATCGTCGAGCCCTTCAAAGCTATGAAGCCGCTAATTGTGGGTGATAGCTTGTGGGCTAGCATCATGGGCTCATTGCCTACGGTCAACACCGCGCTATTACTGTCTTCGGGTGTCACCATCACCATCGCCCATCACGCCCTGATTGCGGGCAACCGTAGCAAAACAATTTTGTTCATGTGGCTGACTGTGTTGCTGGGTATTGTATTCTTGTTTGTTCAAGGCTATGAGTACTACCACGCGTACCACGAAATGAATTTGACACTGGCTTCTGGCGTCTATGGTTCAACCTTCTACATGTTGACCGGTTTCCACGGTTTTCACGTGTTTATCGGTATGCTGATGCTCTTGTTCATCACTTTGCGTTTGCAAAAAGGCCACTTTACGCCTGAAAGTCATTTCGGTTTTGAGGGTGCTGCTTGGTATTGGCACTTTGTGGACGTGGTTTGGCTGGGTTTGTATATCCTCGTTTACTGGTTGTAAGCTGCCAAGCAATCAGTTTTTCAATGTTAAAAAGGCGCTTCCAAGCGCCTTTTTTGTGTTTCATGTGATCAAATTGGAACGATCAGCGCCCTGCTGCTATCCCAGTGGGATGTATATAGCCCAAGCGCCAAGCAATCAAAACACAAATGAAAAGCAGGATTGAAAAGCCAACCCGAAAAGCCAAGGCTTTTGCCATCCTGTTGGCCTTTGTTTTGCCGTCTTGTTTGTCTTTTTCGCCACCTCTAAGCATGAAAAACATGGCGGCACCTAAACTGCCCAAAATAGCGATGAATCCAATAATTGCAATATACGTCATAAGTAGGATTATCGCGTGAGTTTAAAGACCTTAAATAGTCGATTCTGGTTAATGACGCTGGCTGCCATCATTGCAGTGGCAATAACGCTGAAGCTCGGCTTTTGGCAGCAAAGCCGTGCCCACGAAAAGCTAGCGCTGCAGGCCTCTATTCAGGCGCAAACTGCACTACCCAGCTTAGACGCCGCTGGGTTGATGCGAGCAACTTCAAGATCAACATCTGAGCAGGGCGCACATGCTCCTGACATCTTGCATCGCGTCATCAGCTTAACGGGCCACTGGCTGCCGCAGCACACGCTGTTTTTAGACAACCGGCAGATGGACGCCAAGCCAGGCCTGTTTGTCTTAACGCCCTTTGAATTTGAAGATACGTCTACGGCGAATAAAAAAGTCATTTTGGTGCAACGCGGTTGGCTGCCAAGGAATTTTTTAGACCGCAACAAACTGCCGGAAGTGGCCACAGAGTCAGCGCAGGTTACCATCGTCGCTCGCATTGCCCTGACGCCCTCAAAGCTATTCGAGTTCAAAGGCGCTGACAAGGGCGCTTTACGGCAAAATATAGAAATAGAAGCCTTGGCAAAAGAATTTAAAATTGAGTTGCTGCCCTATTCATTGCTGCAGCTTGATCAAGTCGATGCCAATGCCGCCAAAGTTGAGGCGAAAGACCAAAAAAAACGTGGAGCGCAACTGTTGCGCAACTGGTCGCAGCCCAATTTTGGTTCTGAAAAAAATTACGGTTACATGGTGCAATGGTGGGCGTTGAGCGCCCTGATTCTGTTGCTGTATGTATGGTTTCAATTTATTCGCCCCGCTATCAAATCTAAGAATTCCGAGAATACAAGCAGTCACATTACTAAAAAAAACTATGAGTAACGACACCAAACCATCGCCGCATCCCTTAGAGATGACCGTACACAGCCTGCCGCAATCCGACGCGGCCGTAATCGATACAGATATGGCGCAGCGTACAAAAAACGGTCGTTGGAAAATGCTGATGGTGCTGCTGCTTTGCGCATCACCAGTCATCGCGTCTTACTTCGCCTACTACGTCATTCGCCCAGAAGGCAGACGCAATTTTGGCGAGCTGATCAACCCGCAAAGAATCGTTCCCAACTTGAATGCAACCAGCTTGGATGGCAAAAGCGTCAACCTGCAAACACTCACCGGCCAATGGTTGTTGGTCAGCGTGTCAGGTGGCGCTTGCGACGCTCTTTGTCAAAAGCATTTGTATTTTCAGCGCCAATTGCGTGAATCCTTGGGTAAAGAAAAAGACAGACTCGATTGGGTGTGGCTCGTTTCTGATGCGGCACCCATTGCGTCCGCCATCCTTCCCGCGATGAAAGATGCCACCGTTTTGCGTATGCCTGCAGAGCAAATCACGACGTGGATGCAAGCCGCGCAAGGCCAGCAATTGGCCGACCACTTGTACCTGATCGACCCCATGGGCAATTGGATGATGCGTTTTCCGCCGGGTTTAGATGCCGCCGCCGCGAAGAAAGCCAAGAGCGACATTGACCGTGTCATGCGCGCCTCGGCGTCCTGGGACAAAGCTGGTCGCTGAGTCGACTTGTTCGTTCTGATATTTGAAACGCATAAATTCATGGAAACGACCAGTTTAGTCAACCTTACTCCTATTTTCAAAGTCATGCTGCTTGGGCTCAGTGTCGCTTGCGGTCCGCTGGCATGGTGGTGGCTGCAGCACAAAAGTGCCGATAACCGAAGTCAAAGCCAAGGCCAACGCCAAAGCATCAAACGTTTGCAGGCCTTAACGGCATTCACGCTGTTCCTCACCTTTGATTTGGTCATTTTCGGTGCGTTCACACGATTGACGGACTCTGGCTTGGGCTGCCCAGACTGGCCGGGCTGCTACGGCAGTGCCACACCTTTTGGTGCCAAAGCGCACGTGGATGCCGCGCAAGCCGCCATTCCCACCGGTGCCGTCACCACCAGTAAAGCGTGGATAGAAATGCTGCATCGCTACCTAGCCACGGGCGTGGGCGTGCTGATTTTGACCTTGACCTTGCACAGCTGGTGGTCGCGCTACACCGCACGCAAACAGTCGCAAGCAAAAGTGCACCACTTGTCGCACTACCAGCTTAATACGCATCTGCAGATCAGCCCTTGGTGGCCCACGGCAAGTTTGCTGTGGGTCTGCGTGGTGGGGGCGTTTGGTGCGCTCACGGTCACGTTGAAACTCTTTCCCGCCATCGTCACCCTACATTTGCTGGGTGCATTGCTGTTGTTAGCTTTGCTAACTCGACAAGCCAAGCACTATGATTTGGTGACTTCCGAAACCAATGCTGTGGCTGTTCCCAAGCGATTGCGTGCAGTACTCATCGCAACCTTCGCTTTGGTCTGGCTGCAAATTGCGCTGGGCGGCTGGGTCAGCACCAACTACGCTGTGCTGGCATGTGACACTTTCCCTGTTTGCCAAAAAAGCTGGTGGCCAGAGATGGATTTCTCCATGGGTTTTAGCCTGTGGCGAGAGTTAGGGCTCACGTCATCAGGCGAAAATATCACTTTTTCTGCATTGACCGCCATCCATTACACCCACCGTTTGTCTGCTTATGTGGTGTTTATGGCACTGGGCTACAGCGCTTGGCGGTTGTCTCAAGCCGCTGCAAGTAACAAAATACCCAGCTTCAAACGGTATTCAAATTGGCTGATCTGGCTGGCGCTGTGGCAGTTTTTCACCGGCGTGACCAATGCCGTGATGGGTTGGCCGCTCTTCGCCGCACTGGCACACACGGCTGGCGCTGCCGGTTTGGTTCTCGCGTTGACTTGGATGTTGAGTCGCTCAATAGCACCAGATAAAAACCTAAAATAAGCCATGACTATTTTCCAGCAGTTTTACGCCCTCACCAAGCCCCGTGTGATTCAACTCATCGTTTTTTGCGCCTTGATAGGCATGGTGTTGGCCGTGCCTGGCGTGCCATCATGGGCAGAAGTCAAAGTCGGCTTGCTCGCCTGCCTCGGTATTTGGCTGGTGGCAGGCGCTGCCGCCGCTTTCAACTGCATGGTTGAAAAAGGCATTGACGCCAAAATGAAGCGCACCGCATGGCGGCCAACCGCCAAAGGCGAGCTCAGTGACAAGCAAACCCTCATCTTCGCCGCCGCGCTGTGCGCCATCGGCTCTGCCGTTTTGTATTTTTGGGTCAACCCGCTGACCATGTGGCTCACATTCGCCACCTTCATTGGCTACGCCGTCATCTACACCGTGATTTTGAAGCCACGCACCCCGCAAAACATCGTCATCGGCGGTGCATCCGGTGCCATGCCACCCGTGCTGGGCTGGGCGGCCATGACCAATGCGGTCGCCCCTGAAGCCTTGATTTTGTTTTTGATTATTTTTTTGTGGACACCGCCGCACTTTTGGGCGCTGGCTATGTACCGTGTGGAGGATTATCGAAAATCTGGTTTGCCCATGTTGCCCGTCACCCACGGTAACGAGTTCACCCGCCTGCAGGTGTTTTTGTACACCTTGGTGCTGTTTCCGGCATGCTTGATGCCGTTCGTCTTCGGCATGAGCTCATGGCTGTACTTGGTCGCAGCGGTGACTTTAAGTATGGGCTTTACCGCCTATGCTTTCGCCCTGTGGCGCAATTACTCGGACGAGTTGGCACGTAAAACCTTCCGTTTTTCCTTGATTCACCTGAGTGTGTTGTTTGCCGCTTTGTTGGTTGATCACTATTTATAAATCACCGTTAAATATAAATGTTTAGGAGCCTTTGATGAACTTATTCTGCAAGCGTTTCTTTTATGTATGGGTATTGATCATGGGCTTTTCTCTCTTTGAAAACACCGCACTGGCACAAAATATACCCAAGCCGGTAGAGGGTAGCTGGGTCGTTAGGGACTTTAAATTCAACAGCGGTGAAACCTTGTCAGAGCTGACATTGAACTACACCACCATTGGCAACCCTTCGGGCGAGCCTGTTTTGGTCTTGCATGGCACCACAGGCTCTGGTATCGGCATGGCCAACCCCAACTTTGGCGGCGAGCTGTTTGGCCCCGGTCAACCGTTGGATGCCAACAAATACTTCATCATCCTGCCAGACGCAATTGGTACGGGTAAATCCAGCAAACCGTCTGACGGCCTGCGCGCTAAATTCCCCAATTACAACTACGACGACATGGTCACGGCGCAATACCGGCTGGTCAAAGAACACCTGGGCATCAAGCATTTGCGTTTGGCGATTGGCAACTCCATGGGTGGTATGCAGGTCTGGATGTGGGCGCAAAAATACCCAGACATGATGGACATTGCCGTGCCTATGGCCTCATTACCTACAGAAATGAACAGCCGCAATTGGATGTTGCGCCGTTTGATCGTCGATTCCATCCGCAACGACCCCGAGTGGCTGCAAGGCAACTACACCAAGCAACCACGTAGCTGGCAATTTGCCTCCGTCTTTTACGCCACCGCCACCAATGGCGGCAGCCAAGCCATCGCCAAAGCCGCGCCCACCCGCGCCAAGGCTGACGACATCCTCGATACCCGCCTGAAGGCCGCCTTTGCCGGTGACGCCAATGACCACCTCTACCAGTGGGCGTCTTCGGGTGACTACAACCCATCCGCTGGTTTAGAGCGCATCACGGCGACGCTGCTGGCCATCAATTCCGCCGACGATGAGCGCAACCCACCCGAAAACGGTGTGCTCGAACGCGAGATCAAACGCGTTAAAAACGGCAAAATGTTGCTGATTCCAGCCAGCGAATTGACCGCTGGCCATGGCACCACAGCGCAAGCCAAATTTTGGAAAAAAGAGCTGGCAGAACTGCTGCAAACCGTTCCCAAAGGGAACTAAAAGTATCAAAAACAATGAAACAGGTCAGGAACAGTAGATGTTGAATAAACGAGTGTGGCTGCAAAAAGCCATTAAATCTATAGCAGCTTTGGCAATAATTACGCCGGCTACAGCCTTGTTTATGGCCTGTACAGGGCAAAAAATGGCGTTCAAATCGGTCGATATCACCGGCGCCGACTACGCCAAAGACTTCAGCGCCGATGGCACCATGGTTGACCACAATGGCCAAGCCCGCAGTATCAAAGACTTTGCTGGAAAAATTGTTGTGGTGTTCTTCGGCTTCACCCAGTGCCCAGACGTATGCCCCACCACCATGGCCGAGCTGGCAGAAGCCAAAAAACTTTTGGGCAAAGATGGCGACAAGGTGCAAGGCCTCTTGATCACCATAGACCCTGAGCGCGACACGCTGCCCGTCCTCAAAGCGTACATGGGCAACTTTGACCCCACATTTCTAGCCATGCGCACCACGCCAGACAAGTTGGTAGACCTGGCTAAAAACTTCAAAACCTATTACAAAAAAATGCCAGGCCGCACCGACACCAGCTACAGCATGGACCATTCAGTTGGCAGCTTTGTGTACGACACCAAGGGCAATGTGCGCCTCTACACCCGCCACGGCAGCGGTGCAGAGGCTTTGGCGTCTGACCTCAAGCTGTTGCTGAATTAAGCGCATTTTTAAACGCACTATTAAACGCACCTTTCGCCATGGATTTTTCCTCTGATGCGTTGGCTGAGCTCAACGATCTGAACGATCGCTTTGCCATACCCTTCAAACTGCGCTTCAAAACCGTTGGCGAAGGTTTGGTGGTTGCCGACATCACCAACGTCCACGCCAGTGCCAGCATCTGCCTGCAGGGCGGCCAGTTGCTCAGTTGGCAGCCCACTGCTAGCGCCGAACCCGTCATTTGGCTGCCCAGCGCTGCCACATTCGCCCCCAAAGCGTCCATTCGCGGTGGCATCCCAGTTTGCTGGCCGTGGTTCAGTGCGCACTGTTCCGAGGCAAGTTTCCCCATGCACGGCTTTGCCCGCACCCAGCCGTGGCAAGTAAAAAGCACGCGTAGCCTAGACGACGGCTCTACCGAAATCAGCCTCACCTTGCCCATCACTTCGGCGATGCAAGCGATGTGGCCGCACCAAGCGCAGCTGGATCTGTTAATCAACGTGGGCAACACCCTCAAAATCGCCCTGATTACCCGCAACTTGTGCGATTCTGACTTCATCCTCACCGAGGCCTTGCACACCTATTTTTCGGTAAGCGACATCGCCCAAGTACACGTTGACGGCTTGGACGGCATCCATTTTCACGACAAAGCCGCCGGCTGGACCGAGGATGACCAAGCCGGCACCATTCCCTTTGCGGCCGAGGTCGACCGCGTCTACGTCAACACCCCAGAACGCTGCACCATCGTCGACCCCGCCTGGCAGCGCCGCATCCACATCAATAAACTAGGTAGCCAAAGCACGGTCGTCTGGAACCCTTGGGCAACCAGAGCCGTGCAAATGGGCGACTTGGGCGCAGATGGTTGGAAACGCTTCGTCTGCGTAGAAAGCGCTAACGCCCGCGAAAACGCGGTCACCGTAGCCGCAGGTAAATCGCACACCATGGCGGTTGAATATCGGGTGGAAGAGATCTAAATACGCCGTCTAGATGCCTAAGCGTCATCAAAACTCAAGTTTTTGAGTGTAGATAGCCGGTCGCTTCTCTAAAAACGCTTTGATGCCTTCTTGCCCATCCTGTGTGAGCGCACCTGTCGCCATCAGCTCTGCGGCCAGCTGGTAGGCATCCGTCTGCTGGCTGTCAATTTGGCTGTAAAAGCCGCGTTTACCAGCCCCTTTTGACAACGCACTGCCCCGCGTGGCGCGGGTTATCAGGTCTAGCACGGCAGCATCCAGCTGGTCGGCAGGTACTGCACGGTTGATTAGCCCCCAGTCTGCCGCCGTCGCCGCGCTGATGGCGTCGCCCGTCATCGCCATCTCCAGCGCCCGTTTGCGACTCAAGTTGCGCGCCACCGCCACCAGTGGTGTGTGGCAAAACAGCCCCGCTTTGCCACCAGGAATTGCAAACGAAGCCGTGTTCGCCGCAATCGCCAAGTCGCAAGTAGCCACAAGCTGGCAGCCCGCTGCTGTCGCCAGCGCATGCACTTTAGCAATCACTGGTTGCGGCATGGCTTGAATCGCATCCATCATGGCCGTACAAACGCTAAACAAATGCCGCGCCTCTTGCAGCGTCGCCCCCGCCATGTCCCCAAAATTGTGCCCCGCACTGAAAACCGGCCCATTCGCCGCCAAAATCACTCCCCGCGCGTTGCTTTTTGCTGTCGTTTGCAGCGCGTCGGTCAGTTCCAAAATCACCTCTAGCGACAGCGCGTTGCGTTTGTCGGGGCGGTTCAGGGTGATTGTGGTGATGGTGCTATCGGCTGCGAGGAGGATGTGTTGGTAAGTCATTGCCCCATTGTGGCAGACGTGGCAGACCTCAAAATCTAGCTTGCCATATCACCGTGTTTTGCATGCTTTCCGCACCGCTATTACCAGCATACAAGCGAGCAACAGGGCGGCGACGCCGAAAACTGCCCGGCAACCGAATTCACCTGCTAGGTAAGCGAAGTTTGACTTGCATTGGCGCTTGCCTAAGTCAAAGTCAAAAGCAATCCAAATAGGGATTGCCGCCATCGCGGCCAGTAAAACCGCCATGAACCAGCTGTACGCCCTGCGTGAGACAAAAGCATGCAGAGCGACCGCCAGGCCCGCCGCGACAAAGCAAAAACAAGCCGTAAACGCCATCCACATAGGTGCGCGCAGTCGTGCAGGGTAAACCGTTACCAACCACCCCGTAAACAAACCAACACCCGCAATGCAAAGCCCCATGACGAGCTTGTTGCGAGGGGCATGTCCTTGAGTAGCGTGTATCTAGTCATGAATACAGACGTTAATTTGCTATTGATAGTGTAGCTACTTAGGCTTTAAGTACGATGGCTGTAGGCATAAATTTCCCTATAAATTCGGAATTCATCAAGCCTGCGGAAACCGCA
>CANKRG010000064.1 GCA_947485165.1 Comamonadaceae bacterium
AGACACGAAATGACCGAACAAACCAGCAGCCAACTCGCCCTGATCACCAAAACCCAAGCGCTTATCGCCGCTGGCGACATTGTGGGCGCGGAATATGCGCTGGTCGAGCTGGCAGACGCTGAGGGCGACGAGGCGCTGATGGTTGTTTTGGAGCAGCTGCCACCCAAAGACATTTTGGCGGTGATGCGCGAGTATGACAATTCCAAGGAATCGGTCGTCAACCTGCTGGTGTCGCCCACACAGTTCGCGCGCGCAGTTGTCATTGAAAAGCAGTACAAAGACCTGTCCCGCACCCACTTGCGCGGCATGATGAACTCAATTTTATTCCGTGACGGCGCAGATACTGACGATTTTTTGACCAAAATTGGTGATTTAGAAGGCGGCAGCGACGCCTTGGCAGACTATTTCTCAGAAAAGTGGAGCCGCGTCGAAGCCTTTGCGCGATCAGGCACGTTTGAAACCATGGAAGACGACGGCGAGATGTTGTCGGAAGAGGCTCTCTACAACCAGTCGTACGCCAAGCCCAAAGTTGACGAAGACGACATTGCCGACCAAGACTGGATGCAGCTCGCCTGGATTTTGCGCTACAGGCTGCCCGATTTGTTCATCGAAATGATCCTGGTCCTACGCGCCAAAGCGCGTGCACATGATGCCGGTTTGGGTGAGGAAGATGGCGAAGAGGACGACGGTAAAGTTGAAACTGGCGATACAGACAGAGGCAAAGCCACCCCAGCAGCGCTGGAAGATGATGAGGAATCTGCTATTTAATGTCAATCTCGCTTTACGATTCCCGCCCCTTCTTCGAAAAAGCCCTGCAGTACGGCGTGCAGCACGGCATCATTCCGCCTGCGAAGCTGGAAGCGATTGAATCCGAAGCGCCCAAAGGCATGGTGCAAATTGCGCGCTATTTTGGCAGCGAGTATCTGCGACCTGAAATCGAGCAAGCCAAATTACGCATTGTCAACCTCGTCAGTCTGTACCTAGAGCACAGCACGGGCGGCAATGTGCAGCTGGCGGCAGAATCGCTGCGCGACAACTCGTTTTTGTCGCACTCCAAAGCCGGCTCCACGCTGTTGAAAGACCTCATCACCCTGCCCCAAAACAGCCATTTTGGCATGAATGAGCGCACCGAATTCACGGACGAACACATCCCGCTGTTGGCCAAATGGACGCTGCGCACCTTGCCAGAATTCCAAGCCGAGCTAGGAAAACGCCAAAAAGTCGCCGCTATTGTTGACGCCGCCATTCACCTGGCCGAGCAACTGGGCTTTGACGAAGAGCAACTAGAAGAAGCCGGCATGGACGCCGAAGCCGTCATCCGCACGGCATTATTGACACTGGCCGCGAAAAACAGAAAGCTGCCAGATTGGGCTGGCTTTGAGCGATTGATCACCCTTTTGCGCAAAAAACCGGCTTCCGAGGTCAAAAAAGCACTGGTTTTGCCTAAGAATTTGCCCAATGCCTTCACTGACGTGGTCAAGCTAGTGTGCAAATCCGTCATCGCCGATCTGCCCAAGCTGCTAGACCCTGAGCTGCCCTCAAGAAAGCTCTTCAACCAAACGCCCGCCTTCATGGGCCGCTACTTTTGGGTGGAAGACGCGCTCAGCGAAGTCGACACCTATGAACGCGAGGTAGACGACAAACACGCCGCCCGCATAGCCCAAAGCAGCAATACCTGGCAAAAAGCCACCCAAGGCCACAGCGACGACAGCTCGCTTTTGACCCTGTTTTTGACGATTGCAGCCGGAAGCAAACCAAACAGCCTGCTAACCGAAAAATCCGCCACCGCCTTGATCAAGAAAATCCGCAAGTCTGGCATCGATGCAGAGCTACCAGTTACCTACATCCGCGACCACGCCCCCGCCGCCTACCAAACCGACTTCTGCGAGATGTGGCAAGAGTTTATAGCCGATGCCCAAACCACTCTTAAAAGTGATTTTGACTATAACTTGCATGATGCGATGGCGTTGCTACGGTTACAGTGCAATGTTGAGATAAAGTGATTTGCAGTCAACGATTTGCAGTCAACGCTAGCATTGCTAGCAAAACTCCTGTAAAATCAAATCTCCAAGGAGAACGCCATGAGCACATTAACCATTCGAAACCTAGAATCCAGCATCAAAGACAAACTGCGCATTGCTGCGGCGACGCATGGGCGGTCTATGGAGGAAGAGGTACGTACGATTTTGCGTAACGTGCTGGCGCAACCTGCCGCGACGACGGCAACGATGGGCATGGGAGAGCGGATGCGTGCTCGATTTGCGGCACTCGGTGGCGTTGAGCTTGATATACCGCCTCGCACAGGCAATACACCTAGATATGCAACTTTTGAAGATTGATTTGAAAGCTTAGTTTGATAGTTTTAGACACCAATGTCGTCTCAGAAATGATGCGAATCGCACCTGATGCAAAAGTTGAAAAGTGGTTAGACGCGCAAGTGGCAGACGAACTTTGGTTAAATAGCATCGTTATTGCAGAGCTGATGTTCGGCGCTGCACGGTTGCCAGATGGAGCGAAAAAACGGCAATTATCCCAATCTATTCAAGGCACTGTCGAGGAAGATTACGCAGGTCGCATTTTGTCATTTGACCTAGAAGCTGCTGCTGCCTATGCCGAAATTTCAGCGCGTTGCATGGCAAAAGGACGCCCTATCGACATGGCAGATGCTCAGATCGCGGCTATTTGCTGGGTACAAGATGCGCGATTAGCAACTCGAAATACCAAGCATTTTGAGGGTTTGGGGTTGAGTTTGATTAATCCTTGGCATTGATTAGCCTTTACATCACTATACTTTTTATAGCTACGCAGGCAATAAATACGCCAGCTATAACCGTAAAATAGGGGTAAAAATCACCCAGCAACATTCACAATCGTCGCCTGCATCAACGCAATCACCTTGTAATCATCCCCCGCTCCGGCGTACGCCCGTACCTCACCGGTGCAGACCGTCAGCATCTTTCCCGCGCTTTGCACTTTGCCAACGGCTAAAAAGCGCTGCCCAATGGCGGGGCGCATGAAATTGACTTTGAATTCTGCGGTGACGACGTTGTAGTCCTCTGGCGCTTTGGTCATCGCGGCGTAGCCGCAGGCGCTGTCCACCACGCTGGTAATGGCGCCGGCGTGGACGTAGCCGTGCTGTTGCGAGAGGTGTTTGGAGAACGGCATAGATATATGCACTTCGCCGTTTTGCACCAAGGCGATCTGCGCACCCAGTGTGGTCATGAGGCCTTGGGCGGCGAAACTGGTTTGGATTCTGTTTTGCAGTTGGGACATGGTTTTAATTGTGATTTTAATAGCACATTGGGAAATAAATACAACGGCTAGAGGCCAGTATTATCCTTAAAATTCAACCAAACTTGATCGCCACTGGTGGTCAATTGGCAGGCACCGTTTCCCAACTCGCCCCGGCATCACCACTGACCCACAGACTGCCGGTGGTCGAAGCCATAGCGGGGCGACGCTTTGTGGCGCACAGGGAATGTGCCGCTGCAAACTGGCGGCGAAGGTGACGCTGACACATTGCAGTGTTTCAGACCTATTTTTGCGATGACGACATCATGACTATCTGTACAGACATTGATAAATAGCAAGCAAATATTAACAATTAGGCGTACTATTTCGTTCTATCCACCCACGCAAGGATTGCCATGTTCAAAAAGATACTTTTTGCAACCGATGGTTCTGCCGCCTCCAACCATGCTGCCGAAATGGCCGTGAGTTTGGCGCGAATACATGGCGCAAAATTAACGGTTGTCTATGTGATAGATCCCTACCCCTATTTGGGCATTGGTGCGATGAATCCGCTAGGGTTTCAGGCTTACATGGGGGCGCTGCAAGAGCACTCGGTGCAAGCGTTTGACCACGTGGCGCAGCTGATCAAACAATACGGCGAAGATGGCCCGAATGTACCCCTAGAAACCCTGCTGATAGAAGACATGGTGGCGTACAAAGGCGTTGTGCAAGCAGCGGCGACACAAGAGGCCGATTTGATCGTCGTCGGCTCGCACGGCCGCAGTAATTTGGAACGGTTTTTTTTAGGCAGCACAGCCAACAAAGTGTCATCGCACGCCAAGCAGCCGGTGTTAATCGTGAGGTAATAGCGAGGTAATTGTGCGGTGACTTTGCCAGATCGCGGCTCCGTCCTACATGGCATCACTCACTTTAGAAGGAATATCGAACAGGAATCAACAGGATCACATCTGCATTTTTTCATTTTTTAACCAGCTAAAAAGACAGGTTCATCATGTTCAAACACATCTTATTCGCAACCGATGGCTCGAGTGCCTCTGAGCATGCCTCACAAATGGCCATCAACATGGCGCGGGTGCATGGCTCGCATTTGACGGTGGTGTATGTCATTGACCCCTACCCCTACATGGGTGGCGGTGAAATGAACCTTGTCGGGTTTGAGTCCTACATGGAGTCTGGTCGCAAACATGCGGCAAAAGCGTTTGCGCATATCAACCACTTGGCCAGTGTGGGTGGTGTTCCGGTGGAAGTCAAAACGCGTTTGGTGGAAAAATCATCTGTGGTGAAAGCGATTTTAGAAACCGCCGAAGAAGAGCACGCCAAGCTCATCCTGCTGGGCTCGCACGGGCGTGGCGGTTTGGAGCGGCTGCTGATAGGCAGCGTGGCGGCCAAGGTGGTGGCGCAGTCCACCAAGCCAGTGATGGTGATTCGTTGACTCATGCTTTGATCGATGCCCTATTCGGCGTCATATAACTTTCGACTTGACAAGCTGGGAGTAACGCAACATGCCTACGACAACTGCACTGGAAGGTTTGCCAAACACAAGCGCGCGACAGAGTGCGCGACAGGCGAAAGCGACTGTTCGCATCATCCAACGGCTCCTGCACGACTTTCAAGGCGCCATCGCGCTGCGCCTCTGGGATGGTGCGCACCATGTTTTTGGCGAAGCTGTGCCCAAGTTCACCTTGGTGGTGCGCGACCCGGCAGTACTGCGAAAATTGATTTTGAAGCGCAACCCGATCACGCTGGTGGATGCGTATTTTAGGGGCTTGGTTGATTTTGAGGGCGATTTATACGCCGGCTTGCGGCTAAAGCCCTACTTGCAAAAACTAGCCCTGCCCATTCGCAGCCACGCCGCTTTGGTGTTGGATGCTTTGAAACTACCGGTACGGCCTGCCAAAATGTTTCAGGAAGCGAGCATCGCCATCGATGACAGCCTGGACACCAACGAAGCGCACAAACACAGCCGCTTGAGCGACCGCGCGTCGATTTCATTTCACTACGATGTATCCAACGCTTTTTACAAGCTGTGGTTAGACGAGCAAATGGTCTACTCTTGCGCCTACTTTCAAACCCCAAACGACACTTTAGAGCAAGCCCAGCGCAACAAACTAGACCACATTTGCCGCAAGCTGCGCCTGAAGCCGGGCGAGCGCTTGCTGGACATTGGCTGCGGCTGGGGTGCCATGGTGTGCTGGGCGGCGCAGCATTACGGCGTGCAAGCGCACGGCATCACGCTGAGCCAGCGCCAGTTTGACCACGCCACAGCACGCGTGAACAGCTTGGGGCTGCAAGACTTGGTCACGCTGGAACTGCGCGATTACCGCGATTTGGCTGGTGAGGCTGTGTACGACAAAATATCCAGTGTTGGCATGTTTGAGCATGTGGGCTTGGCCAACCTGCCGGTTTACAACGCCACGGCGATGCGCCTGCTACGCCCGGGTGGCTTGTTTTTAAACCACGGCATCACCCATGATGAAGAGGGCTGGCACCCGACACTGGACGCCGAGTTCATCAACCGCTACGTCTTCCCCGGTGGCGAGCTGGACACCATCAGCAACATCTTGCGCGGCATGGAACAGGCAACATTTGAGATTCACGACGTAGAGAACCTGCGCATGCACTACGCCATGACCCTGCGCGAATGGGTCAAACGCCTAGAAGCCAACCACGATGCCGCGCTGAACTACGTGAGTGAAGACGCCTACCGCGTGTGGCGCTTTTACATGGCCGCCTGCGCGCTGGAGTTTGAAGCCGAAGGCACGGGCATTTACCAAGTGCTGGCATCCAAGCGTGGCTCTGGCAAACTACCCGTGCCGCTGACACGGCGGGACATTTACGCAAGCTAGAATCTCAGCCAAGCCACCAGCACGCAAACTCTCGTTGCGGTATGACTTATATTTCGTAAATTTCGGTTTACTCTTATGTGTTTATCACTTTTCGTTCAATTAATTTGAATGAAATCTTCAATTCCGTGGAACTTATTTCGAGTTGTGGGGACTTAAACTTTCATTACTTCATTATTTGAAAGCGTAACGTGCCTAAAGTTTATAACGAAAGCAATCTAAGCATTCCTTCGCAAAACGAAGTTGCCAAGCGCTACACAACAGTTGCCATCCTTTTACACTGGCTCTTGGGTTTGTCCATTTTTGCCTTGTTTGCTATCGGCATTTACATGTCAGACCTGCCGTTTTCACCCCTGCGCTTAAAGCTGTACAACTACCACAAGTGGGCGGGCATCACGTTTTTGATCTTGTCTGTGCTGCGCCTGCTGTGGCGCCTGCTGAACCGGCCGCCGGCGCTGCCCAAAGCCATTGCGCAAGCCATGCCCAACTGGCAAACCAAGATTTACCATGCCATGCACTACGCCCTGTACGCCCTATTTTTCGCCGTACCGCTGATTGGCTGGGCTTACAGCTCGGCGGCGGGCTTCCCGATTGTGTTGTTTGGCGTTCTGCCCTTGCCTGACTTTATGGCTGTAGACAAAGAATTTTCCAAACAAATCAAAGAGTTGCATGAAATCTCAGCCTTTGCCTTGGTGGGTTTGGCACTCTTGCACATGGGCGCGGCTTTGAAGCACCACTTTATTGACAAAGATGGTTTGATCAGCCGCATGGCGACCAGCTCAAGCAAATAAGCCAGCTTAAATCAAACAATTGAATCAATTGGTTAATTAACTTTTACAGAAACTACATGTCAAACCCAAAAGAATCCCTCTCTTATTTGTCGATTGTCGCGCTGTCTTTAGCCGCAACTGCCTTGCTCATTGCACAACCCGCCTTCGCGCAGCAAAAGCTCACACCCGCCCAAAGCGAAGTGAGCTTCCAGTTCAAACAAATGGGGGTGCCGGTGGATGGCAAATTCACCAAGTTTGATGCACAAGTCAGCTTTGACGCCACCAAACTGGCCACCAGCAAAGTCAACTTCACCGTAGACATTGCCAGCGCCACCCTGGGCGACAAAGCTACCGATGCCGAGCTGCCCAAAGCCCCGTGGTTCAACACCGCCAAGTTCCCGCAAGCCACATTTGCCTCCAGCAGCATCAAAGCGCTGGGTGCGGGTAAGTTTGAAGTCGCAGGCAAGCTCAGCATCAAAGGCGTGTCTCAAGATGTGGTCGTACCAGTCGCCATGACACAAGCTGGCGCTGGTGCAGCCGCAGTCACAACCGCCGTCGGTACCTTCCCCATGAAACGCCTGACCTACAAAATCGGCGAAGGCGAATGGGCCGATACCTCCATGGTCGCCGACCCCGTGCAAGTCAAGTTCAAGCTGGCTTTGATTGGCATTAGTAAGCTGTAACAACACAAACCCACTCGCCCTGAGCCCTTCGACGGGCTCAGGACAGGCTCTGTTGAAGGGTTCTTATGAAAACTTCGACAAGCTCAGTCCGAACGGTATTTTTTCCCGTAGTTTTTTTCAACCCGTCCTTTTGGAGACTTTTTTCGATGCGTAAATTGACCCTTTCCCTACTCGCAGCTGCCGCTTTGACCTCTGGCGCAGCCTTTGCCCAATCAGCGTCTTACGTTGTAGAGCCAACCCACACCTTTGCCACGTTTGAGATAGGCCACTTTGGCGTGTCTACAAACCGTGGTCGTTTTGACAAAAAAGAAGGCAAAATTGAGTTGGACAAAACTGGCAAAGCTGGCAAAGTTGAAGTCACCATCGACATCGCTTCCATCAACACTGGCACAGCAGCTTTTGACAAACACCTGCAAAGCGCAGACTTGTTCAACGCGGCAGCTTTCCCAACAGCCAAGTTCGCGTCAGACAAATTCAGCTTCAACGGCGACAAAGTCACCGAAGTGGCAGGTACTTTGACACTTTTGGGCAAAACCAACCCCGTCGTTTTGAAAGCCAACAACTTCGGCTGCTACATGAGCCCAATGATCAAGCGCGAAGTTTGCGGTGGCGACTTTGAGACCACCATTGACCGCACAGCCTTTGGCATGAACTACGGCGTGGATTGGGGCTTCCCTAAAAACGTGCGTATCGTCGTTCAAGTTGAAGCGATAAAGCAGTAATTTGCTACGCTATTAATAGCGACTTAGGCAGTAAATACGCCGGCTAGAGAATATTTTACACCTCTATAGCCGGGTTTTTTACGACTTTTCGACCTTAGCCACCCGCTCGCTTAGCCTTATACCCCTGCGCCACCAGCAGCGCCACAATGCGGTCAATATGGTCGCCCTGCACCTCAATCACGCCATCCTTCACCGTGCCACCAGAGCCGCAAGATGCCTTGAGCTGCTTACCCAGCGCGTCTAAGTCCTTGTCAGCCATGGCAATTCCCGAAACCAAAGTCACCGCCTTCCCGCCCCGCCCCTTGGTCTCCCGCGACACACGCACCACGTCTTTGGCTTTTTGGGCATCTGCCTTGGCTTGCGCAATCGCATTCACCTGGGCTGCCAAATCCGTAGCGGAAACTGGCGGCGTTTCTTTGACGACCAAGCCAGCCAAGCCCGCTAAACCGCCTAAGCCTTTGATGGAATTGGTGTTTGATACTTTGTTCATGGGGTGGACTTATGTAGAGTTTCCTTAAATAATTTCACTCACAGCGCCTCCCCCAACCTCCCCACCCCCTCAACAATCTTTTTGACATCCACCGTCGCAAAGCTCAACCTTAGCGTCGACACATCCGCATCATGCGCATAAAACGGCACACCGGGGACGAAGGCGACCAGTTTCTCTATGGCGCGTTTGGCGAAATCTGTGGCGTTGGATGACTTGCCACCCTCGCCTGTTAATTTAGCCCAAAAGAACATGCCGCCTTGCGGCTCGTTGAAGGATATGGCGCTGCCTAGCTCGCGGCGCAGGCTTTCGGCCATGACTCTGGCGCGCTCGGCGTAGGTGGTGCGGACGGCGGCTAGGGCCGTGTCCAGACGGTTCAGGGTCAAATAATGGGCGGCAGTGGCTTGGGTGAGGTTGCTGGTGTGGGCGTCGCTGAATTGTTTGCACATGGTGGCGTTGGCCAACAGCGCAGGGGGCGCGATCATCCAGCCGACGCGCAGGCCGGGGCTTAAGATTTTGCTGAAACTACCGCAGTGGGCGAGCAAGTCGCGGCTGCCGGGCACGGTGTGGCTCAGGGCGAGTAAGGACGGCGGTGGCGGTTTGCCGAAATAGAGCTCGCAATACGGGTCGTCTTCCACCACCAAGGTGTTGTATTTCACCGCCAGCTCTAGCACGCGCTTGCGTCTAGCCAAACTCAGCGTCGCGCCGCTGGGGTTGCCAAAGGTGGGGATGAGGTAAACCATTTTGGGTTTGTGCTCGGCGATCAGGGCTTCCAGCTTGTCGGTGTCCACGCCGTCCGCGTCTGTCGGTGCGCCTATGACGTGTGCGCCGTAGAGGCGAAAGCACTGGATGGTGGCTAAAAACGTGGGCGCTTCGACGATGACTTTGTCGCCCGGGTTGATCATCACTTTGCCCAGCAAATCTAAGCCCTGCTGGCTGCCGGTGGTGACGATCAGACCTTCTGGGGCTACGCTCACGCCTTTATTCGCCATGAATTTGCTCAAGCCTTCGCGCAGTGGACCAAAGCCCTCGGTCGCGCCGTATTGCAGCACCGGGCCGGGGTTGTTGGCTAAAACATAAGCGGCAGATTCGGCAATACCTTCCACATCAAACAGCGCCGGGTCAGGAAAGCCGCCCGCAAAACTGATGATGCCGGGTTTGCCCAGCAGTTTGAAGAGTTCGCGAATGGCGGAGGTTTCTACGTTTTGGAGGCGGTCGGCGAATTGCATGGTTTTTCCAGAAATTGATCGTTGCAGATGATATATCCTCCGTTCGGACTGAGCTTGTCGAAGGGTTCTTAAAGACTTCGACAAGCTCAGTCCGAACGGAGAGGGTTAGCTCAGTCCGAACGGAGAGGGCTAGCTCGCGCGTAGAGGGTTAGCTCGCGCGTAGAGGGTTAGCTACATTGTGCCTAAATATAGCTTCTTTCTGCGAAACTACAGGAATGACGACATTGATGAAAAAAGAAAACATCGCGCCCTTCTTTGCCACGCTCAAAGCCGCCAACCCCATGCCGGTGACAGAGCTGGAATACACCAGCGTGTTTGAGCTGCTGACCGCTGTGCTGTTAAGCGCCCAAGCCACCGATGTCGGCGTGAACAAGGCGACGCGCCGGCTTTTCAATGTAGCGAACACGCCGGCCAAGATTTTGGCGCTGGGGCTGGACGGGCTGGAGAGCTACATCAAAACCATCGGCCTGTACCACAGCAAAGCCAAGCACTTGCTGCAAACCTGCCAAATGCTGGTTGAAAAGCACAACAATATCGTGCCCCGAGACCGCGCCGCGCTGGAAGCACTGCCCGGCGTGGGCAGAAAGACGGCGAATGTGGTGCTGAATTCCGCCTTTGGCGAGGCGACGATGGCGGTAGACACCCACATTTTCCGCATGGGCAACCGCACTGGGCTGGCACCGGGCAAAACGCCGCTAGAGGTCGAGTTGAAACTACTGAAACGCATCCCACCCGAGTATTTGGTCGACGCGCACCACTGGCTGATTTTGCATGGCCGCTACGTCTGCACGGCGCGCAGCCCGAAGTGTGGGCAGTGCCAAGTGGCAAAATACTGTGCGTTTGACGATAAAAACCTAGGAATTTAAAAAAATATGGCCTCTAGCGTGGTCATGGTTCGCTTTCGGTCGTAATTCGGTTTTAAGAGCGACGATGGGAGACGTTGTTTTTAGACGGAAAAATCGATATTTTTAAAAC
>CANKRG010000065.1 GCA_947485165.1 Comamonadaceae bacterium
AAGGAAGCTCTGCATAACCCCTCCCGTTCGGGCTGAGCCCTTCGACGGGCTCAGGACAGGCTCTGTCGAAGCCTTCTCTAAGTTATTGATTTATAACGAAAGCATTTCGACAAGCTCAATGCGAACGGACTTATGCAGGTGTTCCTTAAGTAAATCATTTCTCAATGTGCATGAAGCTTTTCTTGTAGCCAAACCTTGATCAATGATTGATAAGGCACGTCGCGTGCATTTGCGGCGACTTTGATGGAGTCTAGCAAGTGCTGTGGCAGTCGCAGAGAAATGGTTTTGGTGGTCGGTTGCAAGTTAGGAAGCATTACTTTTTTGGCTTTCGACCAGTCAAAGTGCGTCGTCGAGTCATGCGCTTCCCAATAGGTGCGTTCGGCTGTTTCGTCGGCGAATGGTGGGATGGCCTTAAGCGGCTTGTTCATAGATAACCCTTTCTTTTCTATGCATATCTCTGGCAGAAATAACACGTATCAAAGCGCCAGATTGACGTATCGTGAAGGTGATATGCAAAGCCCGACCATCATCTGTTTTGCCTAAAGCATGCCATCGAGGTTCTTGCTGGCTATGGCTAAGGTCTTCTAAAAGCAATAACGGTGCATTAAAAAAGACCTGCTCGGCTTCTGCAAACGAAACCCCATGCTTGTCGTTCTTACGCGCATTACCTTCATCCCAGTTGAATCCAGTTACACGACGTAAGTCAATCATGCTTGTATATTACCATCATATACAAAACAATCGAGTAAAGGTGTTCTTCAGGCTAATTTACTGCAAAAACCCCATGCCCCGCGATTCACGCACTTCGGGTTTGATGCGGTGCTCGGCTTCTAGCTGGCTCATGAACTCATCCGACGTGAAGCCTTCGCCCAAAATGTCGATTTGCCGCTTCACCGCTGCAAAATCGCCCGGGCACAGCACTTCCAATTTCGCCAAGCGCGTTGTCAGTTCCGCATTCATTTGCGAAGCATCTCCCGCCAAAGCTTCCGTCACAAACATAGTTTCGCGCTGCTCAGAGGTGAGCGGATTGAACTTGATTTTGAAGGTAAAGCGGCGCAAGGCGGCTTGGTCAATGCGATCCAACAAATTGGTCGTACAGACAACAATACCTTTGAAGCGCTCCATGCCTTGCAGCATTTCATTCACCTCCGTCACCTCATAGCTGCGCTGCGCACCGCGTCGGTCTTGCAAAAAGCTATCCGCTTCGTCCAGCAGCAACACCGCACCTTCAGCTTCGGCCTCTTTGAACATCGCCGCCATGTTTTGCTCGGTTTCACCGACAAACTTGCTCATCAAATCACTGGCTTGCTTGATGATGAGGGGCTTATCAAGTGCTTTGGCAATGTGCTCTGCCAGCGCGGTTTTACCCGTACCTGGTACGCCGTAAAAGCACAGCGTGCCATGACCACGGTCTTTCAAGGCTTTGACGATGCGCGGGATTTCAAAGCGTGTTTCCACGTTGAGCATGTCCAAGTTGTAGCTGGTCACCGTGGGGCGGCTCTTGTCGTTGTCGATTTTTGTGCCCAATGCAGCATCGGCGTTTTTGAGTTGGCGCTCGATCAGCCTCTCCAAACTCATAGTTTCCAGCCCCATGTGCTCAGACGTTGCCAAACCGGCAAAACGCACCGCTGTGCGGATTTGTGCTGGCGTCAGCCCTTTGCGTTCGGTCAATTTCGCCACCAACTCGGGGCTGATATCCACACCTTCCAGCGTTTTGCGTATCAACTGCTCACGCGCACCGGGGGGTGGCGATTTCAGCTCTAGGTGGTAGGCAAAGCGGCGACGGAAAGCGGGGTCGATTTGCTCGATCCGATTCGTCACCCAAATGGTCGGCACCGGGTTGGTTTCCAAAATCTGGTTCACCCAGGCTTTGCCGTTGATGCTGTGGTTCACCGAGCTTGAAAACGCCTGCTGCTCTTGCCGCGCCATCAAATTGGCCGCGTCCATGCTGACGGTGGGGAAAACGTCTTCCACCTCGTCAAACATCAGCGCCACTTGCGGGCTGCTTTTGAGAAAAACTTGGGCAATTTGAAGTGAGCGGTAGCGGTCGCGGCCGCTCAGCGAATTGCCTTCACGGTCGGCGTATTCCACCTCGTACAAATCCAAACCGGACGACTGCGCCACGACCTTGGCCAGCTCGGTTTTACCCGTGCCTGGTGGGCCGTAGAGCAGCACATTCACGCCCAGCTCTTTGCGCTCCACGGCATTTTTAATCAACGCGCACAGCACTTGGGTGTCTTCTTGCACAAACGAAAAGTCATTCAGCGTCAGGGCTGATTTGCTGGCGGGTTTGGTGAACACCGCCATCAGCTCGTTTTGGTCGCGGTATTCGCGCATCAACACGGGCGGCAGTTTTTCGCTGACTTTCATCAAGTCAGACAAATCGGTGATGCTGTGCTCGGAGATCAAATTCTCCACCAAACCGATGCGCTCCAAGCGCGAGCCAGCGCGCAGAGCTTCGCCAATTTCAGATGCGGTGACGCCAGCGACTTCAGCAATCGCGGCAAACGCTTCTGGCGCATTGCTCACTTTGAACTCCACCAAAATGCTGCGCAAATCACGCTGGTAGCGCGCCATCGTGCCGTACAACAACAAAGCGCGCTCGGCTTTGTTGAGCTGCAACAAATTGCTCAACGCCGCAATGTTTTTCTCAATCAAGGTGCTTTGTTTTTTCAACGCATGGGTCAGCCACTCGCCCGTGATGGCGAGCACGGACAGCAGCTCTTTCGGCTGGTCTTTGGCAAACTCGTCGAGATAAAAATACATCGTGCCTTCTTCATAAGGACCACGCCAAACACCATGCCGCTCCAAGAACTCTGGGTTGCTCAGCGCCTCGTGGCCACGCCAGATTTCGTTGTCTTTGCAGCGGATGTTCAAAAAACTGCGCATTTTATTGAAAACGTGGGTAGGCCAAACCATGTGGCGACCCGTTAACGCCAGCAAGCTGTTCAAGTCACGCCGCACATTGAACTTGGGGCCCTGCTTGGCAGCCAAAGTCAGCACAAAGTGTGAACACATCAAGTCCATCACCGGCGCGTCTTCCAAGCTGGGGGAGAGCAGCATCTGCTCCAACATGTTGTCTAAAGATTTTTCACCAACTAAGCGCTTGCGCATGGTAAGTCCTCCTGTGACGACAGTCACATGTGTCACCATAACGCAGATGGAATCACTTTGGAAGACCTGTAAACACCTGCATTTTTTATATTTGCAAAAAAACGACTGTATTCATGAAAAAATCGATGTTTTGTTGGGATGCACCTTGAACCGCTCGGTATGCGAGAATCAAAACAACAACCATCTCAGAAACTACCTGACAGACAACATGCAAGCCTCAGAAAACAATGCCGATGTCGAAGCTGCCGAACAAAAGGTTGAATTAGCCCGCAAACGCCCCAAACCGGGTGAGCGCCGCGTTCAAATCCTGGAAGCCCTGGCGACCATGCTGGAAGGATCAGGCAACGAGCGCATCACCACCGCTGCCTTGGCCACCCGCCTGAACGTCAGCGAAGCCGCTTTGTACCGCCATTTCGCCAGCAAAGCACAGATGTTTGAGGCTTTGATCGAATTCATCGAGCAAACCGTCTTCAGCCTGATCAACCAAGTCACCGAGCGCGAACCGAATCCGCAAGCCCAAGTGGCACGCATTCTGGCGCTGACCTTGCAATTTGCCGAGAAAAACCCCGGCATGGCGCGGGTCATGGTGGGCGACGCCTTGGTGTTTGAAAACGAGCGCCTGCAGCAGCGCATGACCCAGTTTTTTGACCGTTTTGAGTCCAGCCTGAAGCAAAGCCTACGCGCCGCCGCCGAAGCGCAAAAATCGGCCACGCCCACGGTCGATGCCCAAGTCAAAGCCTCAGTCTTAACCGCCTTCGTCGTCGGCCGCCTGCAGCGCTTCACCCGCTCGGGTTTCAAACGCCTGCCTAGCGAGCATTTAGAAGCTAGTTTTGAGCAGTTGTTGTAGGTTTTTCTAGTTTCTTTGCTTCCTTTCTTCTTAGTCATTGGTTTTGACTATGAGTGTCTTCAAAAAACACAATCAATCAAAGCAGGGATAGCAATAGATATTAGCTATGATCAATGCATCGGTGGTTGGCAGCGTTTGACATGCTGTTTAACAACTGATGGAAATGATTTTTCCGTTCCTTACCCATTTCACTTATTCACTATTTCACTATTTCACTATTTTTAGGCTTTACCATGTCATTGATTAATACCACCGTCGCCCCCTTCAAAGCCCAAGCTTTTCATAACGGCAAGTTCATTGAAGTTACAGAAAAAAGTCTGCAAGGCAAGTGGTCTGTGTTGATTTTTATGCCAGCAGCTTTCACCTTCAACTGCCCAACTGAAATCGAAGACGCTGCTGAAAACTATGCGGCCTTCCAAAAAGCTGGTGCAGAAGTTTATATTGTGACAACTGACACGCATTTCTCACACAAAGTGTGGCATGAGACTTCTGCCGCCGTTGGCAAAGCGAAGTTCCCACTGGTGGGTGACCCAACACATGCATTGACCAACGCGTTTGGCGTGCATATTGCTGAAGAAGGCTTGGCTTTGCGCGGTACGTTCATCATCAACCCTGATCTCTTGATCAAGACGATGGAAGTTCATTCCAACGAAATCGCGCGTGATGTGATGGAAACTGTGCGCAAACTCAAAGCAGCGCAATACACCGCCGCTCACCCAGGCGAAGTTTGCCCAGCCAAGTGGAACGAAGGCGCTAAGACTTTGACACCATCTTTGGATTTGGTCGGAAAAATCTAAGTGCAAAATTGAAGAGCCAGAACCCCTTTAAAGTTTTGGCGATTTAATTTTGACGCTTTAAGTCTCTCAACAATCAATTTGCTACACATTCCCACCGCCAAAAGCGGTGGGGAGGGGAATACCATGCTCGATCAAAACCTGAAAGACCAATTAGCCGCCTATTTAGAACGCGTTCGCGAACCGTTTGACATCGTGGCTACATTAGGCACTGATGCAGCTTCACAAGAGATGCGCACCCTGTTAGAGCAAGTTGCGTCGTTGAGCGACAAAATCACTATCCGTACGGATGGAACTGACGCACGCGCCCCATCTTTTGCGCTGCAGCGTAAAAACGGTGCGCCCATGAAGCTACGTTTTGCGGCCATTCCACTGGGGCACGAGTTCACATCACTTGTGCTGGCCTTGTTATGGACAGGTGGGCACCCACCCAAAGTAGAAGAAGACACTCTGGCGCAAATCCGTGCTCTGCAGTTTGATGCGCCACAAAAATTTGACGTATTCATGAGCCTTTCTTGCCACAGCTGCCCCGATGTTGTGCAAGCGCTGTCGCTCATGGCCATCAACAACCCTGCTTTTGATGTCACCATCATTGACGGTGGTTTGAACCAAAAAGAAGTTGAAGAAAAAGGCATCATGGCCGTGCCAGCACTGCATTTGGATGGGCAGATGTTCCATTCAGGCCGTGCCAGCCTGGAAGAACTGATTGCCAAGCTAGATACCGGCGCTGCCAAGCGCGAAGCGGCAAAACTCAGCACAAAAGCCCCGTATGACGTGCTGATTTTGGGTGGCGGCCCTGCCGGCGCGGCGGCGGCTATTTACGCTGCACGCAAGGGCATCCGCACGGGTCTGCTTGCAGAGCGCTTTGGTGGGCAGGTGAATGACACCATGGCGATTGAAAACTATATCGGTGTGCCAGAAACTGACGGTCCTAAATACGCGGCTGCTTTGGAGCAACACGTTAAAACTTATGATGTTGACTTCATGAACGGCCACCGTGCTGCCAGTGTTGTTCCTGCGAGCGTAGAGGGTGGTTACATCACGCTTAAAACTGACACTGGTGGAGAGCTAAAAACCCGCAACCTCATCATCGCCACTGGCGCACGGTGGCGCAATATGAACGTGCCTGGCGAGAATGACTATAAAAACAAAGGCGTGGCTTATTGCCCGCATTGCGATGGACCACTGTTTAAGGGTAAAGATGTTGCCGTCATAGGTGGTGGTAACTCTGGCGTGGAAGCCGCTATTGATTTGGCGGGCTTGGTCAAGCACGTCAGGGTGTTTGAATTCATGCCCGAGATGAAGGCTGATGCAGTTTTGATTGCCAAACTCAAGAGTCTGCCCAATGTGACGATTCACCTGAACACTCAAACGCTTGAAGTGGTTGGCAATGGTGACAGAGTGAACGGTTTGCGCTTCAAAGACCGAGCGACCAACGCCGAGCAAACGCTTGCTTTAGAAGGCGTGTTCGTACAAATTGGCTTGGTTCCGAATACTGAATTTTTGGGTACGACCATTGAGCGCACCAAGTTTGGTGAAATCGTCGTCGATGCGAAAAACCACACCAATGTGGCAGGCATCTTCGGCGCGGGCGATTGCACCACTGTGCCTTACAAACAAATCGTCATCGCTGCGAGTGAGGGCGCGAAAGCCGCTTTGTCCGCGTTTGACCACTTGATTCGCACCAATGTACCAGAAACTGTGGCCGAAGAGACCGCAGTGGTTTAACGGACCGTGACGCCTACTTTGGCCGCCGCCGCGACGATATCCGCCCAAGTCTGGTCGTCAATCACAATGCCGTCCTTGGCGCGTTGCACACGAGCACGGCGTTCGGGGTCACCGGCGATTTGGACGGCTTCGACACCCTGAGAGGGCGGCGCTTGTTGCAGCCAGCCCACAAACGCCTGCGCTTCTGACTCAAACGACGCTTGCGTGCCTAATTTTGCAGGATCGATCAGCACCGTCAGCATGCCATTCAACACCGCTTGCTGCTGACCACGCGGGGAGTTAGCCGGCTCATGCCAGGTGCCGCCACCCGTCAAGGCGCCACCCAGCAGCTCGCAGGCCACCGCCATGCCGTAGCCTTTGTGTTCGCCAAAGGTCATCAACGCGCCGAACAATCCATTGCTCTGCGGCACGACGACCACGCCGGGGTTGACGGTGGGTGCGCCTGTTTCGTCGATCAGCAAACCTGGTGCGACGGTGTGGCCTTCGTTGTACGCCACCCGCATCTTGCCTTGGGCGACGCGGCTGGTGGCGAAATCCAAAAGGAATGGTTCTTTCCCCGAGTTAAGGGGCAAAGGAATACCAATACAGCACGGGTTCGTGCCAAAGCGCCCGTCCGCCCCACCCCAAGGCGCAACCGAGGGACGCGCCATCACATTCACAAAGTGCATGGACACCAGCCCCGCGTTTGTGGCCATCTCCGCCCAGTGGCCGATACGACCCAAGTGGTGCGAATTGGACAGCGTCATGATGCAGCTGCCGTGTTTTTGAGCACGTGCTATACCCATCTGCATCGCCTGCTCACCAATCACCTGACCGTAGCCGCGCTGCCCGTCCAGTGTCAGCATGTGGCCCAGGTCAAGCAGCGTTTTGACAGAGGTATTGGGCTTCAAGCCGCCTTCCAACACCGCATTCACATAACGCGGCAGCATGCCGACGCCGTGCGAATCGTGGCCGCTCAAATTGGCCATAACCAGGTTGCTGGCGACGGTGTTGGCTTCTTTTTCAGAACTGCCAGATGCTATTAAAATAGTAGCTATTGAGGCAGTTAATTCGACGACCTGGATTGTTTTTGACATGTTTTTTCGCTTTTTAATGACTATATCTATAAATCCGTTCGCCCTGAGCCTGTCGAAGGGTTTATGCAGACTTCGACAAGCTCAGTCCGAACGGGGAAAACTTTTAGCCTGTTCACATGACCGCGCCAACTTGCCACGGCACAAACTCGTTCTGCCCATAGCCGTGGCGTTCGCTTTTGCTCGGCTCGCCTGAAGCGGTCGCCAAGACCATCTCAAAAATCCGCTGCCCCATCTCGGCGATCGAGGCCGTGCCGTCGATGATTTCACCGCAATTGATGTCCATGTCCTCCTCTTGCCGCTGCCACAAGGCGGAATTGGTCGCCAGTTTGAGCGAGGGCGAGGGCGCGCAGCCGTAGGCCGAGCCGCGGCCTGTGGTGAAGCAGATCACATTCGCGCCGCCCGCGACCTGCCCCGTCGCACTCACGGGGTCGTAACCCGGCGTGTCCATGTAGACGAAACCGTGGCTGGTCACCGGCTCGGCGTACTCGTAAACCGCTTGCAGGTTGGACGTGCCGCCCTTGGCGACCGCGCCCAGTGATTTCTCCAGGATCGTCGTCAGCCCGCCGGCTTTGTTGCCGGGGGACGGGTTGTTGTTCATCTCGCCGTCGTTGATCTCGGTGTAATGCTCCCACCATTTGATACGGGAGACCAGCTTTTCGCCCACGGCGCGGCTGACAGAACGGCGCGTCAACAGGTGCTCCGCACCATAAATTTCGGGCGTCTCCGACAAAATTGCCGTGCCGCCGTGGGCGACCAACAAATCGACCGCCGCGCCCAAAGCGGGGTTGGCACTGATGCCCGAGTAGCCGTCTGAACCACCACACTGCAGGCCGATGGTGATGTGCGCGGCGCTGCAGGGCTCGCGCTTCACCGCGTTGGCGCGGGGCAGCATGGCATTGATGAGGGCTATGCCTTTTTCAACCGTTTTCGCCGTGCCGCCGGTGTCCTGGATGTTGAACACCTTGAGGTTGTCGCCTTCGGTCAAATTGCCGCTGCCCAGCCAGGCTTTGATCTGGTTCCCCTCACAGCCCAAGCCCACCACCAGCGCACCCCAGAAGTTGACGTGGGTGGCGTAGCCGGTCAGCGTGCGCTGCAGAATCTGCATGCCCAGCCCCGCGTCGTCCATGCCGCAGCCGGTGCCGTGCGTCAGCGCGACCACGCCATCGACGTTGGGGAAAGCCGCCAGCGCAGACGGATTGGTGCGGCGTGAAAAGTGGTCCGAAATCGCCCGCGCCGCCGTGGCCGAGCAGTTGACACTGGTCAGCACGCCGATGTAGTTGCGCGTCGCCACCCGACCGTCGGGGCGTTTGATGCCCATGAACGTCGCTTCTAACTTGGCCGGCTCGGGTTTGACATCGGCGCCGAAAGCGTAGTCCCGCTCAAAATCGCCTTTGTTTGCGCCCATATTGAGGTTGTGGGTATGCACATGCTCGCCGGCGACGATGGGTTTGCTGGCAAAACCGATGATCTGGTTGTAGCGGCGCACCGGCTCGCCTGTGGCAATCGCATGGGTGGCGATTTTGTGACCGGGTGGAATCAGCCCTTTGACGGCGATGCCCTCGATGGTGGTGCCGCTGAGGAGTTGCGATCGCGCGATCAAAACGTCGTCGGCAGCGTGGAGGCGGATGTAGGGAATATTGGCAATCATAATATCATCTGATGTTGGGATTAGAATAACATTGTCACACTTTTTGGAGCACCCATGAGACTGAGTAACAAAACCGCCTTGATCACCGCCGCAGGACAAGGCATAGGCCGCGCCAGCGCCATTGCCATGGCACGCGAAGGAGCACAAGTCTTGGCCACTGATGTGAACCCCGCATTGCTGGAATCGCTCAAAGACATTCCCGGCATCACCACGCAGGTGTTGGATGTGATGGACAAAGCGGCGATTCAGCGCGTCGTTGCCAGCCTGCCCAAACTCAATGTGCTGTTCAATTGTGCGGGTTTTGTGCACCACGGCAGCATTGACGTTGCGCAGGACAAAGACTGGGATTTCGCTTTCGATTTGAACGTACGCTCGCAATTTTGGGCGATCCAGGCCGCGTTGCCGGTGATGCTGCAAAACGGCGGCGGCTCCATCATCAACATGGCCAGCATCGTCAGCGTGCGCGGGCTGCCAAACCGATTTATCTACGGCGCGTCCAAAGCGGCGGTGATCGGCTTGACCAAAAGCGTGGCGATTGACTACGTCCAACAAAACATCCGCTGCAACTGCCTGTGCCCCGGCACGGTGGACACACCTTCGCTGGGCGACCGCATCAACGCGTTTGAAGACCCGGTAGCAGCGCGCAAAAACTTCATAGCCCGCCAACCCATGGGGCGTTTGGCCTCGGCCGAAGAAATTGCACCCACGGTGGTGTTTTTGGCCAGCGATGAGTCGTCTTTCTACTCCGGTGAGGCCCTGCATGTCAACGGCGGTATGACCATTTAGAGCAAGCATTTAACATGAACCAACTCGATTTAAAAGGCCGCCACGCCATCATCACCGGCGGTGCGTCTGGCTTGGGCTATGCCATTTCTGAGCGCATGATCTCCTCGGGCGCAACGGTGACGTGGTGGGATGTGAACGCCGAGGTGATGGCGAATGCCTCCAAAGCCATCCATGCGGAAACGGGTGCTGAGGTGCATTGCGAAAAAGTCGACGTCACCCTGCACACCAGCGTGGTCGCCGCCTTAGCCCGAACTATTCAAAAGTGTGGCAAGGTCGATATTTTGGTGAATTCTGCCGGTATCACGGGCCCGAATGTGAAGCTGGCTGACTATCCGCCAGACGCTTGGGCACAAGTCATCAACGTTAACTTGAACGGCACCTTCCACTGCTGCCGCGAGCTGGCGGCACACATGCAAGGCAACAGCTATGGCCGCATCGTGAATATCGCCTCCGTCGCCGGCAAAGAAGGCAACCCCAATGCCAGCGCCTACAGCGCCAGCAAGGCGGCCGTCATTGCGCTGACCAAATCGCTGGGCAAAGAGCTAGCCAACAGCGGCGTGCTGGTCAACTGCGTGACGCCAGCCGCCGTCAAAACCGCGATGTTTGACCAGATGACGCCTGAGCACATCGCCTTCATGCTGTCCAAAATCCCGATGGGACGTTTCGGTAACACGGACGAAGTCGCGGCCATGGTGAGCTGGTTGTGC
>CANKRG010000066.1 GCA_947485165.1 Comamonadaceae bacterium
AGGCTTATTACAATCGCATTCGTAGGCATTCACACAATGGCTGGCTTAGTCCAGTGCAGTTTGAAGCCGCTTACAACCAAGCTTTAGAGGAATCAGCTGTCTAAATTTGTGGCTAGGTCCACTATAACCAAAAACTGATCATCAAGTCCCGTACGCTTCGCACTGAAATGACAGATGCTGTGGGGAATAAGTCAGCAGAAGTGACCTTTGCCATAGTCTTCCCACTTTGAAAAAGGGGGATAGAGGGGGATTTAAACCGCAGATTACTGCTACTACTACTTCAATAGCACCTTAGGCAACAAATACAACGTCTAGGCGCCTATTTTATGTAAATTAAGGCTGTTTTCTATCTTTCAGACTTCCCGCAGTGCAACGCTGAGCTGGTCAACCATCTCTACCCAGTCGGAATCCTGCAAAATCGCTTCGTGCAGGAAGGCAGCTTGGGCGGGCGACCAGAAGGGGGCTTCAGGGAGGCGGAAATCTGGGGACAGCGGGAAGTGGCTGGCAATGAAGTGCTGGATGGCGAGATTGTCGTTGGGCAACCCGAGCTGGGCGAAGAGGTCTGAGAAGTGGTGCATGGGTTTGTTCCTGCATTTATATTGCTACTTATTGGCGTTTCGGTCAAGCAGTTGGCGCACGCTGCTTACTTTTAGTCAGCGTTTTTCTTGGCACCTGAACGCCACCCCACTGCCCACCCTGCAGCCGCCACATAATACCGAACCGCCTTGCCTTGCCCCGTGCTGCGCAGCAAACCGTTTTTCACCAAATCAGCCAAGTCGCGCGTGGCGGTGGCTTTGGAGGTGCTGGTCATTTTCATGTATTTGTCGGCGTTTAAACCACCTAAAAATCCGCCGTCGCCATCGTCCAGCAGGCGTTGAATCACCTTGCGCTGCCGCTCGTTCAGCGACGTGGCTGAGTGGATTTGCCAGAAGGTTGATTTTTCAAGCGCGCGGTCTATCAGCGCGCTGGTGGCTTGGCAGGCTAGGCTGAATTGCTGCGTAAACCACAGCACCCAATC
This sequence comes from Comamonadaceae bacterium, assembly GCA_947485165.1. GTDB lineage: Bacteria > Pseudomonadota > Gammaproteobacteria > Burkholderiales > Burkholderiaceae_C > Aalborgiella. Next base: position 1,019 of record CANKRG010000066.1, read on the forward strand.
GGACACATCCAAGCTGCCGTGCTGCGCTTGGTGCAGCGCATCGTAATAGCCTTTGCGATGCTGCATGAGTTGGCTGGACAGGCTGTAGAGCCGTGTGGTTTCACCTAAATCCTGCGCCAAAGCCATGTCCATGATGGCTCGGCCGATACGGCCATTGCCGTCTTCAAAGGGGTGGATGCTTTCAAACCAGAGGTGGGCGATGGCGGCGCGGGTGATGCCGTCGAGGGGATGTGCGGGTGCGCTAGGCGTCGTTTCGGCAAACCATGCCAAAAACGCCTGCATTTCAAAGGGGATTTGGGCGGACGGCGGCGCGGTGTAGTGGATGGTTTCTTTGCCGGGCTGGCCGCTCACAATCTGCATCAAATCGCTGTGGTCGCGGTAGCGCCCGACGGCAATACGCCGGATGCCGCTGGTGCCGCCGGGGAAGAGGGCGGACTGCCAGCGCAGCAGGCGGTCTTCGGTCAGCAGCTGTTTGAAGCCCAGCGTGGCGTCTTGAATCACCTCAACGAGTCCATCGACATGTCTACTGCGGGGCGCGGCGTCAGTGGTTTGCAAATGACCTAGCTGCCTGAGAATAGACGACCGAACGGAGGCGGGGTCGAGCTTCTCACCCTCAATGGCAGCGGTGGCGATGACTTCTTGCGTCATCACTTCCTGTCGCACGCTGCCAGATTGCGTTAAACCAACCGCCGCTGCGCGACCAATCACTTCACCTTGCCATTTGCGTGCTTGTAGCAAAGCTGTATCCACGGCGGGGGAGGTGACCATGAAGTCAGGCCAAGCTTTTTGTTGCCAGATGAGTAGGTTTTTCGAAGCCATGAGCCGTATTATACAAAATACGGCTCAAAAAATGAGCCGTATTTTATGATTTGCGGCTCAAAAAGCCTATTTGAAGCCTATCTTCCCCGCATAAACAAGGCATCCAGCTCTTTAATCGTCACTTGCCGCCAAGTTGACCGACCGTGGTTGCACTGGTCGGAGCGCTCGGTCTCTTCCATTTGACGCAGCAAAGCATTCATCTCGTCCAGCGTCAACTTGCGGTTCGCCCGTACCGCGCCGTGGCAGGCCATGGTGGAGAGGATCTCGTTTTGCGCGCGTTGGATGACCGTACTGGCGTCGTGCAGAGCCAGTTCGGCTAAGACGCTGCGGGCGAGTTCGACGGCATCGCCCTTGGCAAGCGTCGTAGGCACGGCGCGGACGGCTAGGGTTTTGGGCGAGAAGGCGGTGATGTCCAGGCCGAGTTGCAAGAGCGTGTCTGCACATTCCTGCGCGGTGGAGACTTCCAGCGGGGTGGCTGCGAAGGTGGCGGGGATGAGCAGGGGTTGGCTTGGCAACGATGATTTTGCAGCTTCTGCGACGTTGATTTGTGACTTCAAGCGCTCATAAACGATCCGCTCATGCGCGGCGTGCATGTCCACAATCACCAAGCCTTGGGCGTTTTCCGCCAGGATGTAGATGCCTTGCAGCTGGGCGACGGCGCGGCCTAGGGGCCAGATGGTGTCGCTTTGCGTTGATTGCGTGCTGATGCTACCCGACGCGCTTTGTGCGAAAGTTTGGGGCGGCCAAGCTGCGAAAACGTCTGAAACCAGGTTGGTTTCAGTGGGTAAAAGCTCTCGATTTGCTGCATATTTGATAGCTGATGAGGCATAAAATACGCTGGCTAGAGGTGTATTTGAGGGGGTAAAACTGTTGAATTGAGAGCTAAACGACTGGTTTTGAGATTCAGTTTGAGCGTTCTGAGTCATAGAAGCCGCCCGTGGCGCGGCCAAGGCGTTCTCTACCGCATGCCGCACCGCCTGATGCACTTCGCGGCCATCCCGAAAACGCACTTCGATCTTGGTCGGGTGCACGTTCACATCCACCCTCGAAGGCTCGATCTCCACGTACAGCACATACACCGGCTGGCGGTGGCCGTGCAGCACGTCTTCATAGGCGCTGCGAGCTGCGTGGGTGATGACTTTGTCGCGCACATAGCGCTGGTTGACGTAGGCAAACTGCTGGTCGGCGCGGCTCCTGGCGTTGTCGGGCAGGCCGGCGCGGCCTGTGACGCGGATGACGCCTTGTCCCGTTTGGTAGGAATGCTCGACCTGGACGGATTGGTTGATAAAGTCGTCACCAAACACGTCTTTAAGCCGTTGATTTCGTTGGGTTTGAGTCGTGTCACCCTGAGACGCACGCCATTGCTCGACCAACTTGCCATCGTGCCAAATCGCAAACCCCACCTCAGGCCGTACCAGCGCATGGCGGCGCACGGCCTCGACGCAGTGCGCCAGCTCGGTGGCGTCGGTTTTGAGGAACTTGCGCCGCGCGGGGGTGCTGAAAAACAGCTCTTTCACCTCCACCGTCGTGCCCTGCGCGCGGGCGGCGGGGCAGAGTTCGCCAGTTAATCCGCTCAGTGAAAAGGCGGTGGGTTGGCCTGCAGGGCGCGAAATCAGGGCGCAATCCGCAATCGAATTGATAGCGGCCAGCGCCTCGCCCCTGAAACCCATGGTACCGACCGATTCTAGGTCGAGCAAATTGGTGATTTTGCTGGTGGCGTGGCGTTTTAGCGCGATAGCGAGTTCTTCGGGCGCGATGCCGATGCCGTTGTCTTCCACCGCAATCAGCCGCACGCCGCCGGCAGAGAGACGCACGGTGATCTGCGTTGCACCGGCATCCAGGGCGTTGTCCACCAGCTCGCGCACAACGGAGGCGGGGCGCTCGACGACCTCGCCGGCGGCGATCTGGCTGATCAGCTCGTCAGGGAGTTCGCGGATGGGGCGGCCGATATGAGGTTGGGGGGCGTTTTCAAGGGGCATGGGGCATTGTAAAGCTGTGATAATCACAGCCTATGGAAATCATCTCTACGCTTATCGACTTCATCCTTCACGTTGACAAATACCTAGAGATTTTTGTCAAAAACAACGGCACCTGGGTGTATGCGCTGCTATTTGCCATTATTTTTGTGGAAACGGGTTTGGTCGTCATGCCGTTTTTGCCAGGTGATTCCTTGTTATTCGTTGTTGGTGCCATGTGTGGCTTGGAATTAATGAGTTTGCCACTCAGCATTGGGCTGCTGTGGTTGGCTGCGGTGCTGGGCAACCAAACGAACTACACCATTGGCCACTACTTTGGCCCCAAGGTGTTCAAGTGGGAAGATTCCAAGTTTTTCAACAAAAGAGCCTTCAACCAGGCGCATGATTTTTATGAGAAATACGGTGGCATCACCATCGTTGCAGCGCGGTTTATGCCTTTTGCGCGCACGTTTGCGCCGTTCGTAGCCGGCGTCGCGCAAATGAGCCGTGGCAAATTCACGCTGTACGATATTTCTGGTGGCTTTTTATGGGTCGCGGGCTTGGTGACTTTGGGGTACTTTTTCGGCAACATACCGATGGTTAAAGAAAATTTAGACAAGGTGATCTATGCGATGATCATTATTCCCGGTCTGTTGGTATTTTGGGGCGCATGGAAAGCCAGAAAAGCTGAAAGCAAATAAAAAATGAACGCAAAAAAAGTCACCCAGTCAGACATCATTGACTTCATCAAAACAGAATTCCCGCAGTCAAAATGCATCATCGATGCGGTAGGCGACAAGTCCGCCACCATTCGCCACGCCATCACTGAGGCCGAGCTGCGCCCAGGTGGTACAGTGTCTGGCCCGGTGATGATGTTTGTCGCCGATGTGGCACTTTATGTCGCGATTTTGGGTGAAATCGGCATCGTGCCGCTGACGGTGACGACCAGCTTGAACATCAACTTTCTTCGCAAACCCGCTGCCGACAAAGCCATCATCGGCGTTTGTAAGCTCATCAAACTGGGGCGCACGTTGGCGATTGGTGAGGTGTCAATTTACTCAGAAGGCAACGACGAGATGGTGGCGCATGCGGTGGGGACGTATGCGATTCCGCAAGCTAAATAGAAATTAAAGCTGACGCTTAAATTTGTCTGTTTCTAGCCAGCGGCGGATTCCGCGCAAAGTAGCGTTTGATGCCGCGCATCACGGCATCGGCCAGCTGGTCTTGGTAGTCTTGGCTGCGTAGTTTGTCTTCTTCATCGGGGTTGCTGATGAAAGCGGTTTCAATCAGCACACTGGGGATGTCGGGCGCTTTGAGCACGGCAAAACCGGCTTGTTCGACATGGGGTTTGTGCAATTTCCCGACACCTCCGATTTCTTTGATCACTGCCCGCCCCAAGTGCAAGCTGTCGTTGATTTGTGCCGTGGTGCTCATGTCCAAAATCGCTTTGAGCACGTCCACGTCTTTGGCTTTGAGGTTGACGCCGCCCACCGCATCAGCCGCGTTTTCCTTGTTCGCCAACCATTTGGCGGAGGCGCTGCTAGCACCTTTGTCGCTGAGGGCAAACACGCTGGCACCGCGCGCATCGGGGTTGGTAAAGGCATCGGCATGGATGCTGACGAACAAGTCGGCCTGCACTTTTTGCGCTTTTTTGACGCGATCGTTCAGTGGTACAAAAAAGTCTGCGTCTCGCGTCAAATACGCCCGCATCGGGTTGCCGCCGACCACGCTGTTGTTGATGCGGTCGCGCAGTTTCAGGGCGACGCTCAGCACCACGTCTTTTTCTCGCGTCCCTGCCGGGCCAACTGCGCCCGAGTCTTCACCGCCGTGGCCTGGGTCGAGCGCGATGATGATGAGGCGGTCGGTTTTACTGGGTGGAGCCAATGACGGTAAAGTACCGAATTTAACGTCCTTTTCAGGCTTTTTGACGCTTTTTTGCGCGATCAAATCACCTAAGGGGTCGTGCGATGCGGAAGTCGATTCCTTCATACGCTCGTTGATCAGGGCTTCCAGCGGGTCAATCTGCGTGGCAGGGTACAAATCCAAAACCAAGCGGTGCGCGTAAGCGGCGACGGGCGGCAGGGCGAATACCTGCGGCAGCACGGCTTGCTTCAAATCCAGCACCAAACGCACCACGCTGGGCGCGTTGGCGCCAGAGGCGGTGGTGTATTGACCAACACGTATGCCTGAAATAAACGGGTCGTCCGATTTCACCTTTGCCACCAGCTCGCGCAGGGCGGTGTTCAGCGCCAAGCCTTCAATATCCACCGCCAAACGCGGTGGCTCTTTGATGAAAGTTTGTTTGGTTTTGAGGACAACATCACTCTCAATGGTGATGCGGGTGTAGTCCTCAGCCGGCCATACGCGCACAGCGACAATTCCAGCACCTTTGGCAATTTGGTGGTTGCCCAAGAGCAGCACCAAGGCTCCATCAGCCGTGAGTTTTAAAACTGAACGGCGTTTCATTGCAGTTTGGCCAGCAGATGCTGACCTGCAGGCGTTTGCGCTTTGACGGTAATGGCTCTTGATTCATCCATATTCGCTACTATTATCATAGCAATATCGGCAACTGGCAATTCGGCGGCGGCTTTTTCCGGCCATTCTGCGAGTTTGATACCTTTGCTTGCAAAAATATCCCTGAAACCCGCTTCCTCCCACTCCAGCGGGTCGTTGAAGCGGTAAAAGTCGCAATGCCATAAATTCAGCGGCTGGTACAAAGCGTTTTTGATGTCGTCGTACGTTTCCACAATCGCATAGGTTGGGCTTTTGATGCGCCCCGCGACGCCCATCGCCTGCAGCAAATGTCGTACAAACGTGGTTTTGCCAGCGCCTAAATCGCCGTGCAGCTCGATGAATAAGCTGTCCTCTGGCGTTAGGGTTGATAATTGATGTGCTAAACGCGCCGCAAATTGGCGGGTGTCGTCTTCGGTTTTCCACGCTTGGTGTAATTCAGTCAAATCGGGCACGGATTAAGTTATTTCTTAAAGTTGGGTATTTGGGTTGCAAATCTTGGACAGCAAAGCATTATTCAGTCAAATTCAAACGTGGGCGCTGGAGCTGGGATTTTCTCAGATTGGCGTGACAGGTGTTGACTTGTCTGCCGCCGAGCCGGGTTTGTTGTCGTGGTTAGCCAACGGTTTTCATGGCGATATGGCGTATATGTCGGCGCATGGCTTGAAACGGGCGCGTCCGGCTGAGCTGGTGCCAGGCACGGTGAGTGTGCTGACAGCACGTATGGATTATTTGCCTAGATCGACCCAAAGTGATTGGACTGATGTTGAATTGCAGCGTTTACAGCATCCCAACGAAGCCATTGTTTCGGTCTACGCCAGAGGGCGCGATTACCACAAGGTGCTGCGCGCCCGGCTGCAAAAGTTGAGTGAACGGATTGCCGAGCACATTTCGCCACTGGGCTACCGCGTGTTTACCGATTCCGCCCCCGTGCTTGAAGCGGAACTCGCCAGCCGCAGTGGCCAAGGCTGGCGCGGCAAGCATACATTGGTGCTGAACCGCGAGGCGGGGTCTATGTTTTTCTTGGGCGAAATCTACTTAGACATTGCCTTGCCACAGAGCGAACCCGTCACCGCGCACTGCGGTAGCTGCAGCGCTTGCATAGATATTTGCCCGACCCAAGCCATCATCGCCCCGCACAAGCTGGACGCGCGACGCTGTATTTCGTATTTGACGATTGAGCATGCGGGGGCGATTCCGCTGGAGCTGCGCCCTCTGATCGGCAACCGCATCTACGGCTGCGACGACTGCCAACTGATCTGTCCGTGGAACAAGTTTGCACAGCGTGGCGCTTTGCCTGATTTTGACGAACGCGCCGGTTTGAGCGGGCAGCAGCTCAGCACCTTGTTTGCGTGGACGGAAGCCGATTTCTTGAAATTCACCGAAGGCAGTCCGATTCGCCGCATTGGGCATGAGCGCTGGTTGCGGAATATTGCGGTTGCGCTTGGGAATGCGCGTCGAACCGCTGCTGAGATTGATTTGCCTGCTGTTGATACAACACTGCAAACCAGAGCGAATCACCCCAGCGAAGTGGTGAGAGAGCACGTTGTTTGGGCGCTGCAGCAATAACTGCGATAAGCCTTTTTCCTGAATTACTGGATCAACGACAGCGCAAACGGCAAACTCAGCATGCCCAAAAGTGTTGATAAAGTCACCATACCCGCCACATAGCCTCCATCAAAACCCATACGCGCGGCCAACACATAAGCACTGGGCGCGGTGGGCAGGGCTGAGAACATCAGCAGCACCGTGGTTTGCACGGGAGATAGTTTCAGCAGCAGCGCTAAACCAAACGCAATACACGGCGCGATGGCATGGCGAATGGTCAATACGGTAACGGCCAGTGTTTTTGCACGATGCAAAGCGGTTAATTGCATGCCCGCACCGGCGGACATCAAACCCAGCGGAATGGACGCGCCGCCAATACGGTTGACCGTGGGTGCCAACCAATCTGGAATCGAGAAGCCCAACACATTGGCCAGCAAACCAGAGGCTGTGGCAATGATAAAGGGGTTGCGCAGCAGCTCGCCGGCAAATCCTTTTTGGCTGTGCCGTGCCATGGGCCACACGGCAGCCGTGTTGAACAACGGCACGCAGATGCCGATCAAGACAGAAATCAGCAGCAAACCCGGCGCGCCCGCCAGCCGTTCCGCCATGGCCAAGCCGATGAACGAGTTAAACCGAAAAGCAATCTGCGCACTGGCGGCGTGGTCACGGCTGCTGAAGTGACTTTTTAGACCCGGAACAAACGGTAGAACGTAAGCCAAAGCAACGGTAGATATCGCCAATAAAAGCCCAGCTGCAATGAAATTTGATACAGCACCCAAATTGAGCGGGCTTTTTACAATCGAGTAAAACAGCAAAACGGGGAACAAAAAGTAAAACACCAGCTTTTCGATTTGTGACCAGACGCTGCGGTCTAAGGCGGTGAAACGGCAGAGCAAGTAGCCGATCAAAATCAAAGCGAAGTCGGGGATGAGGAGTTGCGCGTAATACAAAAGATGAATAATGTTAATTTAGGGGTTTACCATTATGTAGTATCCCCATCGGAGGTTTGAAACGTTTGCCTTATCATAGCGTCAGTTCATTTGTTTATATGAGGGGATTTCATGGTTAAGTTTCATTTCGCTATTAAAAATTCTATTAAAAATGCTATCAAGTTAATAGCTATATCGGCATTAATTGCGCCGGCTACAACCGTATTTGCACAAGCTTATCCGAATAAAACCATCAAATTGCAAGTACCGTTTGCGCCGGGTGGAACGACCGATATCGTCGCCCGCGTGATTGCCGAACCTCTGGGGCGCGCCTTGGGCGTTTCCGTTATTGTGGAAAACAAAGCCGGTGGCGGTGGTGTGATTGGCGCGAACGAGACGGCCAAATCCGCGCCCGACGGCTACTCGCTGGGCATGGCCACGGTGTCCACCACAGCGGCGAACCCCGCCATCCACCCGAAAACACCCTACAACCCGTTAACAGACTTCACCCCCATCATCAATATCGCGGCCACGCCCAATGTGATCGCCGTGCACCCCAGCTTTCCCGCAAAAGATTACAAGGCTTTCCTCGCCGAGCTGAAAAAATCACCCGGTAAATACTCCTACGCCACCTCTGGCACAGGCGGTATTGGGCATTTGCAGACCGAGTTGTTCAAAAATCTGAGCGGCACCTTCATCACACACATCCCTTACCGGGGTGCTGGGCCGGCGCTGAATGACACGGTAGCTGGCCAAGTGCCGATTATTTTTGACAACCTGCCCTCCGCTATTCCGTTTATCACGACGGGTCGTTTGGTGCCCATCGTCGTTTCTGCACCGCAGCGCCTCGCCCAGTTGCCCAACGTGCCGACCTTCAAAGAAGTCGGTCTGGAGCCGGTCAACCGCATGGCGTACTACGGCATTTATGGTCCTAAAGGACTGCCGAAAGAGGTGATCGACAAAATCAACGCTGGCGTGCGCAAAGCACTGGAAGACCCAGCTGTTCGCAAACGCATTGAAGACACGGGTTCCATCATCGTCGCCAACACACCTGAGCAATTCGCCGAGCAAATCAAAGCCGAATTTGCAGTTTACAAAAAAGTGGTAGACGCGGCAAAGCTGAGCTTGGATTGATCCAAGCCGTTCATGCGTCCATTCACACCGCCAACCACATCGATACCTTCATCGATGCGCTTTGGCTGGAAGATGGGCTGTCTAAAAACACGCTGGAAGCGTATCGGCGTGATTTGACACTTTTTGCGCAGTGGTTGGCAACAATAAGCAAGGGCGTTGATGAGACGGTTGAATTTGACATCAATGCCTATTTTTCTGCCAAACACGCCTCCACCAAAGCAACATCTGCCAACCGCCGGCTCACAGTGCTAAAACGCTATTTCCGCTGGGCAATGCGTGAGCAGTTCATCACGGCAGACCCCACTTTGAAATTGCAAGCCGCAAAGCAAGCCTTGCGCGTGCCCAAAACTATGACGGAACCGCAGGTGGAAGCGTTGTTAGACGCGCCAGACATTGACACCCCGCTGGGCCTGCGCGACCGCACCATGCTGGAACTGATGTATGCCAGCGGCTTACGGGTGAGCGAACTGGTCACTTTGAAAGTGTTTAACCTGAGCATGACTGAGGGCGTGTTACGTGTCATCGGCAAAGGCAACAAAGAACGGCTCGTGCCCTTTGGCGAAGTTGCACGGCTGTGGATTGAACGTTATTTAGAAGTTTCACGCCCGCAGATTTTGGGGCAGCAGCAAACGCAAGATTTGTTTGTCACCCACCTGGGTGCAGGCATGACGCGGGTGATGTTTTGGTATACCGTGAAAAAGCACGCGTTCACAGCGCATATCACCAGCCCGCTGTCGCCGCACACTTTGCGCCA
>CANKRG010000067.1 GCA_947485165.1 Comamonadaceae bacterium
CCGTCTGGCGTGCCCGTTGGCTCCATGGTGGCCAAAGGCGAGGTTGAATTGGGCTTTCAGCAACTCAGCGAGTTGATTCATTTAGACGGCATCAGCATCGTTGGCCCGCTGCCGCCAGAAATCCAAATAACCACCACGTTTTCAGCGGGCGTTTGCTCGGCTTCTGCACAAAAAGCAGAAGCTGGCAAACTACTGTCATTCATGGCGTCACCCGCTGCGGCAGCTGCAAAACTGCGGCAAGGCATGGAAGTTATTTGACGAAACCACCTGTTATTTACTATACATTTAATAGCACCTTAGGTAATAAATACGCCGGCTATAGTCATATTTAGACCTTTAATTTTTAATATTCTTCAATTCTTTCAATTTTTAACCGAAACGCACCATGAGCCAACAAAAACCCCTCATCATCGACTGCCACGGCCACTACACCACCGCCCCCAAGGCGCTGGAAAACTGGCGCAATCGCCAGATCGCCGGCATCAAAGACCCCGCCAGCATGCCCAAGGTGTCCGAACTGGTGATCAGCGATGACGAACTGCGCGAGTCGATTGAGTTGAACCAGCTCAAACTCATGCGCGAGCGCGGCAGCGATTTGACGATTTTCAGCCCGCGCGCCAGCTTCATGGCGCACCACATTGGTGATTTCAACGTGTCATCGACTTGGGCAGCGATCTGCAACGAGCTCTGCTTCCGCGTGACCGAGCTCTTCCCCGACCACTTCATCGGTGCCGCCATGCTGCCGCAAAGCCCAGGTGTTGACCCTGCGACCTGCATCCCTGAGTTGGAAAAGTGCGTCAAAGAGTACGGCAACGTCGGCATCAACTTGAACCCCGACCCGAGCGGTGGTCACTGGACATCACCACCTTTGAGCGACAAAGCCTGGTACCCGATCTACGAAAAAATGGTCGAATACGACATCCCCGCGATGATTCACGTCTCCACCAGCTGCAATGCCTGCTTCCACACCACGGGCGCGCATTACCTGAACGCCGACACCACCGCCTTCATGCAGTGCCTGACCAGCGATTTATTCCAAGAATTCCCTACCCTGCGCTTTTTGATCCCACACGGTGGGGGCGCGGTGCCCTACCACTGGGGCCGTTTCCGTGGCTTGGCGCAGGAGCTGAAAAAACCGCTCTTGCAAGACCATCTTCTCAACAACATCTACTTCGACACTTGCGTCTACCACCAGCCCGGCATTGATTTGCTGAATACCGTGATTCCGGTCAAAAACGTGCTGTTTGCCAGTGAGATGATTGGCGCTGTCCGCGGCATCGACCCTGAAACCGGCCACTACTACGACGACACCAAGCGCTACATCGAAGCGTCCAAAATCCTGAGCGATGCGGATCGCTACCAGATCTACGAAGGCAATGTGAGACGCGTATTCCCGCGTTTGGATGCGGCGCTCAAAGCTAAGAACCAATAATTTCACCCCCCGTTCGCCCTGAGCCTGTCGAAGGGTAAAGGCTTCGACAAGCTCAGCCCGAACGGAATATATTTAAAAGTTAAAAGGAATCTCAAAATGACAACTCTAGGTATCGTCAAACGCAACATCAACCGTGCCGACAAAGCCGCCGTTGCCCAGCTCGCCAAATTCGGCGTCGCCACCATCCACGAAGCGCAAGGCCGCGTCGGGCTGATGAAGCCTTATTTGCGCCCCATCTTTGCAGGTGCAAAAATCTGCGGTACTGCCGTCACCGTGTTAACCCAGCCGGGCGACAACTGGATGCTGCACGTCGCGGCAGAGCAGATCCAACCTGGTGACGTTGTTGTACTGGCATGCACGTCGGAGAACAACGACGGCATGTTTGGCGACCTGCTGGCCACCTCGTTCCAAGCACGCGGCTGCGCCGGTTTGATCAGCGACACCGGTGTGCGCGACATCAAAGACCTGACGTCTATGAACTTTCCCGTCTTTGCCAAAGACATTCACGCCAAAGGCACCATCAAAGCAACCTTAGGCTCGGTCAACATCCCCGTGGTTTGCGCAGGCGTCAACGTCAACCCGGGCGATGTGATCATTGCGGATGACGACGGCGTGGTCGTCGTACCCGCCGAGTGGGCACAAAAAGTGGCCGATGCTTCCCAAGCCCGTGAAGACTTGGAAGGCGAAAAACGCGCAAAATTAGCTGCTGGCGTGCTGGGTTTGGACATGTACAAGATGCGTGAACCACTGGAAAAAGCGGGTTTGAAATATATTGATTGAAACTTTGACTGAAAGATAACGACATGGAATTTACCAAAACCGAAGGTTTTACCAAGACCCCCGGCTGGCTAGACTGGTACACCGGCCCCAGCAAACCGCGTTTTAAACTCCCTGCCGGTGCGGTCGATGCACATTGCCACGTTTTCGGTCCTGGCAATGTGTTCCCCTATGCATCTGAGCGCAAATACACGCCCTGCGATGCGTCCAAAGAGCAATTGTTTGCCCTGCGCGACCATTTGGGTTTTGACAAAAACGTCATCGTGCAAGCCACCTGCCATGGCTCGGACAACCGAGCGTTGGTCGATGCGCTCAAAGCCGCCAACGGCAAAGCGCGCGGCGTCGCCACCGTCAACCGTAACGTGACCGATGCCGAGCTGCAGGAGATGCACACCGCCGGTGTGCGCGGCACGCGCTTTAACTTTGTCAAACGCCTGGCTGATTTCACGCCCCGTGAGGTGCTGCTGGAGATCGCCAACCGCATCGCCCCGCTGGGCTGGCATGTGGTGATTTATTTTGAAGCGATCGATCTACCCGAGTTGTACGACTTTTTCACCGCGCTGCCAACGACTGTGGTGGTGGACCACATGGGTCGCCCCGATGTGACCAAGCCCGTCGATGGCCCGGAGTTTGAGCTGTTCGTCAAAATGATGCGCGAGCACAGCAATATCTGGAGCAAAGTGAGCTGCCCCGAACGCCTGAGCGTGAGCGGCCCGAAAGCGTTGAATGGTGAGCAAAACGCCTACGCCGATGTGGTGCCGTTTGCCAAACGCCTGGTCGAGACCTTCCCCGACCGCGTGCTGTGGGGCACCGACTGGCCGCACCCGAATCTGAAAGACCACATGCCCGATGACGGCTTGCTGGTCGATTTCATCCCGCAGATTGCGACTACGCCAGAGCTGCAACACAAGCTGCTGGTGGACAATCCAACACGTCTGTATTGGTCGTAATTCGGGAGCAAATATATGTCTTTAGAAAAACCTTATCTCAACCTCCCCGGCACCACCATTTTTGACGCCGAGCAAAGCCGCAAGGGCTACCACCTGAACCAGTTTTGCATGTCACTGATGAAGGCGGCCAACCGTACACGCTTTCTGGCCAACCAACGCGCTTATCTGGACGAGTGGCCGATGACGGAAGACCAAAAACAAGCTGTTTTGACGGCCGATTTGAACCGTGCTATCGCCTTGGGTGGGAATATTTACTTCCTTGCCAAACTAGGTGCAACGCATGGCAAGAGTTTCCAGCAAATGGCGGGCTCGATGACCGGTAAAACCGAGATTGAATACCGCGACATGATGATCGCCGGTGGCCGCCGCATTGATGGCAACCGCGTGATTGGTGAAGATGGCGACGCGCAGGCAAACCACCAACCGCAAGGCAGCGGTACCGGCAAATTATTGGATTAACAAACCCGTTCGTGCTGAGCTTGTCGAAGGGCATTGCGATATGCTTCGACAAGCTCAGCACGAACGGAAATGGTATGTAGAAAGATTTTTATGGCAAAAATAACCGCTTCCGTTTACACTTCCCACGTCCCTGCCATTGGCGCGGCGCTGGACCTTAAAAAAGACCATGAACCGTATTGGCAACCGCTGTTCAAGGGTTACGAAACATCCAAACAATGGATGAAAGACAACAAGCCAGACGTCATCATCTTGGTCTTCAACGACCACGCCACCGCGTTTGATTTGACTATGATTCCGACCTTCGCCATCGGCTGTGCGGATGCGTACACCCCCGCCGACGAAGGCTACGGTGCGCGCCCCGTGCCGGTCGTGCAAGGACATCCCGAGTTGGCTTGCCACATCGCGCAATCGGTCATCCAGCAAGACTTTGATCTGACCATCATCAACCACATGGATGTGGACCACGGCCTGACCGTGCCGCTGTCGCTGATGTGCGGTGAAGTCGAAGAATGGCCTTGCCCGGTCATTCCGTTCGCCGTCAACGTGGTGCAATACCCCGTGCCGTCGGGGCAGCGTTGTTTCAACTTGGGCAAAGCGATTCGCAAAGCTGTTGAGAGTTTTGACAAAGACCTGAAGGTGCAAATTTGGGGCACAGGCGGCATGAGCCACCAACTGCAGGGCGCACGGGCGGGTTTGATCAATCTCGATTGGGATAAGCAGTTCATCGAACGCATGGTGAACGACCCCGCAGACCTCGCCACCATGCCGCACATGGACTACGTGCGCGAAGCCGGCTCTGAAGGTATTGAACTGGTGATGTGGCTGATTGCGCGTGGCGCGATGGCTGATGTGGCGGGCGGCGCGAAACCGACTGAAGTACACCGCTTCCACCACGTGCCAGCAAGCAACACATCTGTCGGACATCTGATCCTGGAAAACCAGTAACGCCGTTCGGGGTGAGCCTGTCGAACCCTTCGACAAGCTCAGGGCGAACGGATATCTGAAATGATTTAAACGAACATAAGAAAAAAACGCATGACAAAAACCATCAAAGTCGCCCTCGCTGGCGCAGGTGCTTTCGGCATCAAACATTTAGACGGCATCAAAAACATCGGCGGCGTGGAAGTCGTCTCCTTGATCAGCCGCGATCTGGAAAAAACCAGAGAAACCGCCGCCCAATATGGCATTGGCCACGTCACAACGGATTTGAACGAATCATTGGCACTTAAAGAAGTCGACGCCGTGATTTTGTGCACCCCTACCCAAATGCACGCTGCGCAAACGCTGGCTTGCCTGAAAGCCGGCAAACACGTCCAAGTTGAAATTCCACTCGCAGACACGCTCAAAGGCGCGGACGACGTGGTCGCGCTGGCCAAAAGCAGCGGTTTGGTGGCGATGTGCGGCCACACCCGCCGCTTCAACCCCAGCCACCAGTATGTGCACAACCAGATCAAAGCGGGCAAATTCAACATCCAGCAAATGGATGTGCAAACCTACTTTTTCCGCCGCACCAACATGAACGCCTTGGGCCAAGCCCGCAGCTGGACCGACCACCTGCTGTGGCACCACGCAGCGCACACCGTCGATTTGTTTGCCTACCAGGCCGGCAGCCCGATTGTGAAAGCCAACGCCGTGCAAGGCCCGATTCACCCCGCGCTGGGCATTGCGATGGACATGTCGATCCAGCTACAGGCGGCGAATGGCGCGATTTGCACACTCAGCTTGAGCTTCAACAACGACGGCCCGCTGGGTACCTTTTTCCGCTACATTGGCGACACCGCGACCTATTTGGCGCGGTATGACGATCTGTTTACAGGTAAAGACGAGAAAATCGACGTCAGCCAAGTGGCGGTGTCCATGAACGGCATCGAGCTGCAAGACCGCGAGTTTTTCGCCGCCATCCAAGAAGGCCGCGAGCCGAATTCCAGCGTGGCACAGGTGGTCAACTGCTACAAAGTGTTGGATTCGCTGGAAAAACAGCTGAATAGTTAACTTTTCCCGCTCGCCCTGAGCTTTCCCCGTTCGCCCTGAGGTATCGAAGGGTAGCTCACTCGGGGACGCTTCGATACCTCAGCGCGAACGGTTCTAACTTCACTGGGTCACATCAGTAGACGCTGCAGGTCTGAGATAATCATTCTTTTTCTCAAACTCTCGAAAGCAATCCCATGGCAGATGCAGCAACCCCAGCTACCCCAGCGACAGACACTAACGCAGACCCAGTTTTCCAAATCCAGCGCGTTTACCTCAAAGAAGCGTCGCTAGAGCAGCCGAATTCACCGGCTATTTTGTTGGCGCAAGAGCAGCCAGAGGTGAACATTCAGCTCGGTGTGGATGCCACACCTGTAGCGGACGGCGTGTTTGAAGTCACCGTGACCGCGACTGTGCACACCAAAATTGGCGAGAAAACCGTGTTTTTGGTGGAAGCCAAGCAAGCCGGTATTTTCGAAATCCGCAACCTGCAGCAAGAGCAAATGGGCCCCATCATGGGCATCACCTGCCCTGCGATTGTTTACCCGTATTTGCGCGGTAACGTGGCAGACCTCGTCTCCCGCGCTGGCTTTCCGCCCGTGCATTTGGCGGAAATCAACTTCCAAGCCATGTACGAGCAGCAGCAGGCCGAACAAGCTGCAACGCCGTTGCAATAAGCCAAAAATAGGCATAAATATGACTCTATTCGTTTTTTTATTGCCTTTAACGCTATTAAAAATATAGCACATGAATAGCGCGATTACCCCATGAACATCATCGTTTTAGGCGCAGGCGCATGGGGTACGGCACTGGCCATCAGCGCTGCAAACAACACCCGAGCTGCCCACCGCGTCAGCCTGTGGTCGCGTGATGCGGCGCAAGCGGTGAACATGCAGTCGCAGCGCTGCAACGCCAAGTATTTGCCCCAAGTGGCTTTCCCAGAATCGCTGCAAATCGCCAGTGGTGATTTCAGTTCTCTTGTCAAAACGGCCGATGTGGTCATCATCGGCACGCCGATGTCGGGTTTGCGTGGCATGCTGCTGCAACTGGCTGATGTGACTTGCCCCGTCGCTTGGTTATGCAAAGGCTTTGAAGCTGCAGAAGCGGGGAGCGTTGGCCTGCTTGGGCACGAAATCTACGCTCAGATTGCAGTAAATCAGGCTAAAACGACGCAAAATACGCTAAAAACCGGCATAAAAATTGGCGTTCTCAGCGGCCCCAGCTTCGCCCTAGAAGTCGCCAAAGGCCAGCCTACCGCCTTGGTCGCCGCCAGCGATTTTGCCGAAGTGCGCGACGCAATGACCCAAGCCTTCCACAGCCCCACCCTGCGCGTGTATGGCAGCAGCGATGTGGCAGGCGTGGAAGTGGGCGGCGCGGTGAAAAACGTCCTGGCCATCGCCACCGGTTTGTGCGACGGCCTGCAGCTGGGTCTGAACGCCCGCGCAGCCCTTATCACCCGTGGTTTGGCGGAGATGACGCGGCTTGGGGTGGCTTTGGGGGCGGATATCGAAACCTTCATGGGCTTGTCCGGCCTGGGCGACTTGGTGCTCACCGCCACCGGCGATTTAAGCCGCAACCGCAAAGTTGGACTGCTGTTGGCCCAAGGCAAAACCCTCTCAGAAGCCGTAGCGTCGCTCGGCCACGTGGCAGAAGGCGTCTACTGCGCCCGCACCGTCAGCCAACGGGCGCTGTCACTCGGTCTGGATATGCCGATCACGCAGTGTGTGGTGAAGGTGCTGGACGGTACCTTGAGCGCCAAGCAAGCGGTGGGGTTGTTGATGGGGCGGGATGCAACTGAGGAGCTTTGAGGCGACCTGGTTGGTTCGCTCAAAACTCCAAATTATCAATCAACCTGGTCTTCCCCAGCTTCGCCGCACCCAACACGACCAGCGGGTCGCTGCTTTGGCCGCCCATGGAGAAGCCGCTTTGCGGGGGCTGCAAATCTGCGCGGCGGCGGACTGTTAGGTAGTCGGGGTGCCAGCCTCTGGCGGTCAATAAACCGATGGCTTCGGCTTCTAGGGCGGAGATGTTGTTCGCGTTCAAACGGTAATTTTTGGCCAATTGCTTCAAAGCTAACGACAAGTGCACCGCCTCAGCCCGCTCGTCAGCGCTCAAATAGCCGTTGCGCGAGCTGAGCGCCAAGCCGTCGTCTGCACGCTGGGTTTCGCCACCAACCACATCAATCGGCAGCGCAAACTGCTGCACCATGCGCTTCAAAACCATGAGCTGCTGGTAGTCTTTTTTGCCAAACAAAGCGCTGCGTTTGCCTTGGGCCTCTGAAAAAACGCAGGTGAACAGCTTCATCACCACCGTGCTGACGCCGACGAAAAAGCCGGGGCGGAAGTGGCCTTCCAGAATATCGGCCACCTCGGTCGGGGGTGAGATTTTGAAGGTTTGCGGCTCGGGGTAAAGCTCTTTTTCGGTGGGGGCGAAGAGCACGTCGCAGCCCGCCTCAGACAGCTTGTCGCAATCCGCCTGAAAGGTGCGCGGGTAGGTGTCGAAATCTTCATGCGGGGCGAACTGCAGGCGGTTCACGAAAATGCTGGAAACGGTCACATCACCCAGCGGCTTGGCCTGCTTGATCAGCGCCAAATGCCCCGCATGCAAATTGCCCATGGTAGGGACGAACGCGGGGTGTTTAAACTGCGCCAGATGGGTACGTAAATCTGCAATGGTGTGGGCTATGTACATGTTTTTAATGTCAAATGACGTTAGTTTTTACTATAAATTCAATAGCTATTAAGGTAATAAATACGTCGGCTATAGACCGATTTTGATATGTTAATTTGATGATATTTAATAACTACCAAGCATGCACCGCATTATCAGGAAAACTGCCCTCTTTCACCGCTTTCACATAGGCCGCCATCGCCGCTTGCACGCCGCCAGCATCTTCCATGAAGTTGCGTACAAACTTGGCGTTTTTGCCCAAGTTGACACCCAGCATGTCGTGCATCACAAGCACCTGGCCAGCTGTGCCGTTGCCTGCACCTATGCCAATGGTGTGGCAGCGGGGCAGCTCGTCTGTGATTGTTTTAGACAGGGCGGCGGGCACCATTTCCAACACCAGCATGGTCGCGCCGGCGTCTTGCAGCTCATGGGCGTGGCGCTGCATGATGGTGGCGGATTCTTCGGTTTTGCCCTGCACGCGGTAGCCGCCCAAGGCGTGCACGGTTTGCGGTGTTAAACCGAGATGGGCGCAAACAGGGATGCCGCGCTCGACCAAGAATTGCACAATCTCAGCCGTCCAGCCGCCGCCTTCTAATTTGACCATGTGCGAGCCGGCTTGCATCAATTTTGTCGCGCTGCGAATGGCCTGCTCTTTGCCTTCGTGGTAGCTGCCAAACGGCATGTCGCCCAGCACCCAAGCCGTGCCCTGTGCGCGGCGCAGGCCACGGGTGACGCTTTCGACGTGGTAGCACATGGTTTCCAGACTCACGCCGACGGTGCTGCTCAGACCTTGGCAAACCATGCCCAGCGAATCGCCCACCAGAATCGTCTCCACCCCAGCGGCATCGGCCACGGCGGCAAAGGTGGCGTCATACGCCGTCAGCATGGTGATTTTTTCGCCGCGTTCGCGCATTTCTTGCAGACGCGGCAGGCTGACCGGGCGGCGCGTGGCGGGCTGTGACGATGTGGGCAGCGTGCCGTAAGGGGTGACTTGGGTGGTGATGCTCATGGTTCGTGCTCCCTACATTTCTCTTGATTTGATTTATGCAATTCAAATAACTGCGAAAATGTGAAGTCTATTTGATAATTTCTCAAAATTTACACCATTTCCCACAATTAGCTCGTTATGACTACTTTGACTGCTGACTTTACGCCTGAATCACTTGCCGCGCTGGCCAAAGCCGACGTCGCGCGTGCTTTGCTGGAAGATGTCGCTACGGGTGATTTAACGGCATCACTGATCGACCCCAGCAAACGCACCACCGCCCGCATCTTGGCACGTGAGTCAGCGGTGATTTGCGGCTCGGCCTGGGCAGAAGCGGCGATTTTGGGGCTAGACCCCACCGCAAAGCTAACTTGGCGCGTCAAAGAAGGCGAGCGCTGCCAAGCCGAACAAACGGTTTTAGACATCGAAGGCTTCGCCAGCAAACTGCTGACTGCCGAGCGCACCGCGCTGAATTTCATGCAAATGATGAGCGCCGTGGCGACCAAAACGGCGGTTTATGCCGATATCGTGAAGGGCACCAAGGCAAAAATCGTCGACACCCGCAAAACTCTGCCCGGCCTGCGTCTGGCGCAAAAATACGCGGTGCTGTGCGGCGGCGGGACCAACCACCGCATCGGGCTGTATGACGCGGTGCTGATCAAAGAAAACCACATCGCTGCCGCAGGCAGCATCGCCGCTGTTTTAGATCGCGCTGCCAAATTAGCGCCGAATGCCAAGTTCATTGAAATTGAAGTGGAAAATTTGAAACAATTGACTGAGGCACTGAATGCTGGCGCCACAATGGTTTTGCTGGACAACATGAGCGTGCCGACGCTGCATGAGGCGGTGAAGATGAACCAAGGCCGTGCGGTTCTAGAAATCTCAGGCGGTGTGACGCTGAACGGCCTGCGCGAGCTTGCAGAAACCGGTGTTGACCGCATCTCTATTGGGACGCTGACCAAAGACGTGACAGCGACCGATTTTTCGATGCGCTTTGGTGCGCTGTGAATTTAGGACTCAAACCATGACCACATCCGTTTTGAAACGCATCGACAAAATCAACGTCGAGTACGACCAGCCCGCTTGCCCGACGCAAAACGTCTGGGTGAA
>CANKRG010000068.1 GCA_947485165.1 Comamonadaceae bacterium
CTCACGCCAGACGTGGTGCTGGACGCGCTCGCCAGCGTCGGCTTGTTTGGCGATGGCCGCTTGACCGCGCTTAGCTCCTACGAAAACCGCGTTTATCAGGTGCATTTAGAGCATGGCTTAGCCCGCGATGCCGACGCGCCCAGTTCGGTCGTCGTCAAGTTCTACCGCCCCGAACGCTGGACGGAAGCGCAAATCCGGGAAGAACACAGCTTCAGTTTTGAGCTGATGTCGGCCGAAATCCCCGTCGTCGGCCCCTTGGTGCTGCAAGGTGACCATCTGCACCACCACGCCGGCTTCGCCTTCAGCGTCAGCCCGCAGCGTGGTGGGCGTCACCCTGAGCTGGACGATTTTGAGGTGCTGGAATGGGTGGGCCGCTTTCTGGCCCGCATCCACACCGTGGGCGCAGCCAAGCCGTTCGTACACAGACCGGCTTTGGACGTGCAAAGTTTTGGTCTTGAGTCTATGGAATGGCTGCTCAGCCACCACATGGTGCCTTTGGATGTGCAGTCTGCGTGGCAAAAAACATGCAAAAACGCTATTGATTTAATAGCTGATAATGCAATAAATAAGCCGGCTATAGTCAAAAATGAGCATCAAAAAAATGATAAAAATGATAAAAATGATAGCAATGGTCAAGGTGGCTCAAACATAGCCACCATCCGTCTGCACGGCGACTGCCACCCCGGCAACATCTTGTGGACGCCGACCGACGCCCCCCACGGTGGCCCGCATTTTGTTGACCTGGACGACGCCCGCAGCGGCCCCGCCGTGCAAGATTTGTGGATGCTGCTCAGTGGCGACCGCCGCCAGCGCACCACCCAGTTGAGCGCTTTGATCGACGGCTACGAACAATTCCGCCCCTTCGACCGCCGCGAACTGGCGCTCATCGAGCCGCTGCGCACCCTGCGCCTCATCCACTACAGCGCCTGGCTAGCCCGCCGCTGGCAAGACCCCACCTTCCCCATCAACTTCCCGTGGTTTGGCACCAGCGACTATTGGAAATCACAAATCCACACGCTGGAAGAGCAGATCGAAGCGATGCAGGAAGAGCCGCTGCTGGTTTAACGAACCGGGTTGCTGATCGCCCCGATCCCGTCGATCTCCACCCGCACCACGTCGCCAGCGACCAGGTATTTAGGCGGTTTGAAACCAATGCCCACACCCACCGGCGTACCGGTGGCGATGATGTCGCCGGGGTACAGGGTGATACCGGCGGACAGGGTTTCAATCAGCGTCGGGATGTTGAAAATCAAGTCGCTGGTGTTGGCGTTTTGGCGCAATTCGCCATTCACCAGGCAGCGCACATTGGTGTTGCTGCCGTTCAACTCGTCGGCACTGACCAGCCACGGCCCCATCGGGCAAAAGGTGTCGAATGATTTGCCCAGCAACCATTGCGAGTGGCGGCTTTGCCAGTCGCGCGCCGTCACGTCATTGATGATGGTGTAGCCCCACACATGCTTCATCGCGTCTGCAGCAGAAATGCCCTTGCCACCGGTGCCGATGATGATGTCACCCGAAGTCTTCGAAAAATACGTCCGTGACGACATCGCCAAATGGGCGAAAGTGATCAAATCAGCTGGCATCAAAGCAGAATAAAATAAATCAATGAAGCAACTGCACATTCTCAGCGGCGGCGCAGCCAAAGGCTTGGTTGGCTGCGCCCAAGTTACCGAAATTCTCTACACCAACGGTGTGCAACTGGTGGACGTGCTGCCCAAAGCATTTGAACTGGCCACCGTTTACACCGCCGCCGTATGCACCAAAGTCGCGCAACCGCAGGCTGCTGCTGCGTTGATCAAACTGCTCACCAGCCCCGAGGCGGCAGCGCTGCGGCGCTCTGGCGGGTTTGAGTAGATCAGCCATGAATACGTCCCAGCTACTGGCGATGGACGCTTGGCAACTCTGCGCCCTGTTGACCCGGCGCGAACTCACAGCCCAAGACGTGGTGCGCGCCTGCCTGGACCGCATTGCCGAGCGCGAGGACAGCATCCACGCTTTCACCGCGCTTGACCCCGACGCCACGCTGAGCCAAGCCCGTGCGCTGGACGCGGGCCCGGTTCGCGGCCTGCTGCATGGCTTGCCCCTAGGCGTCAAGGATTTGCTCGACACTGCGGACTTCGCCACCAGCTACGGCTCGGCCATCTATGCCGGTTTCCGCCCCCAGGCCGACGCCGCACCGGTTGCGCTGTGCCGCGAAGCCGGCGCGCTGGTGCTGGGTAAAACCGTCAGCACCGAGTTCGCCTATTTCACCCCCGGCCCGACCCGCAACCCGCATGACACGGCGCACACGCCGGGTGGCTCCTCCAGCGGCTCAGCAGCGGCGGTGGCCGACCGCATGCTGCCCCTCGCCTTGGGCACGCAAACCGCGGGCTCCATCATCCGCCCAGCCGCTTATTGCGGTGTGGTGGGCTTCAAGCCCAGCTTGAGACGGGTGGCCAGTGGCGGGGTGAAAAGCCTGTCGCCCAGCATGGACGTGGTCGGCGGCTTTGGCCGCAGCGTACGCGATGTTGCGCTGCTGGGCGCGGTGCTCACCGGCGACGCGCGTTTGACTGGCTGGCGTGAGCTAAGTAGCGCAGATGCGCCACGCATCGGCTTTTTTCAAACCCCCGCTTGGCCGCAGGCCGATGCGGATGTGCAGCAGGCCTGGGCGCAAGCCATCCGCGTCTTGTACGCCCAAGCATCTGACTGCAAAGACGTGGTCACGCCGACCCATTTTGCCGAGCTGATCCAGCTGCAAAAAGACGTGATGACCTTCGAAATGGCCCGCGCCCTGAGTCACGAGCGTGTGTACCACCGCGAGCGCATGAGCGCCCCCCTGAACAGCCTGCTGGATGACGGCATGGCCATCACCGGTGCGCAGCACGCCGCGCAATTGAGCACCGTGGCGAGTTGGCGGCAGCGCATTGATGCCCTGTTCACGCGCCACGACGTGCTGCTCTGCCCCAGCACCACCGGCATCGCGCCTGAAGGCACGGCGACGGGCGACCCGCTGTTTTGCCGCAGCTGGTCGATTTTGGGCTTACCCAGCGTTCATCTGCCATTCGCAACCGGCCAAAAAGGCCTACCTGTTGGTCTGCAACTGGTGGGCCGCTTCGGACAAGACCACCAGCTGCTGGCGGCAGCGCATTGGGTGTTTGAGCGCTTGAAGCGGTAGGGGAAAAAGGCATGATTCATTGAGTCCTTGCTATGAATAATATAGCGTCTTAGGTAATAAATAAGCCGGCCACAGACATATTTTATGAGAGCTGAGTGGTTTTTCGTGTTCAATAGGTAATAGGTAATAGGTAATAGGCAATAGGCAATAGGCAATAGGCAATAGGCAATAGGCAATAGGCAATAGGTAAGACCTGACCCCATTGTTTTGCGAGTGACTATTGGAAATCACAAATCCACAAACCGGACAGATTACTTGCTGGAAACCGGACAATTCATTTGTTGCTGACACTGGAAAATACATCGCTTGCAATAGGCTAAGCATCGTCCTAGAATGAATTGTCGCTCTGCGATGCGTCTCTCAGGCAGATGGCAAAGCAGCGATAGCGAACAGATGGATGCTATTTCGGAAGTCTGGTGTTTTGTCTGTTGTAGTTTGAGGGTATGTTTGGCTGACTTCCGAAACACAGCGAGAAGGAGTTAGCCATGTTCAAACATATCCTGATACCCACCGATGGCTCGGAACTGTCCAAAATGGCCGTCAGGCAAGCGGTTCAGTTTGCCAAAGAAACCAAGGCAAAAGTCACCGGTTTGACGGTGACGGTGCCCTACCATTACTTTGCTGTTGATGCGGTGCAATTAAGCGATACGCCCGAACAGTACGCCATTGACGTCAAAACCATGGCGGACAAGAACCTGAGCTATATCAAGGAAGAAGCCAGCAAGGCGGGTGTGAGCTGCGAATTGATCCAGCGCAGCAACGAACACCCCTACGAGGAAATTGTGAAAACCGCGCAAGACTTCATGTGTGACGTGATTTTCCAGGCTTCACATGGCAGGCGCGGTATGAGCGGCCTCCTCTTGGGCAGTGAAACCCAAAAGGTGCTGACCCACTCCAAAATCCCCGTTCTGGTCTACCGCTGAGGGTTCAGGCGCTTAAACCAGCAACGCATTCACCCGTCTTACATACGCCGCCGGATCAGTCGGCATGCCACCTTCAGCCAACAGCGCCTGGTCAAACAAAATGTGCGCCAAGTCGTTGAAATGCACTGAGCCTTCCAGCTTCTTCACCAGCGGGTGCTCGGCGTTGACTTCCAGCACCGGTTTGACTTCAGGCGCGGTTTGGCCGGCTTGTTTTAACATCCGCGCCAGTTGGGTGCTCATGCCGTGGTCTTGCACGACCAGGCAGGCGGGGGAATCGACCAGGCGGGTGGTCACGCGCACGTCTTCGGCTTTGTCCTTCAACGCTTCTTTGAGCTTGGCGAGCAGGGGTTTGAAGGTTTCTGCAGCTGCATCAAAGGCCTTTTTCTCGTCCTCGTCCTGCAGTTTGCCCAGATCAACCGCGCCTTTGGCCACGCTTTGCAGCGGGGTGCCGTCAAATTCGTTCACATAGTTCAGCGCCCATTCGTCCACGCGGTCGGTCATCAAGAGCACTTCGATGCCCTTTTTCTTGAAGACTTCCAGCTGCGGGCTGTTTTTGGCAGCGGCGGCGTTGTCAGCGGTGATGTAGTAGATCGCTTCCTGGCCGTCCTTCATGCGGGCTTTGTAGTCGGCAAAGCTGACCATCCAACCCTTTCGGGCTGAGCTTGTCGAAGCCTCTTGCCCTTCGACAGGCTCAGGACGAACGGAGGTATGTGTACTCGTGAAGCGCAAGAGTTTAGCCAGGCGGTCTTTGTTGGCAAAGTCTTCGCCCAAACCTTCTTTGAGGACGGCGCCAAATTCGGCGTAGAACGCGTCAAACTTGCCCAAGCCGGCCTCTTGCTCGGCTTTTTCTTCCGTCGTCAGCACGTCTTCCACCATGTCCGGCGATCCCTTGGCAGGCAAGGCGTTGTGTTTCGCCAAATCTTCCAGCATGCCCAGCACGCGCTTGGTGCAGCCTTCGCGAATGGCTTTCACATCGCGGCTTTCCTGCAGCAGCTCGCGGCTCACGTTCAGCGGCAGGTCGTTGGAATCGACCACGCCTTTGACAAAGCGCAGGTAGCCCGGCAAGAGCGCCTCGGCGTCGTCCATGATGAAGACGCGTTTGACGTACAGCTTCAAGCCCGAGTTGCGCTCGCGGTTGTACAAATCCATGGGTGCTTTGCCGGGGATGTACAGCAGTTGGGTGTATTCCTGCTTGCCTTCGACGCGGTTGTGGGTGTGCGCCAGCGCGTCCGCGTGGTCGTGGCTGATTTGTTTGTAGAAGTCCTGGTATTGCTCAGGCGTGATGTCCTTCTTGGCACGCGTCCACAGGGCGCTGGCCTGGTTCACGGTTTCCCATTCGCCGGTCATCACCATGCCGCCGCCGGTCGTGCCCTTGGATGGGTCGTCCTTGTCGATGGCCTCGCCCTCTTTCCACTCTTCCTTTTCCATCAAAATCGGCAGGCTGATGTGGTCGGAATACTTGGCGATGATGCCTTTGAGTTTCCAGCTGCTGGCGTAGTCCAGCGCATCGTCGCGCAGGTGCAGGGTCACGCTGGTGCCGCGCTGGGGGCGATCGATGCTCTCCACCTCAAAGTCGCCCGATCCGCCGCTGACCCAACGCACGCCGTCGGCCGTCGGCAAACCCGCACGGCGCGATTCCACCGTGATTTTGTCCGCCACGATGAAGCCCGAGTAAAAACCCACGCCAAACTGGCCAATCAGCTGGGAATCCGCCTTTTGGTCGCCCGACAACTTGGAGACAAAGTCTTTCGTGCCGCTTTTGGCGATGGTGCCTAGGTTGTCGATGGCTTCCTGCTGGGAGAGTCCAATGCCGTTGTCGGCAATCGTCAGCGTTTTGGCTTCTTTGTTGAAGCTGACGCGCACGTCCAGATGCGGTGCTTCTTCAAACAAAGACGGGTCGTTCAGCGCTTCAAAGCGCAGTTTGTCGCAGGCGTCGGAGGCGTTGGAGATCAGCTCGCGCATGAAAATCTCTTTGTTGGAGTACAGCGCGTGGGTCACGAGGTGCAGCAGTTGGGCTACTTCGGCTTGGAAGGACAGGGTTTGCTTGGTCATGGTGTTAATTTTGTGGTTTTAAGGGGTAAATTCGGCACGCTTTTCAGCAGAAAAACAGCCTCCAAGTTTAGCGCGACTTGCTACGGACTGGTCGCACTGCCGACTGACTAGATATAGGGTCAATGGCTGAAATTTCAATTCTTAACTCGTAGATGAGCTTAAAAAGCGGTAAAAACGGTTCAAAACTGGTTAAAAGGGCGGTTTTAGGGGCTAAATATGACTCTAGCCGGCGTATTTATTTCCTAAACAGCTATTAAAAACATAGCAGTTTGCGTCAAACCAGTGGTCTGCGCTTTGCCTAGCATTCGGCTAAACGCTTTGATTGCGTTTAAGTCCGCTTGACCACCACGCTGCCAATCGAATATCCCGCGCCAAACGAGCAAATCACGCCGACTTCGCCCGCTTGGATGTCCTCATGGTGGCGGTGAAAGGCGATGATGGAGCCGGCAGACGCGGTGTTGGCGAACTCGTCCAAAATGATGGGTGCTTCGTCCGCTGTCGGGTCGCGCCCGAGCAGTTTGCGGGTGACAAACTGGTTCATGTTGATATTCGCTTGGTGCAGCCAAAAGCGCCTTGTTTGCGCTGTGCTGTAGCCAAACGTGGCTAAATGGGTGCTGATGTGCTCAGCCGCCAGTGGGCAAACCTCTTTGAACACCTTGCGACCTTCTTGTTGAAACAGCTGGTCGCGGTCACCCACATCGCGGTCTTCCGAATGCGACATGAAGCCAAAGTTGTTGCGGATATTGTTGGAAAACTGCGTGAAGCAATGCGTCCCCAAAATCTCAAACGCGCCTTTGGGTGCATTGTCCAAACGCTCTACCAAAATAGCGGTACACACATCACCAAAAATGAAGTGGCAATCCCGGTCTTTCCACGCCAAGTGGGCGGATGTGATTTCTGGATTCACGACCAACACGGCTTTAGATGCGCCCGATCTCACCGCGTTGTACGCCATCTCCAAGCCAAACGTGGCCGACGAGCAAGCCACGTTCATGTCAAAACCAAAACCTTTGATGCCCAAAGCGGTTTGAATTTCAATCGCCATCGCCGGGTAGGCGCGCTGCATGTTGGCGCTGGCGCAGATGACAAAATCGACATCAGCAGCGGTTTTGCCGGCTCTGTCCAAAGCATCTTGGGCCGCCGCCACGCCAATTTCAGCCATCAAGCTGATTTCGTCGTCCGGTCTTTTGACAAAGTTCGGACGCATGCGCTTGGGGTCTAGCACGCCGGTTTTTTCCAGCACGTAGCGGCGTTTGATGCCAGAGGCTTTTTCGATGAACTCGACGTTGGACGGCGTCAATGCTGCAAACGTGCCCGCCGCAATCTCGCTGGCGTGCTCGGCGTTTTGCAGTTCTACATATTGGTTGAACGCGGTAACCAACTCTTCATTGGTAATAACGTGCGGTGGCGTAAAAAGCCCCGTGCTGCTGATGGCGACGCGATGCATGTGCTGGTCTCCCAAATATTAGTTGTAATTTTTAGCCTGCTTGATTCTCAAAATTTCTCATGCGGCGCTAAATACCGCCATTGGCCCACGGGTAGGTTACCCAGCACCACATTGCCAATCCGCACCCGCTTCAAGCCCACCACCTTCAAGCCAACCTGCTCGCACATGCGGCGGATTTGGCGTTTTTTGCCTTCTGTCAGCACAAAACGCAGTTGTTCAGGGTTTTGCCAGTCCACTTTGGCGCGTTTCAGGGGCTGGTCGTCCAGGCTCAGACCGAAGCGCAGCTTGGCCAGCAGGGCAGGCGGGAAGGCGCTTTGCACGTCTAACACAACGGGTTTGGAGGTTGACACATTGGCCAAATTGCCATCTGCGTAGTATTCCACCCGCACCAAATATTCTTTCTCCATGAGGGAGTCTTCGCCGATCAGCTGGCGGGCGATGCGACCGTCCTGCGTCATCACCAGCAAGCCAATCGAGTCGATGTCTAAGCGTCCGCAGGGCGCCAAACCGGGTAATTGCGAGTGGTTCCAGAAGAAGCGGGCATTGTCGTCCACCCATCGATTTTGTGGGGTGAACAGGGTCACAGCCGGCTCGTGGCCGTCTTCGGCTTGGCTGCTCACATAGCCCATGGGTTTGTTGATGAGAATCGTCACCTGGTTGGCTTGCTTGCCTTTGGCAGCGCGGTCAACGTCGATTGTGTCAGTCGGCAGCACTTGCAAGCCCATTTCAGCGACCACGCCGTTGACCTTGACCCAGCCGTTGGCGACCCACTCATCCGCCTCGCGACGTGAGCACATGCCCAGCTCGGCCATGCGTTTGTTCAGGCGGCTGGTGGCTTTGGCTGGGGGGGCTGAAGCGGCATTGGGGTCAGGTTTTTTGCCGCCGGCGACGGCTTTGGCGGCACCGGGTGATAAAGCACGACGGAAAACGGGGGCAGGGTTCTGGGGGGGGTGAGGGGCGGTCATAACACTTGAATTTTAGTCTTTTCATGTCAAGGCGCTGCCCTTGGTTAAAATACAGGGCTAACCCTAAGATAGATACTGACACACCATGGCTGCCTTCGAAAAAGAAAAAGTCCTCTCCGTTCACCACTGGAACGAAACACTCTTCACCTTCACCACCACCAGAAGCGCAAGCCTGCGTTTTGAGAGCGGCCATTTCGTCATGGTCGGCTTGGAAGTGGACGGCAAGCCGCTGCTGCGCGCCTACAGCATCGCCAGCCCGCATTACGCCGAAGAGCTGGAGTTTTTCAGCATCAAGGTTGAAAACGGCCCACTGACCTCACGTTTGCAGCATCTGGAAGTGGGCGACGAGGTGCTGATTGGCCGCAAACCCACAGGTACGCTGGTATTGACCGACTTGTTGCCAGGCAAAAACCTGTTTTTGTTCGCCACCGGCACAGGCCTCGCGCCCTTTATGAGCATCATCCGCGACCCCGACGTTTATGAAAAGTTTGAAAAGGTCATTTTGGTGCACGGCGTGCGTATTGGCTCTGAGCTGGCGTACGCCAAATTCATCGAGCACGAGCTGCCGCACAACGACTTTTTGGGCGAAGAAGTCAAAAAGAAACTGATCTATTACCCCACCGTCACCCGCGAAGCCTTCCGCAACACAGGCCGCCTGCCGGTGCTGATTGAAAACGGCAAACTCTGCGCCGACATCGGCCTGCCGCAAATCAACCCCACCACCGACCGCGCCATGATCTGCGGCGGCCCGGCGATGTTAAAAGACCTGCGCGTGGTGCTAGACGGCCTGGGCTTCACCATTTCCTCAGGCATCGGCCAAGCGGGTGATTACGTGATTGAGCGGGCGTTTGTGGAGAAGTGATTTTGCGGTTTAATCGCTCAAATTGCTATTTAATTTATAGCTGCTTAGTTAATAAATACGCCGGCTAGATGCCAATTTGAAGGTAAATATTGAATTTATACCTAAAAATTCCGCGTTCTCAGTGCGTGAATATCCAAAACCCGCAATCCCCCATATTCCACCTTGATCGTGCCTTGGTCCGACAGGCTGGTCAGCGCCTCGTTCACCCGTTGCCGCGATAAACCGACCAAGTAGGCGAGTTCCTGCTGGGTGATGCGCAACACCTCGCCCACGCCGGGGTAGAGCACGGGGTTGAAGAGGGCGGCCAGGCTGCGGGCGACGCGGATGTCGGGGTTGCTCATGCGGTCGATCTCGCGGGCGGCGATGAATTGGCCCAGGCGTTCGTTGAGCTGTCCCATCACGAAACGGTTGAAGCCGATGGAGTTGTCCAACAGCCAGTCAAAGGTGGCTGAGGGCAGGCCGGCGACAATGCTTTTACGCAGCGCCTGGATGTTGTAGCGATAAGGCTCGCGCTTCATCACGGTGCCTTCGCCAAACCAGCCGCCCGGTGGCACGCCAGTGAAGGTCATGGTGTGGCCTTGGGCGTTGTCGGCGCTCATTTTTAGCAAACCTTGCACCAAGCCAAACCAGTAGGTCACTGGCCTGCCCGTGCGGCAGACGTAATCGCCCGGTTCTGCATCGGTCACGTCGATGTCGTTGATAACGCGTTCACGCTGTTT
Source organism: Comamonadaceae bacterium (assembly GCA_947485165.1). GTDB lineage: Bacteria > Pseudomonadota > Gammaproteobacteria > Burkholderiales > Burkholderiaceae_C > Aalborgiella. Next base: position 10,123 of record CANKRG010000068.1, read on the forward strand.
GTCATTTAAAAATGCCAGCCACGGAATGCCGGCCAGCTCGAACTCCGTGGGGTTGCGGCGGCGCTGGTGTAGCGTTGATTCAGGGTTATAGGTGCGAGACATATAGGGAAAGTCCTAGGCAATGTAGGGCTCAATTGTCGTCCAAACGACAACATAACGTCA
>CANKRG010000069.1 GCA_947485165.1 Comamonadaceae bacterium
AACCGGCAACGACTTGGTGGAGCAGCAAACTCTGGAAACCAACCAGGAAAAAGAGTTTGTGCATATCCTCAGAAGACGATAACTAACTACACAATGTAGCACCACGATGGATTCCCGCCTGCGCGGGAATGACTGTATTTGGGCTAAAGAGCATTCTCAGCTTGCCCCAATCTAGGTTTAAACCAATCGGGTTAATTGATCTTGTAGTTTCTGTAGCGTAGCTGTGTTATCGGCAACACGTTTACGCTCCAACTCAATCACCGCTGGCGGTGCTTTGGCGACGAAGGCTTCGTTGCTGAGTTTACCGTTCACGCGAGCGATTTCACCTTCTAAACGCGTCACTTCCTTGCCGATGCGCAGCTTCTCAGCAGCCACGTCAATTTCCATGTGCAGGCACATGCGCAAATCACCCACCACAGACACCGGCGACGCTTGCGCAGCGGCTTGCCACGTCACTTCATCGTCAAATACTTTGACTTCACTGAGCTTTGCAAGTGATTTCAACACCGGCGCTGCATCGCGCATGAACGCAGCTTCAACGGCGTTAGCGGGCAAGGCAAACATCGGCAGCTTGGTCGAGGATGGCACGTTCATCTCGCTGCGCAGAGTGCGGCAGCTATCCACCAAGCCTTTGAGCTTGGCGACGTGTGCTTCGGCAATAGCGTCAATTCGGTCGGGCTGGCTCACGGGATAGGCGGCGATGCTGACGCTCTCTCCAGTTCTTCCAGCGACAGGTGCAACTTTTTGCCACAACTCTTCAGTGATGAACGGAATCACCGGGTGTGCCAATCGTTGAATCGTCTCCAACGTACGAATCAGGGTGCGGCGCGTGGCACGCTGCTGTGCAGTATCGCCGGTCTGAATTTGCACTTTGGCGATTTCCAAATACCAATCGCAAAACTCGTCCCACACAAACTGGTAAATGCTGTTGGCGACGTTGTCCAAGCGGTAATCTTCAAAACCTTTGGCGATATCGGCTTCGACACGTTGAAGCATGGAAACAATCCAACGATCGGCTTGGCTGAAATTCAAGTAGCCGTGCGCTGAACCACCGACCTCGCATTCAGCTTTCGAGTGCTCACGCAAGCCACAATCTTGGCCTTCGCAGTTCATCAGCACAAAGCGGGTGGCATTCCACAGCTTGTTGCAGAAATTGCGGTAACCTTCGCAGCGCTTGCTGTCGAAGCTGATGTTGCGCCCCAAGGACGCCAAGGACGCGAAAGTGAAACGCAAGGCGTCCGCACCAAAGGCGGGAATGCCATCGGGGAATTCTTTTTCGGTGTTTTTGCGAACCGTAGGCGCAGTTTCAGGTTTGCGCAGACCTGTTGTGCGCTTTTCCAGCAGCGGTGTCAGCGTGATGCCGTCGATCAAGTCAACCGGATCCAGCACATTGCCTTCCGACTTGCTCATCTTCTTGCCCTGCGCATCGCGCACCAAGCCGTGGATGTAGACGTGTTTGAACGGTACTTTGCCGGTGAAGTGCTTGGTCATCATGATCATCCGCGCGACCCAGAAGAAAATGATGTCGTAACCGGTGACCAGCACGCTGGACGGCAGGTACAAATCCATGTCTTCGGTCTGCTCTGGCCAGCCCATGGTGCTGAACGGCACGAGTGCGGATGAATACCAAGTGTCCAGCACGTCGTCATCGCGTTTGAGCGTTTTGCCCGGCGCTTGCGCTTGTGCATCTGCCTCGTTGCGTGCCACATAGACCTTGCCATCTTCGTCGTACCAAGCGGGGATTTGATGACCCCACCACAATTGACGTGAAATGCACCAGTCCTGGATGTTTTTCATCCATTGGTCGTAGGTATTCACCCACTGTTCCGGGACAAATTTAACCTCCCCAGACGCTACAGCATCAATAGCACCCTGAGCAATAGATACGCCGGCTGCTGGCGTTTTCGTCATCGCTACAAACCACTGATCGGTCAACATCGGCTCGATCACCTGGCCGGTGCGGGTGCAAATCGGCACCATGTTTTTGTGCGGCACGGCTTTTTGCAGGAAACCTTGTGTTTCCAAATCTTTCAACACCGCTTTTCGACAGTCGTAGCGATCCAGGCCTTGATAGGCGGCGGGGCCGTTCTCGTTGATCTTGGCGTCCAGCGTGAAAATGGTGATCAAAGGCAGGTTGTGGCGTTGGCTACAGGCGTAGTCGTTGAAGTCATGCGCGCCGGTGATTTTGACGCAACCGCTGCCGAATTCACGATCCACAAAGTCATCTGCAATCACCGGGATTTTGCGGTTGCACAGTGGCAAATCAACAAACTTGCCCACCAAATGCTTGTAACGCTCGTCTTCAGGGTGGACGCACAGCGCGCCGTCGGCCAGCATGGTCTCCGGCCGCGTGGTGGCGATATGCAAGCCACGCACGGTTGTGCCCGCATCGATGCCACCCAAGGTTTGCGGGCCGTCGCTGAACGGGTACTCGATGTGCCACATGAAGCTGTTGCGCTCTTCGTTTTCAACTTCCAGGTCGCTCACCGCAGATTTCAGCACCGGGTCCCAGTTCACCAGGCGCTTGCCACGGTAGATCAAGCCCTGCTCGTACAAGCGCACAAAGGTTTCAGTCACGGTTTTGGACAGCTTGGTGTCCATGGTGAAGTATTCGCGGCTCCAGTCCACACTTGCGCCCATGCGGCGCATCTGGGTGGTGATGGTGTTGCCGCTCTGCTCTTTCCATTCCCATACTTTGGCCACAAAGTTTTTGCGCGATTCAAATGGCGTGGCACCCATGCTGTGCCGGCTGATACCCTGCGCCTGCAGTTGACGCTCCACAACCACTTGCGTCGCAATGCCCGCATGGTCCGTGCCCGGAATCCAAGCTGTATTGAAGCCGCTCATGCGGTGGTAGCGGGTCAACGAGTCCATGATGGTCTGGTTGAACGCATGGCCCATGTGCAGCGTGCCTGTCACATTCGGTGGTGGCAGTTGGATGGAAAACGCCGGTGCGCCGTCTTGGGCCTGCTGCGTGCCCCTGAACCCCGCGTCCGCGTAATGCCGTTTCTCCCATTCTGGCCCCCACTGCGCTTCAATAGCGGCAGGTTCAAAGGATTTGGAGAGGGATTGAAGGCCAGGTTGCAGGATGTCGGTCATGGGGTGAATAATCAGTGGGCAAAGGTGCTATTTTAAGGGAGCATCTCTAGCGCTATTGAAATTTAGGCTCGCGCGGAGAAAGAACTGACTCGGTGCACCCTGACTCACACACAACAGCAAAACACCATACCATTGATATTTGCTATATTTTTAATAGCGAATTAGACAATTAATGGGCCGGTTTCATCTATTTATGACACTATTTTTCAGCTATTTTAAAAAATTCACAATTGCAGCAACAAAGCATCCCACTTCACTCTTGCAGCAGCAGCGTTTTTCTCTTTGACGTGACCGAAGCCTTTGATGCTTTCGGGGATATTGGCAAGCTCTAGAGCGATAGGTAGCAGCGTTTCTTTGCTATCTGAATTCAGTTTATCCAAAACTACATGCATAGTCTCAAGATAATCAACAATCAATTGCTGCTCCATCTTACGTTCTGCAGTTTTGCCGAATATATCTAAGGCCGTTCCCCGCAGGCCTTTGAGTTTGGCCAACAGTCTGAAACTGGTCAGCATCCAGGGCCCGAATTGTTGCTTTTGTAATTCCCCTTTATCATTCTTCTTGGCAATGAGCGGTGGTGCAAGGTGGTAATTGAGTTTGTAGTCGCCTTCAAACATACTCGCTACTTTTTTCTCAAATGTACCATCGCTGTGTAATCTGGCGACTTCGTATTCGTCTTTATACGCCATGAGTTTGAATAGATTTTTGGCGACAGATTCGGTTAAAGATAATGTTTTTTTATGGTCAAAAGATAAATACAAAGATAACTCTTTGCTGCGAATTTTCTCAACAAAATCAAAATACTTAGCGGCGTAAGCAGTATTTTGGTAAGCCGTTAAGAATTCAACGCGTTTAGAAATAATATCTTCCAAAGAATCGCGTTTTTTGAAGTCGATAACGCTGACGTTTGATTTGCTGGATTGCAGCAATTTCTCCACTTCAGCCCAATCATGCGCCGCTCGGCAACCCCATTCGAAGGCCGTTTTGTTGTTGTCGACAGCCACGGCGTTCAGCTCAATCGCCCGCATGAGCGAGGCTTTTTGCAGCGGAATCCAGCCTTTTTGCCACGCATAGCCCAGCATGATGGGGTTGGTGTAGATGCTGTCGCCCATCATCACCGTGGCCAACGCGTCGGCATTGAAGGCACTGACACCGCCAATCTGACCACCACTTTCGCCGTCTGTACCCACAATAGCGGTGATGCTATCGACACAGTTTTGCGAAGGGTTCAGCCAATTGGCGTTTTTGACGAAGGCCGCCGTGGGCGTGCTGTGCGCGTTGAGCGCGACGTGGGTGCGACCCGCGCGCATGCGCAGTGTGGTTTCTTTGTTGGCAGAGACTATCGGGTCGCAGCCTATGATCACATCCGCGCCCGCCATGCCCACGCGGGTGGTGCGGATGTCGTCTTGGTGGTCGGCAATCAGCACATGGCTCCAAGTCGCCCCGCCTTTTTGCGCCAAGCCGCCGGCGTCTTGCGTGACGATGCCTTTGCCCTCAATATGCGCGGCAAAACCCAGCAACTGCCCAATGGTGATGACGCCTGTGCCTCCCACGCCGTTGACGACGATGCCATAGGCTTGCGGCGTAGGCAATATGTTTGGCTCAGGCAAGGCAGACATGGCGAACGGATTTTGCGTCGTATTCGTCGCTTTGCTTTTCTTTTTCAGCTGACCACCTTCTACGGTGACAAAGCTGGGGCAAAAGCCTTTGACGCAGGAATAGTCTTTGTTGCAGCTGCTTTGGTTGATGGTGCGCTTGCGGCCAAAATCGGTTTCTAGCGGCTCAACACTCAAGCAATTGCTTTGCACGCTGCAATCACCACAGCCTTCGCACACCAGTTCGTTGATGACGACGCGTTTCGCCACATCCACCATGGTGCCGCGCTTACGGCGGCGGCGCTTTTCGGTGGCGCAGGTTTGGTCGTAAATGATAACGGTGGTGCCTTTGATCTCACGGAATTGCTTTTGAATTGTGTCGAGTTCATCTCGGTGATGCACAGCAACGTCTTCGACTAATTTGACACCTTCGTATTTTTCAGGCTCATCGGTGACGACGACAATTTTGGACGCGCCCTCCGCCTGCATCGATTGCGCGATTTGCACGACCGAGTGACCTTCTGGGCGCTCACCCACGGGCTGACCGCCCGTCATCGCCACCGCATCGTTGTACAAAATTTTGTAGGTGATGTTGACGCCCGCCGCAATGGACTGGCGCACGGCGAGCAAGCCACTGTGGAAGTAGGTGCCATCGCCCAAGTTGGCAAAGATGTGTTGATCTATCGTAAACGGCTGCTGCCCCACCCATGGCACGCCCTCGCCACCCATTTGGGTGAAGCCGACTGTGGATCTGTCCATCCAAATACTCATGAAATGGCAGCCAATCCCTGCCATGGCACGCGAGCCTTCGGGCACTTTGGTAGAGGTGTTGTGCGGGCAGCCTGAGCAAAACCAGGGCTGGCGCTCAGCCTCGCTGAGTTGCTGAATCGTCTGCACTTGCATACTGCGTTCTTTGGCTTCTAAAATCGCCAGTTGTGCATCGATACGTCTACGAATGTCACTGCCTTCGCCACCATCCATGCCAAGTTTTTTGAGACGCCCTGCTATCACTTTGGCGATGATGGCGGGGGACAAATCTGCATTGGCGCGCAGCAAAGTGTTGGCACTTGGACTCGGTGTAGACCATTCACCACCTTCCATCTCGTTGAACTTGCCCAGCACTGTGGGACGCACATCATCGCGCCAGTTGTACAGCTCTTCTTTGAGTTGGTATTCGATGACTTGGCGCTTTTCTTCGACCACCAATATCTCTTGCAAGCCTGTGGCAAATTCACGTGTCAATTGCGCTTCCAGCGGCCAAACGACGCCGACTTTGTGCAGGCGAATACCGATCTGGCGGCAAGTTGCGTCGTCCAAGCCCAAATCGAGCAAGGCTTGGCGAGTGTCGTTGTAGGCTTTACCGCTGGCGATCAAGCCAAAGCGGTCGTTTTTACCTTCAATAGCGTTGTAATTGAGCTTGTTCGCACGAATGTAGGCCAGTGCCGCATACCATTTGTAATCAAACAAGCGTGCTTCCTGATCCAGCGCCGCATCTGGCCAGCGGATGTGCACGCCGCCGGCTGGCATGGCGAAATCTGTGGGGATAACAATCTTGACGCGTTCGGGGTCGATCATCGCCGTGGCGCTGGATTCAACAATTTCTTGAATCGTTTTCATGCCCGCCCATACGCCAGAAAAACGGCTCATGGCGAAGGCGTGAATGCCCAAGTCCAAAATCTCTTGCACATTGGCTGGAAAGAAAACCGGCAAGCCGCAGGCTTTGAAAATATGGTCGCTTTGGTGCGCGGCGGTGGAACTTTTGGAAATGTGGTCATCCCCCGCAACCGCAATCACACCGCCAAATTCTGTGGTACCGGCCATGTTGGCGTGTTTGAAAACGTCAGAGCATCTATCCACCCCCGGCCCTTTGCCATACCAAATACCAAAAACGCCATCAAACTTGTTGGTACCCGGTGGTGAAAAGCCTAATTGCTGCGTGCCCCACAGCGCTGTAGCGGCCAATTCTTCGTTGACGCCGGGCTGAAACACAATGTTTTGCGCTTTTAAGTACGGCGCTGCTTTCCACAAAGCTTGGTCATAGCCACCCAGCGGTGAGCCACGGTAGCCGCTGATAAAACCCGCTGTGTTTTTGCCCTGCAACTGATCGCGTAGCCGTTGCAACATCGGCAACTTCACCAAAGCTTGCACGCCACTCATGAAGGCACTGCCGTAATCGAGCGAATATTTATCGTCGAGCGTGACGGTTTCTAGCGCTCTGCGAATGTGCTCAGGCAAGGGTGCATTCATACAGTGGGTCTCCAGTTTTTTTGTCTATGTTACCCCAAAGTGTATGCGTGATGTGCTGGTAAGTGTTTGCGTTTTTTGCCTGGAAATGATTAATATTAGGATAAATCTTGCTTAAAATAGATATTTATGAAAACACTTGATAAGTTTGACGTCTTGATTTTAAAAGAACTACAGGCAGACGGGCGACTCACGAATGCTGAATTGGCGGCACGCGTGGGCTTATCCGCCGCACCGTGCTGGCGGCGTGTGCGAGCGCTTGAAGAAAGCGGCTTCATCAAGGGCTATCGCGCTGAAATTGACCGTCACAAAATCGGCTTAGGCGTTTTGGCGTTTGTGCGGCTTGATGCGGAGCGCAACCGCGGCGACGTGACGCGCGAGCTAGAAGAAGCCATCAAAAAACTACCGCAAGTGGTGAGTTGCCACTACATCAGCGGTACTGGCACTTTTGAGTTGCAAGTGGTGGCACAGGATTTGGATAACTTCTCCAACTTTGCGCTAAAGCAGTTGATTAACCTACCCAATGTGAAAGATCTGCACACCAGCTTTTCTCTGGGAGAAGTCAAGGCGAGTAGTGAATTGCCCCTTGGGCATTTGATGAACAAAGCTAAGGCCTCAAATTAAATTAGCGTGGCGATTTCGGCCACAAGACCCACATTTGCAGCGGCTGCTTGATGCGCCCGGCTTGATCGCCCGCTTCTTGACCCCAACCCATGAAGTAATCCGCACGGACTGCCCCCGTAATTGCACTGCCTGTGTCTTGTGCAAGAACCAATTTTTGGAATCGCTGCGGCTCACCTTCTGGCCCGCTGCTAGCTATCCAAACGGGTGCGCCATAGGGAATACTTGCGCGGTCAACGGCGATTGAACGCCCTGGCGTTAGCGGCACGCCTTGGGCACCTTTAGGTCCTACCTGCGTATCTGGCATGGCTTCTTCTCGAAAAAACACCACGCGCGGGTTGCTCCACAACAGTTCATTCAAACGCTGCGGGTTTCTTGCAAGCCAATTTTTGATACCCGGCCAAGACACATCACGGGTGCCAGCTGAGCCCAGGTCTAGCAACCAACGCCCGACACTTTTGTAGGGCTGCTCGTTCGTTGCCGCATAAGCGAGCCGAACTGTTCGTTTTGAGCCATCGGTTTCCAGCATGTTGACACGGCCAGAGCCTTGAATGTGCAATATCAATGCATCTATTGGATCCGCCACATAAGCAATTTCCAAGCCGCGCAGCTGCGCTTTTGCTTGCGGCGAAGAATCCATCTCTTGCCGCGTGTACCACGGGCTTTTGCCCGATAAACCCACAGGTGGTCGGTACAAAGGCACGCTAAACCCAGGGCGTGGTCTACGTGATGCTTCTAAGACTGGTTCGTAATACGAAGTCAGCAGGCCATCTGCAGCGCCTTGCAGACTTTCTACACGGTAGGGTTGCAACTTTTGCATCATCCACGCACGTCGCTCATTGTCACTGACAGCATTTAAACTGCGAATTTCAGGGCACAAATAAGCATTTGCCGTTGCGGCATTTTGGCAACTTTTCAACCAAGCCGCCCAAGCATCTTGTTGAGAAACTGCAGATTCTGTCCATCCAGGAATATCGCGCCACCGCACTGGCACCCAGCGGCTTTTGGCCTGCACAATATCAGCAGGCAGCACACCATCATCCAACGGCTTGGTAGGTGCGACTTCATCTTGAATAGGTTTCAATGGCGTTGAGCAAGAAGTCAAGAGTCCTACAATCAAGCCTGCTAACAAAGCGATTTGCAAAACACTTTTTAAAACACACCGAGGTAGGGTCATGATTTTATTGCTACTAGAAGCCTTGTTGGCGCTACTTATCTTGCTTGGCATTGTATGGTGGACGATGTTTTCGGGACGCAAAAATGGCGAGTTAAAAAGAGGGGTGGAAGGGGGCGTGGAAGGCGACTCGAAAGGTGTTATTCATGATGATAAACAGCCACCGTCATCATAAGATGCGGTGCTGCAAAGCGGGCAATTGCCGGCGGTGATGCTTCAGTTGCTCAATATCCATCTCTGCTATCACCACACCTTCGCCTGCTGGCAAGACATTCAACACATCGCCCCAAGAATTGATCACCATGGAATGCCCCCAAGTTCGGCGACCTGTGGGATGAATGCCGCCTTGTGCGGGTGCAACCACATAGGCTAAATTTTCAATCGCCCGCGCGCGAAGCAAAATCTCCCAATGCTTCTGACCTGTTGTATACGTGAAGGCGCTGGGCACCAACCAGGCATCGACTTCTTTGCTGCGGTAGTGCTCTGGGAAACGCATGTCATAGCAAACGCTTAAGCCAATACGCCAGGTATGGCCATCTTTGGATGGTAAATCGAAGCTCACAACTTTGTCACCACGCACCAAAACGTTTGATTCGTCATAGCTTTCTTTGCCATTGTCAAAGCGGAACAAATGGATTTTGTCATA
>CANKRG010000070.1 GCA_947485165.1 Comamonadaceae bacterium
TCACATCTTTACTCTCCGTAGCCGCAGCCGTGCCGCCCATAGCTTTGACAACATCTGCCAAGTTCTTAGCCTCAAAAGCAGCTTTATTCCAAGCTGTTTGCGCTGAAGCAGTCGCGGGAAACAACCCCGCGCTGACCGCCAAACCCAAAACAGCAGCACCCGTGGTACTTTGTACAAATTCACGACGTTTCATAATTCACTCCTAATTTGAAATCTTAAAAAATCTTTTCTCTAACCCACTCAAACTAACACACTTCCCGCTTTTGCGTTGACAGGAATATTACTTAGCAGCGCCTTGTGATATCCAAGTCGCCACTTTTTTGGCATCCGCATCGTTGATACCTTGCGCTGGCATTGGCATACTACCGTAGACGCCAGAACCGCCGCTCTTGATTTTTCCCGTCAAATATGCAACCGCATCAGCTTTAACACCTTGCTTTGTCGCTATATCTTTGAAACTTGGGCCAATAATTTTATTGTCAATACCATGACATGCCGAACACGTGTTCTTGCTCAAGATTGCAGAAACGTCTGCGCTTTTGAGCGGGCCTGAAACTTCAACAGCTTTGTCAGACGCCTTTGCTGCAGGTGCTGCAGGTGCTGCAGGTGCTGCAGGTGCTGCCACTGATTTTTTAGCCTCTGCACCTGAGCCAGCTGCTGGCTTAGTCGTATCAGCACCCACGGAAGGTCCAAATCCTCGCGTTTGCTCCGCCAAATTGCCGTGCGCATTGCGTACGTGCTCAGGCAGCAAGCTAGCCACTTTAGCCTCGGTCGCGCAGTTGGTCATGCAATTTGAACCTTGCGTATCAGGCTTGGCTATTCCGCCAAACTCTTTACCAGGCCACATAGCATGCTGAGTCATCATGCCATTTCGATTCGGCATTTTTTTCTGTGTTTCTGCCATGTTTTTATCACTCAACGTGAAATCGTCTGGCACCACATTACCAAGATTTAGCAAATACGCCGTCACAGCGTAAACTTCATTGGCAGTCAATGATTTAGGCGCTGTCCAGGGCATGGCGCGGTTGATATAGTCCCACAACGTGGAGAGGTGTGACACTTTCATCATCGTGGTGCGTGCTGGCGTTGCAGCTTCAGGCATCAGGCTGGCCACGCGACCCGTTTCTACGTCTTTCTTGGTGGTGTAACCCACCAAAGCGCCAAAAACAGAGTTGTTTTCACCGAAACTACCATGACAAGAAGAACATTGCGCCTCCCACACTTTTTCACCTTGTGTGACGCTGCCCATTCCTTTGGGCAAGCCTTTGAAGTCCGGACGAACATCAATATCCCAAGCTGCCACCTCGTTAGCTGTCGCAGTGCGACCAATACCCTCAATTTTTCTGCTCTGAGCAACCGCTGTCAGAGCAACTGCAGACAAAACGATAGCAACTAATTTACGATAGCTGAACATTTTTCACCTCGCCTGACTCTTGCAACAACCACGTTTGAATGGAGTTATTGTGATAAATGCTTCGCGTACCGCGCACTTTCCTGTTATCTGCATAAGTGGGTTGTATGTGTCCTGTTTCGTCCGTAGCACGACTCATCAACAACGCTGGCTTACCGTCCCAAGACCAATCCATATTGAAACGAGTCAGACACTTAGACATGACCTGCCCCTCTAACCGTGCAGGCTTCCAATTGCGACCACCGTCAGCCGATACATCTACTTTGGTGATCTTTCCTCGACCACTCCAAGCCAACCCAGTAACATTCAAAAAGCCTTTGTCTAAAAGCACTTGTCCGCCACTGGGCGTGGTGATGACTGACTTCACTTCCTGCGTGCTGCTGTATTGACGGTGCATGCCGCTGGGTAGCAAATCAATATAGTGAATGGTTTCATCTTTGGTGCCATAGGCTTCATCACCCAGCTCAATGCGGCGTAGGTACTTCACCCAGCTCACGCCCTGCACACCAGGAACCACCAATCGCAATGGGTAGCCATTTTCTGGACGAAGCATTTCACCATTCATACCGTAAGCCACCAACACTTCATCATTCATGATGAGGCTCATCGGAATGGTGCGCGTCATGCTTGAGCCATCGGCACCTTCGGCGAGTACAAATTTGCCACGCTTAAAGTCTGCGCCGCACATCTCCAGCAGCAAACGCAAAGGCACACCGGTAAACTCACTGCAGCTCACCATACCGTGCGTGTATTGCACCGTCGGTACAGCAGCGTTACCCCACTCCATGCCGGTGTTTGCACCACACTCAATAAAGTGAAAGCGGCTGACGGATGGCAAACGCATCAAATCATCCATGGTGAAAACCATTGGCTTTTTGAGCATCTTTTCATCGCTACCGTTTACCATCAAACGGTGTTTGTCCGGCTCAATATCCCACCAGCCTTGGTGATGGCGCTCAAAATGCAAACCGCTGGGCGTGACAATGCCAAACAAACCCTGCAAAGGCGCAAAGCTAACACCAGAAGCGCTCACCGCAGTTAAACCAGGGCTTTCACGACGCTGTAAGTTTTTTTCGTAAATACTCGGAACACCATAGCCACGGGCAGCAACGCCTTGACCCAGACCTTTAGTGTGGGCAGGTAGGTTGACGATATTTGGATCGTCTTTTGAAGCGCTGGTTTGCGCACGTGCAGCCGTCGTCGCCGCCATCGCTGCAGCAAATGCACCAGCCATGAAGCCGCGCCGGCCAGCATAAACGGATTTGATTTGCTCTTTTCCAAGGAAGCCCTCTGGAGCGGGCTGGATAAAGCGATTATTTCTCATTGATCAGCTCTGATTATTTAGCGCCAATACCAAATCAGCATGTGCTGGCATCGTAGAAGCAAATACAGCGATTGAACCGGCTACCAATTTCAAAATGACTAATTTGTGCTGCATTTTAGATTTTATATATTTAATTTATTATATGGATATATTTATATTGGCATATAAATATGTGCATATCATAATGCAAATCTAAAATGCAGCTATCAGCATTTACCCTAGGCTTTAAGTTTAGTGCTATTCATGCAAACATAAAAACAGAGATGGATGCAGCTAGATCTCGTCTCTGTTTTTTCTAAAACGCGTGTTAACCCAGCGTATCCGCCCAAATGTTTTGCGCCCAGCTTTCGGCATAGGCCGCTTCAAGCATGGTCACTTCCGGCTTCAAATCGATGACTGACACACCACCCGAACCAGCAACGGTTTTGAATGTTTTCTCAGCCGCCACGTACTCATGCACGCTGGCTACATGGATGCAGTTTTTCGCATCGACCATGCTGTAGCAGGTGTTGGTCAACATCGGGTTGGGGTTAACGTCCCAACCGTTTAGCTGCGCGACGATGGCTGCCGCCGCCACTTTGGCTTGTGCGTTGGCCATGTGGCCACTCTTAGGCATACCTGCTGCGATTTGGATAGAGTCGCCCAACACGTGCACATCTTTGGCGGCGGTTGATTCAAAAGTGAGGTAATTCACACCGCACCAGCGACCGTTGGCCATGTTGTTCAAGCCAGCGTTGACCGCAACCAAACCTGCCCGCATGTTTGGCAAAGCGTTGATGACTGTCGCTTTCACATCGTCTTGAATTTCAAACTTGATGCTGCCGGTTTTGGCGTCAACAGCCGTCACTTTGTGGTCACCACGGTACTCGATCATGCCGGCGTATTGCGTTGACCAGATCTTTTTAAACAACGGGCCTTTGGAGGTCACATCGGGGTTACCGTCCAAAATCAAAATCTTGCTTTTTGGCTTGGCCACTTTGAAGTAAGACGCGATTTGACTGGCACGCTCGTACGGGCCGGGTGGGCAGCGGTAGGGCGCAACGGGGATGGTGATGGCGCACGTGCCGCCGTCGGGCATGGCTTCGAGTTGCTTGCGCAAAGTTGCCGTTTCGGCACCGGCTTTCCATGCTTGCACGATGTGACCGCTGGCGCTCGCTGCGGCCAAACCCTCGATGCTACCCATCATCAAATCAATCCCCGGAGAAACCACCAGCTTGTCATAGGCAATGCTGCCACCGCGTGCCAACGTCACGGTTTTCTTGGCTGCGTCTATGCTGCTGACCATGTCTTGCACCACTGTCACACCATGTTTTTTGGACAACTGCTGGTAGGAGCTGGTGATGTCCGCCATCTGCTTGTGGCCCCCCAACACCATATTAGACACAGGGCAAGAGATGAACGTGGCGTTGGGCTCGATCAGCACCACGTCAATGTTGTACTGCGACAGCAAGCGCACGTATTTAGCCGCGGTCGCGCCACCAAAGCCACCGCCCACGACGACGACTTTGGCCTTGGAAGGCATAGAAGTTGTCGCGCAGCCGGCCAAGCCCAGCAAACTAAGTGCGGCAGCTGATTGAAGAATTTCACGGCGATGTAAGAGGCGTTGCATGTTGTTTGAATTTGTCATGTCAGTCACATCCTTATTTTTTCTTATTTCTTTTGTACGGCGAAATACGCAGCAATCATGGCTATCTGCGCATCGCTGTAGCCCTTGCTGAGCTGATGCATCACCGTGGCAGGTCGCGTGCCCGCTTTGAAAGCAGCCATTTGCGCGACGATGACATCTGTCGACAAACCGGCCAATGACACCACCGCCGAACCATTCACGGCTTTGCCTTGCGTGCCGTGGCAGGCAGCGCAGCTGGCAGCCAGGCTGGCAACATTCAGCTCATCTTTGGATTGAGACAATGCTGTAGTTGGCGCAATGAGTGCCAGGCTTGCTAAAAATACTGAAGCAATTCCAAGATTTATGCGTTTTAACGTCATATTGCTACCCTCTTTTTATATTTAAAAAAAAATATAGTTATATTCCAATATTGATATAACTATAACCCAATGCTACAGTTTTTAGTGGCTCATTTTCTACGGACTAACCCGTATGCCTTTTGAAATTGTAGACCATTTATGGATTATATGTATGCTATATTTTTAATAGCGTCATAGGTATTAAATAAAACAGCTATCTGCGTAAACAGCATAAAAAAATCGGGTGCTTACAGAAGCCACCCGATTTTCAGTTTAGCGGCCAGATAATTTTTACTGCGCCGTGATACCCGCCGTTTTGATCACTTTCGTCCAGCGTGGGATTTCATTCGCTACAAACGCTGTGTAGGCTTTAGAACCCAGCGTTGGAACAACAAAACCTTGTGATTCCAATCGCTGCTTGATGGCAGGAGAACTCATCACCTGCACCATCGCTGCTTCTAGTTTCTCAACCACGGCAGGCGGCGTACCTTTTTGAATGGATAAGCCAGACCATGACAAAGACTCAAACCCAGGGTAGCCTGATTCAGAAATAGAAGGCACATCTGGATAGAGACTATTTCGCTTGACTGTGGTCACCGCCAATGGGCGCAACTTACCTGCTTTAACATGCTGCAATGCAACGTCTTGGTTGATAAACATGATTTTGATTGTGCCGCCCAACAAATCCGTCATCATCGGGCCACCGCCACGGTATGGAATGCCCGTTAAGAAGACACCTGATGTCTGCTTGAACAACTCCATTGCCATATGACCTGAAGAGGCATGTGTGTAGCCATAATCAAGCTTGCCGGGGTTGGCTTTGGCGTAATCCACCAAGTCTTTCAAGGTTTTAAATGGCAAGCTTGGATGTACCAAAAGCACGTTCGGACCCGTATGTACCTGTGTCAGGTGAATGAAATCCGTGTTTGAGTTGTACTTCAAATTAGCATCTAAGCCGTGCGCGACGGCATTTTGCCCCACACCAGTTTGAATAATCGTATAACCATCAGCCGCCGCTTTGCTGGCGCGCTCAGTGCCCACCACGCCACCAGCACCGCCCACGTTTTCAACAACGACAGGTTGCTTCAATATTTTGCTCAATTCGTCATTGACCATACGCCCCATCACGTCACTGGTGCCACCCGGTGGGAACGGCACAATCAGTTTGATCGGTTTGTTGGGGTAATCGCTTTGCGCCAAGCTGCTTAACGCAATCAAGCCAATAGCCGCTGCGCTGACGAGTTTTAACCATACTTTTTTCATCACTGTCTCCTGTTTATAAAACCAATGCTTAGATTCAACCTACTTTTCAATCTACAACTAAAACCGTGGCTTGACGGTTGACCAATCTGGTCTGAACTTTTGCATCTGCGTCACATCATTGCGGGTACGAATACGGCAAGTCAAAAACGCTTGGTGCAGCTCGGCCAATTTGGCTTGGTCCAACTCTACACCCAAACCGGGCTTGTCTGTCACATGCACACACCCACCCACGATAGGCACTTTGCCACCGACCAAAATCTCATCGCTCTGCCACGGGTAATGCGTGTCGCAGGCGTAGGTGAGGTGGTGCACCGAAGCGGCCAAATGCGTCATCGCCATCAGGCTGATGCCCAAATGTGAGTTCGAATGCATGGACAAACCCAAGCCAAACGCCTGGCAAGTCCGCGCCAGCGCTTGCGTCGCCCGCAAGCCACCCCAATAGTGATGGTCTGACAGCACGATTTGGACAGAATCGAGCTCCACGCTGCGTTTCAAATGGCTCCAAGACGTCACCACCATGTTCGTCGCTTGCAGCAAGCCCGTGGCTTTGTACACTTCGGCCATGCCTTCCAAACCCGGCGTTGGGTCTTCGTAATACTCCAAATCGTTAGCCAAGCGCTTGGCTATGCGGATGCTGGTGGGTACCGACCAATTGCCATTCGGGTCAATCCGCAGTTGGTGATTCGGAAATGCGGCTTTCAAAGCTTTGATCGCATCCGCCTCATCATCGGGCGGAAACACGCCGGCTTTGAGTTTGATGCTCTCAAAACCGTATTGGTCAATCATCTTCTTCGCTTGGGCTACGATTTGCGCTGGGTTCACCGCCTCGCCATACGGGTCGGGCGCGTATTCGGGGTCAACACTGGCGTCCCATTTGTAGAACAAGTAGGCCGAATAAGCCACTTTGTTGCGCACTGCCCCGCCCAACAGCTCCACCAAGGGGATGCCCAAGGTACGCGCTTGCAGGTCTAAAAACGCCACCTCAAAGCCGGAAAACACACTGCTGCTCAGGTTGTCGCCCATAGAGCCAGGTGCTAACTCCATCTCGATATGAGCAGACTTGGTTAATCTGGCTTCGGCTTTCACCCTAGCCAACAAACCATTCACGTCAAAAGCCGACAAGCCCACCAAACTGTCTTTCACCCGCGTCAACAAGTCCAACACTGGCGCGTCACCATAGGTTTCACCCAAACCAACCATGCCGTTGGCGCCCACGACTTCGATGATGGAGCGCAACCCAAACGGCTCGTGCACGCCAGCGGCGTTGAGCAAAGCAGGGTCTTTGATAGCGATGGGCGTGACCCGAACGGCTGATATTTTCATGGGAACTTGGGCAATCTTTGAGTCATTCTTTGAGGCAATCTGCAAAATACCGCTGGCACATACAGCTCATTATAGTCATCGGTTGTCTGATGACCTGTATTTTGCTGATTTACGCGAAAATTGTCAAGCTAGGGGGCTCGTCCATGTTGTTCTGGACTGACTGCGGGTCTTTTTTTCTGAAAGACCGCAAAATGATCTATCTTCTATCCACCAAGGCATGCGCGATCGTACCCAGGTCAACATACTCCAGCTCACTGCCAATCGGCACGCCGCGCGCCAAGCGGGTGACATGGACGCCGCGCGCTTTCAAGCCCTCGCTGATCACATGCGCTGTGGTCTCCCCCTCAGCCGTGAAGTTGGTGGCCAAAATCACCTCTTGTATGGGCGAGGTTTGCACCCGTTGAAACAGCTTTTGCAAGCCAATCTCATTGGGACCGATACCGTCCAGCGGGCTCAACTTGCCCATCAGCACGAAATACAAACCTTTGAATGCACCCGTGCGCTCCAGTGCCAATTGGTCGGCTGGCGTTTCCACCACGCACAGCCGCGTTGGGTCCCGTTGGGTGTCGCTGCAAATATTGCAAATTTCATGTTGCGTGAAGGTGTTGCATTGGCTGCAATGCAGCACTTGCGATGCGGCATTCGTCAGCGCCTGCGCCATGATTTGGGCGCCTGCCCTGTCGTGCTGCAGCAGGTGAAACGCCATGCGTGATGCCGATTTCAGCCCCACGCCGGGCAAACGACGCAAAGCTTGAACCAAGGCGTCTAATGCGCTGGAGTTATCCATTCAAATGGGATTTTGAAAGGCTTAAAACGGAAACTTCATGCCACCAGGCAAACCCGGCATACCTTTGGAGACGCTGCCCATCTTGGCATCGCTGCTATCCGCTAACTGCTTGGCCGCATCGTTAAAAGCAACGGTCAACATGTCTTCCAACATGTCTTTGTCGTCCGCCAGCAAGCTAGGGTCAATCTCAATGCGTTTGACGTGGTGCTTACCTGTCATGGTAATTTTGACCAAACCAGAGCCAGATGTACCGATGACTTCTGAATTGGCCAGCTCTTCCTGCGCCTTCTTCATGTTGTCTTGCATGGCGGTAGCTTGCTTCATCAGGCCAGCGAGTTGTCCTTTGTTGAACATGGGTTTTCCTTCGGTAAGTGGTTGATTTAAATTGATTTGTAGCTTTTTTCAGCTAATAGCAGTGACTTTGATACTTCCAGGCACGATTTTCGCCCCAAAATCTCGCATCAACTGCTGCACATACGCGTCTTGCGTGATGATATCTTGCGCCATGCGTTGGCGCTCGGCGCTTGCAGCGGCGATGCGCTTGGCGGGGGTGTCGCTGGCGGGGCCAATTTCAATACTCAGCCGCACCGAATGCCCCAGCGTTTCAAGCGCCACTTGCAACTTTTCGCGGCTACCGCTTTGGCTGAGCGACTCGCGCTCAATCCGCAGCAGCCAATCGTGCGGCTCGCCATCGTTGCTCGGGCTGGTTCGCGCGACCAGTTGCGACTGCAACGCCAGCTCGCGCACCAGCGCGGCAATCGCCTCTGCCGCCAATAACTGTTGCACCGCTGCGTGCCAGACATCACCTTCGGGCGTCAGCACCAATTCAGCCGGTGCCAAGGCAGAATTCAGCCCCGCGCGTTCGGTGCGTTGCTCCGTTCGCGCGCTGGGTGCGGCTTGCTCACGGACTGGAATTGCTACATATTTAGGAGCAGCATAGGCAGGCAATACAGCGGCTATAGGCTTATTTTCTTCAATATTTTGTGACTTTACGCTCTCAACGACAGGTTCGGGCGCTTTTTGCGCCTCAACTTGAGCAGTTACAACCTGCCGTTCGGGTTGAGTTATTTCCCGTTCGGGTTGAGCTTGTCGAAACCCTTCGACAAGCTCAGGGTGAACGGATTTTTGTTGCGTAACAGGGTTTGCTGCCGGCTTTAAAACAGGCGCTACAACTGTTTTAAAAGTTTTTTTTTCAGCCGGTGAATTAGATCCATCCGGCTTGAAAGCTAACAATCGCAGCAACACCATGGTCAGCGCGGCATATTCATCAGGCGCCAAGCCCAGCTCAGCGCGACCATGCA
>CANKRG010000071.1 GCA_947485165.1 Comamonadaceae bacterium
AATCGAAGTAATTTATAAAAAACTCAGTCAGGAAGCCATTCATGCAAGTTGCATCATCTATTTTCAAAGCCTACGACATTCGTGGCATCGTCCCGGCCACCGTCACCGAGCAAGTGGCCGAAGGCATAGGTAAAGCGTTTGGCACCATTGCCCGTTTGGAAGGCGAAACCTCTGTCAGCGTGGGTCGTGATGGTCGTTTGAGCGGCCCTTCATTGGCAGCGGCGTTGATTCGCGGCTTGGCAGCTGCGGGTTTAGAGGTGGTTGATGTCGGCATGGTCACCACGCCTATACTGTACTTCGCGGCAAACACGCTGACCACCAGCGGTATTCAAGTCACCGGCAGCCATAACCCGAAAGATTACAACGGCTTCAAAATGGTGATGCGCGGACGCGCCATCCACGGCGAAGAGATTCAAGCCATACGCCGCATGCTGGAAGCAGAAAGCTGGTCACTGATTCCCGGTGGCAGCGCACGCCAAACCAGTGTCGATGCGGCTTATTCAGTCCGTATCCAATCCGATATCAAGTTGTCCCGCCCCATGAAAATCGTGGTTGACAGCGGTAACGGCATCGCTGGCGCGACTGCGCCAGATATTTTCCGCGCCTTGGGTTGTGAGGTGATTGAGCTTTTTAGCGAAGTTGACGGTAACTTCCCCAACCACCACCCAGATCCCAGCAAGCCAGAGAATCTACGCGATTTGATGGCTGCACTGAAAAACTCAGACGCCGAGCTGGGCTTGGCTTTTGACGGCGATGGCGACCGCCTAGGCATCGTTACCAAGCAAGGCAACAACATTTTCCCAGACCGCCAAATGATCTTGTTCGCCCGCGACGTGCTGTCTCGCGTCCCTGGTGGCACGATTTTGTTTGACGTCAAATGCTCACAACGCCTAGCGCCAGCCATCAAAGAAGCTGGCGGCGTACCCATGATGTACAAAACCGGCCATTCTTTGATCAAAGCCAAGATGAAAGAGGTCGATTCGCCTCTAGGTGGCGAAATGAGCGGCCACATCTTCTTCAAAGAGCGTTGGTTTGGTTTTGACGACGGCACCTATGCCGGCTGCCGCTTGCTAGAAATCGTCAGCCGCTCGCCAGATGCCAACGCCGTCTTGGACGCCTTGCCCACCAGCTTCTCCACCCCAGAGCTGAACGTGGCCTGTGAAGAAGGTGAAGCCCCCCAATTGGTCGTCAAAGCCGTAGAGTTGGCGAAATTTCCAGCACCCGCCCAAGTCAACACCATAGACGGCCTGCGTATCGACTGGCCAGACGGCTTCGGCCTCATGCGCTCATCCAACACCACCCCAGTGCTGGTGCTGCGCTTCGAAGGCCATACTCAAGAGGCTTTGCAGCGTATTGAAGCGGACATGATGGCGCTTCTGAACCAAATCAAACCTGGTGCGAAGATTGGCGAAAGCGCCCATTAGAAAATGAAAAATAGCAGCTTTGCCCGCAACATTCGTCCCTTTGTTGAAGCAGAGCTGCAAATTGCCGCAGATTTAAGCGCGCAAGGCAGGGCGCAGCCACAAAAACTGCCTTTGGCCTCGTCCCCCACGGCAAAACAGGCGGCGCCAACGTCAGCCCATTTAAACCCATGCCGCTACCACCAGAGCTTGAAATGCGTATTCAGCAGGCGCGTAGAGGGAATTAATTTGCTGTTATTTTTATAGCGTATAAGGCAAGAGATACGTTGGCTAATGGCATATTCGAAGGGTATTTTTAAAGTTTTCCCACAGTAAAGGCGTGGAAATCGCACTTTTTAGTTGTTTGATTGATTAAGGAACACCTGCATAAGTCCGTTCGCATTGAGCTTGTCGAAATGCTTTCGTTATAAATCAATAACTTTGAGAAGGCTTCGACAGGCTCAGCCCGAACGGGAGGGGTTATGCAGAGCTTCCTTAAGGGTGCTGTACCCACGGACAGGTTGGCTGTTGTCACCCATGATCGTGGCTCTGGCGATGAGCTTCAGCTCGGTGTCGGTGATTGGCAATGCCTTGCGCTTGCGGAGCACTCGATTTTTGGGGGAATAAGGCAGTTGCGCGACCTTAAGCACTTACAAGCGACGCAGTCGCAGCATCAAGCAAGGAACGCGTCAAAGCGTCCAACACATCAGATTCCAAATTCCAGCAATGCCAATACAGTTGAATCGGTAGCACTTTTTTGGGCGCGATGTTGACCAATTTGCCAGCGGCGATGTGTTCACGCGCTATTAGCTCGGGCACCACACTGGCCCCCCAACCTGCAATAGCTGCACGCACTTGCCCCTCAGAGCTTGGTACAAAGACTTGGTTAAGCGCAACCCGTTTAAGACCAAACACATGGTTGACAAACTCGCCTTGCATGTCGTCTTTGCGGTTGAACGAGACAAAAGGCGTGGCGCGGAAGTTGTAGGCGGTCATGCCTTCGGGGTAGTGCTTGGCGGCGTAGCTGGGCTCCGCCACGGCGATGTAGTTCATCGCGCCCAGCGGCACAACCTTGCAGCCGCGCATCGCCAGTTTTAAAGTGGTGACACAGCCCAGCACTTGGCCGCTGCGCAGCCATTCTTGGGTGAAATCTTGGTCATCGGTGATGATTTCTAGCGGCAAGCCCTCGGTGGCCAGTTTGCTCAGCGCGCCCAGTGCCCAGGTGGCGATGCTGTCGGCATTGATGGCGATAGAAATGCGCTCTTCTTCGCGCGAACCACCGAGCGAGCTGGGCGCAAGCTCCTTCAAATCACGCTCCAAATCCGCCCGCAGTAGCCGCATCATTTTGGTGTGTTTCAGCAGCAATTGCCCGGCTTGGGTCGCTTTCAGCGGGCGGCTGCGGACGATTAAAACCGTGCCAACCTGTGCTTCCAAGGCCCGAAGCCGCTGCGACACCGCCGATTGGGTGATGGACAAACGCTGCGCCGCGCGCTCAAAGCCACCTTCTTCGACGATGGCGGCTAGGCATTCAAGGGCGTCGGGGTCAAATGTGCTCATGTTCAGTCTCTTTTTCTCTGTAGATTTCTTGCATTTTCTTCTATTAGCAATCTTGATATTTTTGCTGATAGTTTAATCAAGCTTCTAATTCTTTACAACATAGGGGCAACTTGATGGATACTTTCATGAGTAAAAGTAACGGGGTACAAAAGAGCATGAAAGTTGTTGAACTATGAAAGTTATTGTTCTGGGCGCAGGCATCATCGGCGTCAGCACGGCTTGGCATGTGTTAGAACTCGGGCATGAGGTGACGGTGGTTGACCGCCAGCCAGACGCTGCTTTGGAAACCAGCTTTGCCAACGCGGGGCAAATATCTGTGAGCTACTGCGAGCCGTGGGCGAACAAAGACGCGCCGCTCAAAGCCCTGAAATGGATGTTCAGCAATGAATCCCCCTTGCTGTTTCGCCCGCAGCTTCCTACATTTGGGCCATTCGCCAAGTTTGGCGGCGGCTGGCAGCAATGGCGCTGGGGGATGCAGTTTTTGGGGCAATGCAACGATGCTGCCTTTGAGCGCAATGTGCAGCAAATCGTCGCCCTGGGTGCGTACAGCCACCTTGCGCTGAAAGACATTGTTGATGCCACAAACGTTGACTATAACCGGCTAGCGCAGGGCATCGCCCATTATTTCACCGACCAATACGCCTTAGACGCAGCGGGTGAGGCGGCTTTGCTGATGCAAAAGTACGGCGTCAACCGGCAGGTGCTGGGTCGGGATGAGATTCTTAAAATCGAGCCCGCACTGAAGTCATTCGCCTCCCACATCGTCGGCGGCACCTACACCGCAAGTGATGAAAGTGGCGACGCTCGCGTCTTTACGCAAAAGTTAGCCGAGCTTTGCGCCGCCAGAGGCGCTGAGTTTTTATATGGACATGATGTGGTGGCATTAAATAAGATTGAAAACGCTATAAAATCAGTAGCAGTTAAAGAAATTAATACGGAGGCTAGAGGTCTTAATAAGCATAAAAATGAGGCTTCACAGGTGAAAAACCTATCCGCAGATGCTTACGTCGTCGCTTGCGGCTCTTACACCGCGCCGCTGCTGCGCAGGGTTGGCGTCGATGTGCCGATTTACCCAGGCAAAGGCTACAGCGCCACTTTTAAAATTTTGAAGCCTCAGTTGGCGCCCAATGTCTCTATGATTGACGACCAAGCCAAATGCGCCATCAGCCGCTTGGGCGACCAGCTGCGCGTTGCGGGA
This sequence comes from Comamonadaceae bacterium, assembly GCA_947485165.1. Lineage (GTDB taxonomy): Bacteria > Pseudomonadota > Gammaproteobacteria > Burkholderiales > Burkholderiaceae_C > Aalborgiella. The sequence goes on from CANKRG010000071.1 coordinate 4,156, forward strand.
ACCATAGAAATTGGCGATTACGACAACACGATTGACTCAGATTTGTCACAAATTCGCTGCCGCATGCTGACCAAGCGGGTAGAAACCGTATTGCCTGGCGTGTGCGACACCCGAAGTGTGGAAGAGGGCGGTTCGCCCAACTACTGGGCTGGCTTGCGCCCCGCCACGCCGACGAATATCCCCATCATCGGCAAAACCAGCGTTGGCAAACTCTGGGTCAATGCTGGGCACGGCACGCTGGGCTGGACGCATGGGGCGGGCTCAGGAAAGGCCTTGGCGGAGTTGATAGCTGGCAAAACGCCAAAAATAGCTCAAGGCAAGGTCGGGCATCAGTTCAAGTTTTACGGGTTCGATTTGTAAATTTACTTGTGCGAAAGTACGCATTTTTAGTATTTTTTACGAAACAAAATCCGGAGGTGTGAAATGATTCGTCAAACAGCAGCTTTCAGTAACTCAAGTATTCGTGAGGGAATGAATACTTCAGAGCATGCATCTCACGGTCCATGTGTTTGATGTGATGCTGCTGGACTTGAATTTGCACGAAGGCATGAGTTTTGAGCTCTTGAAATATGTAAAACTGCAACGTCCCACCGTTGAAGTGATTGTGATTTCAATGGTGGACGACGAACAAAAAAAGAGATCATAGCTTTTGACTTGGGCGCCAATGGCTATATCGTGAAAGATTCATGGTTTTGCAATCACGCCCAAGCGGTGCTGCAGGTTGCGAATGGCGGCGCGTTCATATCGCCCAGCAGCGCTAAAAACCAAGGCTTGCTTGGCTAAGGTCAAATTTCAGCGCTTTGCCAAGTAAAATTAGATAAATTCATATCTAGCAACTAGGGTTTTTCAGATGGAAAAGCCCTTTTTTTCGCCTAGAGTTTTAGTCACAGTTCGTTCGCCTTCAATTTTATGCACCAATTCATCTCCCAAATCATCACGCAGATCGCCCAAGAGATCAAAGTCAAACCCGAGCAGGTCAAAACCGCCGTAGAGTTGTTAGATGGCGGCGCGACCGTCCCCTTCATCGCCCGCTACCGCAAAGAGGCCACCGGTGGTTTGGACGATATTCAACTGAGGGAATTGGAGTTTCGCCTCTCGTATCTGCGAGAACTGGCAGACCGCCGAGAAGTTGTCCTCAAAGCCATTGATGAACAAGGCAAGTTAACCGATGCGCTGCGCGTTTCAATAGCCGACTGCGCCACCAAACAAGAACTGGAAGACCTGTACCTCCCGTTTAAACTGAAACGCCGCACGAAAGGCCAAATGGCTCGTGAGGCTGGTTTGGAGCCACTGGCAGACAAGCTCTTTGCCGACCCCGCCCTGAGCCCTGCCGCAGAGGCAGAAGCCTTCGTCATCCCCTTTAAACCGCATGTGGACGGTGAAGACAAGCAACCCGATTTCTCCACCGTCGCAGCTGTTCTGGACGGCGTGCGTGATCTTTTAAGCGAGCGCTGGGCCGAGGACGCCGCGCTGGTGCAAAGCCTGCGTGAATGGCTGTGGGACCAGGGTCTACTGCAAAGCAAGCTGATGGACGGCAAAGACCAAAACAATGCTGATGTCGCCAAATTCCGCGACTATTTTGAATACGACGAACCCATCGGCCGTGTGCCTTCGCACCGCGCTTTGGCGGTGTTTCGCGGCCGTGGGCTGGAGATTTTGGATGCGAAACTGGTGCTTCCTGCCCCTCAGAATCCAATGAGCAATACCGTTCGCTCAGTCTCACCCCCCGTTCGCTCAGCCTCACCCCCCGTTCGCCCTGAGCCTGTCGAAGGGGCTGCACAGGCTTCGACAAGCTCAGCCCGAACGGTGGGGATATCAGCCCGAACGGTGGGGATATCAGCCCGAACGGCTGAGGTCTCGCTTGCTGAAGCCCGTATCGCCCTGCACCTAGGCTGGAGCCACATCGGCAGAGCCTCTGACGACTTGCTGCGTAAATGCGTCGCCTGGACCTGGCGCGTCAAGCTCAGCCTGTCCACTGAGCGCGATTTGTTCGCCCGCCTGCGTGAAGATGCCGAAAAAGTCGCCATCAAGGTGTTTGCCGACAATCTGCGCGATTTGCTCCTAGCCGCACCCGCCGGTCCGCGTGTGGTGATGGGCTTGGACCCCGGCATCCGCACGGGTGTGAAGGTGGCGGTGGTCGATGCGACCGGCAAACTGGTCGAAACCGCCACCATCTACCCCCACGAGCCACGCAAAGACTGGGATGGCTCGCTGCATATTTTGAGCAAGCTGTGCGAGAAACACGGCGTCAACCTCATCGCCATCGGCAACGGCACGGCCAGCCGAGAAACGGACAAACTGGCGGCGGATTTGATCAAATTGGTGACGAAAACCCAATCCGTTCGTGACGAGTCCAACCCCGTTCGATCTGAGTCCAACCCCGTTCGCCCTGAGCCTGTCGAAGGGTTCTCGGCCAAGGATTCGACAAGCTCAGCCCGAACGGGGGGGGATTTAGCGCGAACGGTGGGGGGCATTGAAAAAGTAGTGGTTTCAGAAGCCGGCGCGTCCGTCTACAGCGCCAGCGAGTTCGCCAGTCTGGAAATGCCCGATGTGGACGTCAGCCTGCGCGGCGCGGCCAGCATTGCGCGGCGCTTGCAAGACCCGTTGGCCGAGCTGGTCAAAATCGACCCCAAAGCCATTGGCGTGGGGCAGTACCAGCATGATTTGAACCAGTCCGAGCTGGCACGCAGCCTGGGCTCGGTGGTGGAAGATTGCGTGAACTCGGTTGGCGTGGATTTGAACACCGCCAGCGTCCCGCTTTTGAGCCGCGTTTCCGGTCTGTCTTCCAGTGTCGCCAAATCGGTCGTACGCTGGCGCGAGGCGAACGGCGCCTTCAAAAACCGCCGTCAACTGAGCGAGGTGACCGGTCTCGGCCCCAAAGCCTTTGAGCAATGCGCCGGCTTTTTGCGCATCCGCGGTGGCGACAACCCGCTGGATATGACCGGCGTTCACCCCGAAACCTACCCCGTGGTGGAGCAAATCATCGCCACCACCGGCAAACCCGTATCCGAGCTGATGGGCCGTGCCGACATGCTCAAAGCCCTGCGCCCCGAGCTGTTTGCCAATGAAAAATTCGGCATCATCACCGTCAAAGACATTTTGGGCGAGCTAGAAAAACCCGGTCGTGACCCGCGCCCCGACTTCAAAGTGGCCCGCTTCAACGACGGTGTGGAAGACATCAAAGACCTGCGCGAAGGCATGATTTTGGAAGGCACCGTCAGCAACGTCGCCGCTTTTGGCGCGTTCATCGACCTGGGCGTACACCAGGACGGCCTGGTCCACGTCAGCCAGCTCAGCCACAAATTCACCACCGATGCGAGGGAAGTCGTCAAAACCGGCGATATTGTCAAAGTGCAGGTGGTGGAGGTAGACGTCGCCCGTAAACGTATCGGTTTGACCATGAAATTGGGCGAAAAACCGGCACAGCGCAGCGAACAGGGCAATAATAGGTCTGACAATCGTTTTGAAAGCGCGGGAAGAGGGCAGCAGCAGTATCGTGGTAACAACGGTCAATCAGCCACCGCACAAGCACCTTCAGTGATGGCGTCAGCCTTTTCAAAGCTACAAGCGCTACGCAAATAAGGAACTAAATCATGTCAAAAACCGGCGAATGGGCCACCAAAGTGCTCGCAGTCATCAAAAGCGGTAACACCGATGCGGCAATTGCCCAAATCAAAGTAGCGCCCACCATCAAAGACCTCAACCAACTCAAAGCCGCCATGATCGTCGGCGGGCTGATGGCGAAACATAAAAATGTGGAAGCAGCGGTGAATGAGAACCTGCAGCTGCTGTCAGCGCCAAGGTTACATCGGTCGCCTTGAGGGTTGTTTTTAGGCTGTAGCCGGCTTATTTGCTCCCCAAGGTGCTATAGAAAGTATGGCAATTAGTGATGCCATATTCATGCCCTATTTTACCTACATACCCGCATAATTCGGCCCACCGCCGCCTTCAGGTGTGACCCACACAATGTTCTGCGTCGGGTCTTTGATGTCGCAGGTTTTACAGTGGACACAGTTTTGCGCGTTGATCTGCAGGCGGTCGGAGTTGTCTGCGTTTTTGACGTATTCGTAGACGCCGGCGGGGCAGTAGCGGGCTTCGGGGCCGGCGTATTTGGCCAGGTTGATGTTGACGGGGACGGACGCATCCTTCAGCGTCAAATGCGCGGGTTGTTGCTCTTCGTGGTTGGTGTTGCTGATGAAGACGCTGCTCAAGCGGTCAAAGGTCAGCTTGCCATCTGGTTTGGGGTAGACGATGGGTTTGCATTCTGCGGCGGGTTTCAGGTAGGCGTAGTCCGGCTTGTCGCGGCGCAGCGTCCAGGGGATGTGGCCGCGCAGGACGAATTGTTCAAAGCCGTTCATGAGTGTGGCCGTCGTTAAACCATATTTAAACCAGTTTTTGAAATTGCGGTCTTTGTTCAGCTCGGTGTGCAGCCAGCTTTTCTCGAAAGCTTCGGGGTAGGCGGTCAACTCGTCGTGCTGGCGACCTGCAACGATGGCTTCATAGGCCGCTTCTGCGGCTTGCATGCCGGTTTTGATGGCGGCGTGGCTGCCTTTGATGCGGCCTACGTTCAGGTAGCCGGCGTTGCAACCAATCAATGCGCCGCCCGGAAACACAGTTTTGGGCAGGGCGTTGATGCCGCTGGCGTTGATGGCACGTGCGCCGTAGCCTAGGCGCTTGGCGGTGATTTCGCCTTTGTCATTTTCAAAGTAATAGCGCACGTTCGGATGGGTTTTCCAGCGCTGGAATTCTTCAAACGGGCTCAAATACGGGTTGCTGTAGCCCAAGCCTGTGACAAAGCCGAGGGCGACTTTGTTGCCTCCACTCTCGTCTTTGAAGTGGTACAAAAACGCGCCACCGTAGGTGTCGGCATCCATAGGCCAGCCGGCGGTGTGCATCACAAAACCGGGTTTGTGTTTGGCAGGATCGATTTCCCAGAGTTCTTTGATGCCCAAACCCCAGCTTTGCGGGTCACGGCCTTCGTCCAACTTGAATTTCTCAATCAGCTGCTTGCCCAAATGGCCGCGTGCACCTTCGGCA
>CANKRG010000072.1 GCA_947485165.1 Comamonadaceae bacterium
GTTGGTTGCCTACGCCTGGCGTCATGCACAGCCTAAGCCACGCGGCGATTTCTTCGCGGTTTAGCAATTTAACGCGGATTAATCAACCAATCGCCCACACGTACTGCTTGCGTGGCGTTTAACACCAAGGCGTAAGACACACGCTCAAAAGGACGGAACACCATCAGCAAACCGTTGCGCTCATCCGGTAATTTGATGTCTTGGAAGCTCGCACCGGTTTTGTCAACCAGGCGTTCGCCATTGGTTTGAATCGCCAGCACATGGCCGCGCTGCATGCCATCTTTGGTACCACGGTTGATGACCACCACTTGGTTTTGCGCCACGTTGGCCACCGCACTGCCATAGACAGACACAATGCGTGCTTCAACAGCGTTCGCTGGTGCGCGTGGTGTGTAGGTCAGTAGCTCCCATGGTGGCTCAGGTAACAGGCGGTCACCGGTGCGAATTTCTTCTTTAGAGCGAATAATGTCCAGCGTGGCTGGGATGATTTCAGTCTTGGCAACATCACCAGCTTTGATTTCTGCACCGCGAACAACAGTCACAGACTCACCGCGAATCAGTTTGGCACGGCCCACGTATTGCGCTTCGTAGCCCAATACTTCACCGGTTCCTGGGTCTTTCAACGCCGTCGCATTGCGGAAAACTCTGAAGTCGCGCGGCTTGCCGGCAGCCATGCTGAGTGCTGCGCCATCCGCACTGCGGGCATAGGCACGGTCGCCTTCGCTGAGCAAGACGCGGCCTTCTTGGGTCGCGACAAAGCGCGGCGCGGCTTGCAAGGTGGCTTCTTCAACAATGATGGGCTCGCTTAAAAACGGTTCGATCACGCTGTTTTGCAAAGTTGGAATGGAATCATCTGGCAAATTGCTGCTGCGTGTTCGTGGTGACAGTTTGATCGTTTCCAAGCCATTCGCGCCTACGCCTACGCCGCCACGTTGGCTGCTCAAGCGTGCGCGACCATTGGATTTGTCCAAATACAAAATTTGGCCTGGGTAGATCAAATGCGGGTTTTTGATGTCCGCCATGTTCATGCCCCACAGCTCAGGCCAGCGCCATGGGCTTTTCAGGAAGATTTTGGAAATCGCCCACAGCGTGTCACCCCGTTTGACCGTGTGGCTATCGGGCGCGTTCGGCGCCAGTTCACTCAGCGCAACGCCATCGTTGGCAACTTGCGTTGCTGTTTTCTGCTGCGCAGGGCTCACCGTCAGGGGGTTGGCTGTTGCAGCCAGCGCGGCTGACAGCGGGAAGGCTACGAACAGCGCACTAACGAGCAACGTGGTTGTCGCGCTAAGTGCTTGAGAATTCAGTGTTTTGTGCATAAGTAACATTTAGTTATTTTCCGCGAGTTCAGATAATTCTCTATCGAAATCGCCACAAATCACACCAACTAGGCAGGAATAGTAAAATATATGTTGTCTTTTCCCCTCTACACCATGATATTACCCATCCTTTCCTTCCCAGACCCGCGCCTGAACACGGTTGCCAAGCCCGTCGCCGAGGTCGATCAGCGCATCGCGACCCTGATTGCCGACATGTTAGAGACCATGTACGAGGCCAAAGGCATTGGTTTGGCCGCCACGCAAGTCAACGTACACGAGCGCTTGGTGGTAATTGACGTGTCTGATGAGCGTGACCAGCCCTTGGTGCTCATCAACCCAGAAATCACCTGGTACAGCCCTGAAAAGCACATTGGCGAAGAAGGCTGCCTGTCCGTGCCGGAGATTTACGACAAAGTGGAACGCGCCGTTGCCGTCAAAGTGACGTACTTAGACGCCAAAGGCAAACCGCAACAGCTGGAGGCGGAGGAGATGCTGGCCGTGTGTGTCCAGCACGAGTTGGACCATTTGCTGGGCAAGGTGTTTGTGGAGTATTTGTCCAAACTCAAATTCAACCGCATCAAAACCAAGATGCTGAAAATCAAACGTGAAGATGAAAAAGACGCTGAATATGACAAATTGAGCCGTCCAAAGATGTAAGCCTTCTAAGGCATCAGCTTTAAACATCGATTCAAAATGAAATTAATCTTCTCTGGCACGCCAGAATTTGCCAGTGTAGCTATGCAAGCCTTGGTCGCAGCAGGGCATGAGATCGTCCTGGTGCTGACCCAGCCCGACCGTCCCGCAGGACGCGGCATGAAGCTGCAGGCATCGGCTGTCAAGCAATTTGCGTTAGACAAAAACATCCCCGTCGCCCAACCGCGCAGCCTGCGCTTGGATGGCAAATTCCCTGAAGAAGCCGAACTTGGCAAAGCTGCCATAGACAAAGCGATAGCGGACGGCGCTGAAGTGATGCTCGTCGCCGCTTACGGGCTGATCTTGCCGCAGTGGGCGCTCACTTCGCCCAAGCTCGGCTGTTTGAATATCCATGCGTCGCTGCTACCACGTTGGCGCGGCGCCGCGCCAATTCACCGCGCGATCGAAGCGGGCGATGCGGCTACTGGCGTCACCATCATGCAAATGGACGTGGGGCTGGACACCGGCGATATGCTGCTGCGCGACGAATTACCGATTCTGGACACAGACACCACGGGCTCCTTGTACGACAAATTGGCAGATATGGGCGGTGCGCTGATCGTCAAAGCCCTGGCTGAATTGGCGGATTTGAAAGCCGTCAAACAGCCCGAAGAAGGTATCACCTACGCCCACAAAATTGAAAAAACGGAAGCGCAGATCGACTGGTCACAAAGCGCCGAAGTCATCACCCGCCGCATCCGCGCCTTCAACCCCTTTCCGGGTGCGGTGACGTCACTCAATGGCGAGCAAATCAAGGTCTGGGGTGCTGAATTGGGCGATGAAAACCTGATTGAAGTCGGTAAAACTTATAAAAAAGGGCGAATTATAGCTGTAGCCGGCGTATTTATTGCCTGTATTGCTATTAATAGTGAAGCAAATAGCGATGTTTATAGCGTCGTCAATTTGACAGAATTACAGCGCCCAGGTGGCAAACGACTTAAAGTGGCTGATTTTGTACGCGGGTTCGATGTGCAAATCGGCATGTGCTTTGGCGAACTGGTTTAATCTCGGCTTATGTTTTTAAGCCGCAGCAATTACACCCACCCCGCCTACTGGCAGGGCGCGAAAGACTGCATTCCCATGCTGCCGGGCATGGTGGCGTGGGGGCTGACGATGGGCGTTTCGATGGTCAACAGCGGGATGAGTGTGGTCGAATCGGTCGCGATGGCGCTGCTGGTTTTCGCCGGCAGCTCACAGCTGGCCGCCATCCCGCTCATCGCCGTGGGCGCACCCATGTGGGTGATTTTGCTCACCGGTTTGTGCGTGAACCTGCGTTTTGTGGTGTTCAGCGCGCATTTGCGGCCATATTTGATGCATTTACCGCTGTGGAAGCGCTTGATGAGTGGCTATTTGACGGCCGATTTGAGCTACGTGCAGTTCGTCAGCAAGTTTCCGAAACCTGGCACAACAGCAGCGCAGCAGCAAGCGCAAGATGCTTTTTTGGCGGGTAACGCGGGCTTGACATGGGTGGCTTGGATGGGTGCTAGCCTGCTGGGCATCGCGCTGGCGCACCAGATTCCCGTGAGTTGGGGGCTGGGTTTTGCGGGCATTTTGTCGTTGCTGGGCATTTTGTGTTCTTTGGCGACCAGCAAGCTGCGCATTGTTGCCGCCGCCGTGTCCAGTGCCGTGGCGGTCGCGGCTTATGCTTTACCGCTCAAAATGAACATTGTTGTCGCGATTTTTGCAGCGGTAGCAATGTGTTTGCTGCTTGATAAAACGCAGCGCTTTATGCAACCCAAGCAAGCCAACTAAGCCAACTTAGCAAATATGACCGCCAATATCACCGACGCCTGGACGCTCATCACCATCGCTGGCTTGGCGCTGGTGACGGTCATCACGCGTTGCTTTTTCTTGTATTCCAGCAAGTCGTGGCAGCTGCCGAATTGGGTCAGCCGGGGCTTGCATTACGCCCCGATTGCCGCCTTGTCTGCTGTCATCTTGCCTGAGATTCTGGTCACGCAAGGGCAGTTGCTCACGTCTTGGCACGATGCCAAACTGATCGCGGCGCTGGTCGGCGCAGGCATTTATTTTTGGCGTAAAAGCGTGCTGTTCACCATGAGCTTGGGCATGCTGGTGTATTTGCCGCTGCATTTGGGGTTGGGCTGGTAGGTCAGTCTGCGTTTTCGTAACCCTTTAGTAACTTACAAACACGCTTTTTTCATCGTTTTGTAACTAAAATCAGCGAAGATACATAAAAATTGAGTTACTAAATTACAACGGAGATAGCTTCATGTCGTCACGCAGAGCCACCAAAATCGTCGCCACCTTAGGCCCCGCATCCAGCGACCCAGCAATTTTGGAGCAAATGATTCGCGCTGGCGTCAACGTTATGCGCCTGAATTTCAGTCATGGCTCAGCCCAAGACCATTGCGATCGCGCAAAAATGGTACGTGAAGCAGCAGCCCGCGCTGGTACCGTCGTCGGCATCATGGCCGACTTGCAAGGCCCCAAAATCCGCATCAGCCGCTTTGTGAACAACAAAATCGTGCTGGAAGTCGGCGCTAAATTCATCCTAGATGCCGCCCGCACCGAGTTGGGCGACCAAGACGCCGTCGGTTTGGATTACAAAAACCTGCCGCACGAAGTCAAAGCCGACGATGTATTGCTGTTGAACGACGGCTTGATCGTGTTGACCGTGGACAAAGTCGTCGGCCAAGCCGTGCACACCACCGTTAAAATGGGCGGTGATTTGTCGAACAACAAAGGCATCAACAAACAAGGCGGCGGCTTGACCGCCCCCGCGTTGACCGCCAAAGACATGGACGACATCAAAACCGCCATGAGCTTCCAAGCCGATTATCTGGCCGTGAGCTTCCCTAAAAATGGCTCAGACATGGAGCTGGCGCGCCAGTTGGCCAATGTCGCCGGCGCAGAATTTGGACACAAACCGCATCTGATCGCCAAAATCGAGCGTGCTGAGGCGATTCCCAAGCTGGAAGAAATCATCATCGCCAGCGACAGCATCATGGTTGCACGTGGCGACCTGGCGGTTGAAGTCGGCAACGCCGCTGTACCTGCGCTGCAAAAACGCATGATCAAGCTGGCCTTGAAACACGACAAAACCACCATCACCGCCACCCAGATGATGGAATCCATGATCAACAACGCCGTGCCGACCCGCGCTGAGGTCAGCGACGTGGCCAATGCCGTGCTAGATGGTACCGACGCCGTGATGCTCTCCGCTGAAACCGCAGCCGGCAAATACCCGGTCGAAACCGTCATCGAAATGGCCAACATCTGCGCCGCTGCCGAAAGCGCCGAAGACGTCAAGCTGGATGCTGATTTCGCCGACATGAAGCTGGACCGCATCGACCAATCCATCGCCATGGGCGCCTTGTTCACCGCGCATCACCTAGGCGCCAAAGCCATCGTAGCCATGACAGAAAGCGGCAGCGCCGCCCTGTGGATGAGCCGCCACCGCATTCACATTCCCATCTACGCACTGACCGCCAGAATAGCCACGCAGCGCAAAATGACGCTGTACCGCAATGTGCAGCCCTTGTTGATGGACACCATCAGCGACCGCGACACCGCCCTTGCGCAAGCCGAAGCCCACCTCAAAGCCCGTGGCATCGTGCAAAAAGGCGACGTTTACGCGATTACCTGCGGCGAGCCCATGGGCACACCAGGCGGCACGAACATGCTGAAGATTTGCCGGGTGGGTTGAGCCTATTGAGTTTGATGCATATCAATTCCATCGGATTTAAAAACGCCGTCAATAAAGACAATATCGCAGTTCAGAGGCACGCTGCAGCGCTATTTTTATGACTGTAGGGTTTGGCGTTTCGACTCAGGCGATAATCTAGGCTATGACTACAGCTACCTCCGTCCACACCTCCAATATCTCGTCTTTAACCCTGCTCGCCAGAGGCAAAGTCCGCGACAACTACGCCGTGGGCAGTGACCGCATTTTGATGGTCGCCAGCGACCGCTTGAGCGCCTTTGATGTCATCATGGGCGAGCCGATTCCGGGCAAAGGCGCGTTGTTGACGCAAATGGCGCTGTTCTGGTTTGAAAAGTTGGGCAAAAATGGCGCGAACCTGTGCCCGAATCATTTAACGGGCGAATCGCCCGAAAGTGCTGTCACAGCGGAAGAAGTGCCTTTTGTGACTGGCCGCTCCATGCTGGTGAAGCGCCTGAAACCTATCCCGGTGGAAGCCGTGGTGCGCGGCTATCTGGCCGGTAGCGGCTGGGCGGAATACCAAGTGTCGCAATCGGTTTGCGGCGTCAAACTGCCCGCAGGTTTGCAAAACGCCTCAAAACTACCCGAGCCCATCTTCACCCCCGCCGCCAAAGCGATTGTGGGCGAGCACGACGAAAACATCACTTTTGAGCAGATGTGCGACAAAATCGGTGTCGATTTGGCCGAAAAAATCAAAACCCTCAGCATCGCCATCTACAAAACAGCCTACGAATTCGCCTTGACCAAAGGCATCATCATTGCCGACACCAAGTTTGAATTCGGCCTAGACGCTGATGGCACATTGACCCTGATGGACGAGGTGTTGACGCCCGATTCATCCCGCTTTTGGCCTGCGGAAAGCTACGAAGCTAGTTTTAAAGAAGGCAAAAACCCCCCAAGTTTCGACAAACAGTTCGTCCGCGACTGGCTAGAAACCCAAACCTGGGACAAAACCCCACCAGCTCCGCGCGTGCCGCGTGAGGTGATTGAGAAGACGGCGGCGAAGTATCAAGAGGCTTGGACGCGGTTGACGGGGTGAAGCGTTAACGAGTTGACGCTCTAAAGTGGCTCACTAAAGCCTAAACGGGTTCACAATCCGTACCCCGTTCACCATCTCACCCGCATTCATATCTTCAGAATACAAAACGGTGCAGCCGCTGGTTTTGGCGGCCGCGACAATCAGCGCATCAAAAAAACCCAGGGATCGGGTTTGGTGCAAATCTAGCCCCATGTGGATGATGGCTGGGGTGACTTGGACAACTTCGTATTGCTCCCAAAATTGCATTTGTTCGCGAACGTCGGCATGCGGTAACTTCAGTTTGTTGAACGCCACATTGCAGTATTCGTTCAGTACTTGGGTTGACAAGACGCCTGTTTGATTCAGCCTAAGCTGCTTGAGCAAAGACAAGGCGATACGCTGCTTGACCGGCTCGTCGCCACTGTCTGCATAAATCAGCAAATTGGTGTCGATGAAGCAGCGCTCTTTAGCAAGCGGTTGGTAGATGGCCAAATACGCTGCACTCGCTTCCTGCGCGGTAGGTGGCTTAGCGTTACCAGTATTAATGGCGGGCATTGGCTTCTTCGCGGTTGAAAGTCCAATGGTTTAAGCGACCTTTGGTGTTCAAGCAACGCTTTTCAAAAGCATCAAAGTCTTGCTCAGCATGCGCCGTGCCAGCCAATTGCTCCAAATAGTCACGCACCACTTGGTTCAAGCTTTTCCCCATTTTGCGAGCAGCCTCTCGCGCATTTTCAGCCACGCGTTCTTCAATTGATAAGGTGATATTCATGGTAAACTCCATTTTTACACGTATTATGTGTGCACTTTATGAGTTTGTCAATGAAGTGATATACCGAGTGAAGTGATTGGAAAACGGCGACCAAGTAACCTAAGTATCGATAGGCTTGGGTTAAGTAGGTGACTTAACTCAACACAACACTAGACAACCTCCGCCTATAAGTAGCCACCGTCGCATCCACAGGCGGAATCTGGCCATCTGCCACTTTCACGGGTGCGGGTTCGATGATGTCCAGGATGGCGATGTAGGTTTTGCGGGCTTGGTCGTCGTTCCATGTTTTGTCGCGCATCAAGATTTCTAGCAGCTCGTCCATCGCCTCTGTCCAACGCTGTTGCGCTATCAAAAGCTGGGTTTTGGCGAAACGGGCTTCAAAATCGCGCTTATTGGTTGTGATTTTGGCTTCTAGCTGGTTTGTATGGCCATTTAAAGCCATATTTTCTGCTGTATACATTGTATTTATTGACTTAGGTGCTATTAAATGTATAGTATCTACAGCATCCATCCAACGTTTGAGCGAGTCAAATTTGCGCACCACGCTGGTCTTAGAAATCACGGGTGCGAAGGCGATTTTGGCGTCGTCGTCTCGACCTAGCGCCAGCAGCAGCTTGACCAAATCGAAGCGGGCGGTTTCGTCTTCGGGGGCAGCTTTGAGTTTTTCTACCAGCATGTTCAAGGCCATTTCGGGGGTGATTTCAGCAAATTCTGCGATTTCTGGCTCTTCAGCTTCCAGTTCAACCGCTGGCGGCAGGTGTTTGTCTAGGAATTCTTTGAGTTTGTCCTCGGGCTGCGCGCCCTGAAAACCATCCACCGGCTTGCCGCCCATCATCAAAATACAGGTCGGAATGCTCTGAACACCAAACGCGCCCGCAATTTCTTGTTCTTGGCTGGCGTCCACTTTCGCCAAAATGAAGCGACCCGCGTACTCAATTTCTAGCTTTTCCAGCAGAGGGACGAGAATCAAGCATTGCTCACTCTTGGGGTGCCAAAAATCGACCAAAACGGGCGTGGTCATCGACGCTTGGATGATGTCGGTTTCAAATGTGGCGCGGGTTATATCGAGCATAGCAGGTCAATCATGGGGAGGAATGGAGGAATGTAAAAACTGGGGTTTAAAAACGTAAAATGACATTATCCACGCACTCATACTTATGCAAAACACAACAAACGATAAATCCCCCGCCGTCCAAGTCGGCGTTTTGATGGGTTCCAGCTCAGACTGGGCCACCATGCAGCACGCCGTGGCGATTTTGGAGGAATTTGGCATCGCGCACGAGGCACGCGTCGTCTCCGCGCACCGCATGCCCGACGACATGTTTGCCTACGCTGAAACGGCCAGTGGGCGCGGGGTGCAAGTCATCATCGCCGGTGCCGGTGGCGCGGCGCATTTGCCGGGCATGTTGGCGGCCAAAACCAGTGTACCAGTGCTGGGCGTGCCGGTGGCGAGCAACCATTTGCAAGGCGTTGATTCGCTGCACAGCATTGTGCAAATGCCCAAAGGCATACCGGTAGCGGCTTTTGCTATTGGTGCGGCAGGTGCGGCGAACGCGGCGCTCTTTGCGGTGGCGATGTTGGCGAACAACGACGCCGCTTTGCGCGTCAAACTGGATGCCTTCCGCGCCAAACAAAC
>CANKRG010000073.1 GCA_947485165.1 Comamonadaceae bacterium
GGCGGCGTCCAACGCCAGCGGGATGGAGGCGGCGGACGTGTTGCCGTGCTGATCGACGGTGACAACTACTTTGTCCATGGGTAATTTGAGCTTTTTTGCCGTGCTGGTCATGATGCGGATATTCGCTTGATGGGGAATCAGCCAGTCAATATCGGCCTCGGTTTTGCCGGCTTTGGCCAAGGTGGCGCGAGCGGTATCCGCCAACACGCCGACCGCGAGCTTGAACACGGCTTGCCCGTCCATCTGCAAAAAGGCAGAGCCTTCCACCGCGCCACCACCCACATTGCCTGGCACACACAGGATACCCACGTGTTTGCCATCAGCGTGCAAATCGGTCGCCAAAATGCCCGGCGTGTCTGACACTTCTAGGACGACTGCCCCTGCGCCATCGCCAAACAGCACACAGGTGGCGCGGTCTTTGAAGTCCAAAATGCGCGAAAACGTCTCTGCACCAATGACTATCGCCTTGTTCGCCGCGCCGGATTGAATCATGGCGTTAGCTACCGACAGTGCGTAAACAAAGCCGGTGCAAACCGCTTGAATATCAAACGCTGCACAGCCAGCGATGCCCAGCTTGTTTTGCACAATGCAGGCGGTTGAAGGGAAAACCATGTCTGGCGTGGATGTGGCGACGATGATCAAATCAATGTCGCTAGGCTGCAGCCCTGCCGCTTGCATAGCACTTTTAGCGGCTGCAACGGCTAATTCACTGGTAAACACGCCAGGTGCTGAGAAATGCCGCGCACGAATACCTGTGCGCTCCACAATCCAATCGTCACTGGTTTCTACACCGGTTGCCGCTAATTGAGCAACCAAATCGGCATTGGTGACGCGCTGGGGTGGCAAAAAACTGCCGGTGCCAGTGATGCGAGCAAAGCGATTTTGTTGAATTTTTGTCTGAGAGGGCTGAGTCGTCAAAAGATTCTGGGCAATTTGCTTGCCAAAAAGTTATCTAAGGCACTGAGTTTAACAGCGCTTGGAATCAGAATGCTAACGAGGCTAGGAACGGTTCAACAGCGGCGCAGCATGCGCGATGCGTACTTTGACGCGCTCAACCAGGTCATGCTTAGCGGCTTCGTAAGCGCGGCTGAGTGCATTTTCAAACGCCATCACGTCCGCTGAGCCGTGGCTTTTGAACACCAATCCGCGCAACCCCAACAGGGCAGCACCGTTGTACCGACGGTGATCGAAACGGAATTTAAACGCTTTTAACACCGGATAGGCGCAGATGGCAGCCATTCGTGTGAAAATATTGCGAGAAAACTCGGCTTTCAAGAAGTTGCCAAACATAGAAGCAGCGCCTTCGGTGGTCTTCAGTGCGACGTTACCCACAAAGCCATCGCACACCACAATGTCGACAGTCCCTTTGAAAATATCATTGCCTTCGACATTGCCGAAGAAGTTCAAATCACCGGCGGCAGCCGCAGCGCGTAGCAATTCGCCCGCTTGTTTGATGACCTCGCTGCCTTTGATGTCTTCTTCACCAATATTGAGCAAACCGACCGTTGGGTTGTCGTTGTTGCGCAAAACGGATACCAAGGCCGAACCCATGACGGCAAATTGCAGCAGATGCTCGGCCGTGCAGTCCACATTGGCGCCCAAATCGAGCACCATGGTGGCATCGCCCTTGGCGTTAGGAATCAGGCCTGAAATGGCAGGACGGTCAATGCCATCTAAAGTTTTGAGGACAAAGCGCGAAATCGCCATCAATGCGCCCGTGTTGCCAGCCGAGACAGCAGCTTGCGCAGCGCCGTCTTTGACTTGGTTGATCGCGACGCGCATGGAGGAGTCTTTTTTCTTGCGCAGCGCTATTTCCAGCGGGTCGTCCATGCCGACGACCTCGCTGGCCGGCACAATCGTGGCTCGCACATGCGAAAAACCCGCCAACGCAGCGGGTAAACCGACCATCAAAAGCTCGGCATCTTCATGTTTATCTAGAAACTGGCGGCAGGCCGCGAGTGTGACAATCGGGCCGTGGTCACCGCCCATGCAGTCAACGGCGAGTTTGATCATTTAAAAACCAGCTCGCCCAACCGCTTCGAAAAAATTATTCAGCAGCCGTGTCAGACTTGTTTTTCAACACTTGGCGGCCACGGTAAAAACCGTTAGGACTGATGTGGTGACGCAAGTGAGTTTCGCCAGTGGTTGGCTCGACAGCGATACCTGGCACAACCAATGCGTTGTGTGAACGGTGCATACCGCGCTTAGACGGTGATTTTTTGTTTTGTTGAACGGCCATGATGTGGCTCCTAAACTATAAATACTTGAAAAACTCTCTGATTTACTCTGAGAATAATTGACGTATGGGCTAAAAAAGTGGACTTTAGCTGCACACTTTAAGCACAGCGAAGCCCTCGATTATAGCGCATTCCTCGCAAAATTGCTATTTTTTGCCCGCATCACTCACTACTTAGCTCTTTTTGCCTTTTAAAGCAGCTAATACAGCGAAAGGATTGGCTTTCGCTGCGTTGCCATCAGCCTCAAAATCTTCATCGACTGCGGCCATTTTGGGCTGAACGGGACAACTATCATGCATGGGTACCTGGGGCAGCGCCATAAGGAGCTCGTCTTCAATCAGCGCCAACAAATTAAATTCGCGACTGATGGCCAGCAAATCTTCCTCGCAATCGTCATCTTCGGCTTCTGCAATCGCTTCATCGGCTACAAACCGGTAGGAGCGCTCCACCTCTAAAAGCGTAGAAACTTCGCCCAAGCAGCGCTGACAGATTTGCGGCAAACGCGTTTGCGCCGTCAGATGCAGCCAGACTTGTGGCTTCACTTTGGCATGCTCGCCAACGCTTTCCAACCATTCACCATCTGCCTGCCAAATCACGTGCTCAGCATCGGTTAAATCAGCCTCTATCCGGCATGATTCCTGCTTAAGTCGCTCATATTTTTGTAGCAAATCTTGCCCTTTTATATAGCCATTTGCTTGCGCCAAACCTGCCACGTCAAGGCGGTCTGCACGAAAATTCAAACTTAAATCTTTCTTTAATGCATTCATGCTGTCACTCACTTTGTTTTTTTATTACTCTCGAGTGTACCAACGAGTGCGAAAATACGATGCTATGAACATTTCTGTGACAACTTCACCCGCCCACCATCGCCAAGTCATTTTGGGGTCAACCTCGGTCTACCGCCGCGAATTACTCAGCCGCCTGCGGATTCCGTTTGAGGTGCAAGCCCCCGATGTCGATGAAACCGCGCTCGGCGGCGAATCACCCCTGCAACTCGCCCAACGCCTCGCTTTAGCCAAAGCACAAGCTGTGGCACATAAATTCCCAGACGCTGTCGTAATAGGTTCTGACCAAGTGGCTGATCTGGACGGTTTGGCACTGGGTAAGCCCGGCAATTTCGAACGGGCTACCCTTCAATTACGCCAAATGCGTGGCAAAACAGTGGTTTTTCAAACCGCCGTGGCTGTGGTTTGCCATGCCACGGGCTTTGTGGCGCAAGACTACGCCAATGTGAAGGTGGGCTTCCGCGATGTGTCAGACGACGAAATCACCGCTTACTTGCTGGCCGAAACGCCCTACGACTGCGCAGGTAGCGCTAAAAGCGAAGGTTTGGGTATCACGCTGCTGGAGGCTATTCACAGTGACGACCCAACCGCGTTGGTGGGTTTGCCATTGATTCGCACCTGCAATATGCTGCGGGCTGCAGGAGTCACATTGCTATGACCACGTCCTCATCGAACAGCAAAGGCAAGCTGTATTTGGTGCCTACACCGTTAGATTTTGCTTGTGACACCTTGACGCCGCTGACTGACGTACTGCCGCTGGCAACGCTGCAAACGGCGGCCAAACTGCAGCATTGGGTCTGCGAAAACGCCAAATCAACCCGTGCCTACTTAAAGCGTGTTGGTGAGATTTGCCCTCTCCTTCAGCCTTTGCAAGCGGTGAACATTCAAGAGCTGCCTCGTGAAGTTCATAAAAAAGGCGACCATCCTGGCAGTGCTGGGGCGAGTTTTGATGCCAAGCCCCTGCTTGCTGCGGCTCTGAACGGGTTTGACGTGGGCTTGGTCTCCGAGGCAGGCATGCCCGCCATCGCTGACCCAGGCTCCTCCGTCGTGCGTGCGGCACATGATCTCGGCATCACCGTTGTTCCGCTGGTGGGCCCCATATCACTGATGCTGGCTTTGGCCGCAAGCGGTTTGAATGGACAAAATTTTGCTTTTGTGGGCTATTTGCCGTCTGATACAGCGTTACTGACCAAACGCATCAAAGAATTGGAGCAATTGGCGCTTAAAACCGCACAAACCCAGCTGTTTATTGAAACGCCCTATCGCAACACGGCTTTGTTACATGCTTTGATCAGCCAATTGCAAACCAGCACACGTTTGGCAGCTAGCTGTGGGCTGACACTTTCGGACATGCAGACACGAAGCAATAAAGTCAGCGTTTGGCGTCAACAATCGCACAGTTTGCCACTCAGCTTGCCGGCTGTTTTTGCAATTGGGTAATATTTACAGTTAAATAAGACCCAGAAAAAGCTAGGCTCTATAAAAGGCTCTTCAGTCTTAGGCCGGCCGCTGGATTTGACTGTCCAAGTACGATTAGAGGCACCCTTTGCTGAAACCGCCAACTGTTTCAGCGCTGAGGGCTACCTGATTGATTTCGAAATTTTCGCGAAGCCCATTCCTGCCGAAAAGCCTTCGCGTTTTGCACACTAATCAAAGCTTAAATTGAGGTTTAACGAGAGCCAGATTTATGTTTGCGGCTCTCGGCTCCGGCTCTAGCCTGAGTTAGGCAAACACACCTGCGGTGTCTTGCATACGGCTTGACACTTCGCCTAATTGATGCAAGGTGTCGCCAAACGTCATCTCCAGCTGCGTCAAATGCTTGAAGTAATGGCTGACGATGTACTCATCCGTCACGCCAATGCCACCGTGCAACTGCACCGCTTGCTGGCCCACAAAACGCATGGAATTACCCAATTGGTACTTGGCGCGCGCCATGGCAGCGCGGCGCTCTGCGGCTGGGGCGTTGAGCTTCAGTGCAGCGTAGTAGCTCATGGAACGCGCTAATTCCAGCTGCATCTTCACATCTGCCATGCGGTGGCGTAGCGCTTGGAAGCTGCTGATGACCACGCCAAACTGCTTACGGGTGTTCATGTACTCGGCGGTGATGGCGACGGTTTTGTCCATCGCACCCACGGCTTCAGCACAGATCGCGGCAATACCGATGTCCACACCGTGCTCCAAAGCCGTTAAACCTTCCAAGGTGACCAGCTGGGCGGGCGTGTTGGTCAGCCTCAACTCGGCTGCACGGCCACCGTTTTGCGTGCCATAACCAGCCGTTGCAACGCCAGCGCCGCTACGCTCTACCAAAAACATCGCCAGCTTGCCGTCTAGCATCGCAGGCACCAAGAAAGCATCGGCTTTGTCACCCGCCGATACTATACTTTTAATAGCGGTTAAGGCATATTTATCGCTGGCCACATCTATTTTTGATGCTTTTGCAGCACAAACATTCAAGTCATACCGAGCAGCGCGTTCTTGGTAGGCCAAAACGACCAGTGCCTCGCCCGCTGCGATTTTAGGCAACCATGCAGCCTTTACATCGGCAGGCGCATAGCCTGACAGGAGAGCGCTGGCGATCAAGGTTTGTGCAAAAGGCTCCAGCACGATGCCTCGCCCCAGCTCCTCCATCACGACCATGCCCTCAACCGGGCCCATGCCTAAGCCGCCATCTTCTTCTGAAATATACAAACCGCCCAGCCCCAGCTCGGCGATTTCAGTGAAGGCTTCTCTCGAGAAGCCACCGATTTTTTCAATGCCACGGCGACGCTCAAAGGTGTAGGCTTTGTCTACCCACTTACGTACAGCATCGCGCAATTGTTCTTGATCGTCTGTGAAATCGAAATTCATGATGTAAGTCCTATTATTCTTGCTGTTCTGTTGCTGTTTAGCCGATGTTTAACCGAGAACCGTTTGCGACACGATGTTGCGCTGCACTTCGTTTGAACCACCGTAAATCGTGGTTTTACGCATGTTGAAGTAAGTACTCGCTAACGGCGCGTTGTGCGCAGCACCACCCGGAAAGGCTTGCAACCCGGCACCAGCTTGGTTGCCTTGCCAGCCGGCTTCCATGGCCTCGCGCAGCAAAGGCAAGGCATAGGGGCCAGCGGCCAGCATCATGAGCTCTGAATAACGCTGTTGGATTTCGCTGCCACGGATTTTCAGCAGACCGGCCACATCAAGCGAGTTTTTTCCCGATTTTTCGGCGCTCAACACACGCAGCACCATCATTTCCAGCGCGACCACATCAACCTCAACTTTGGCGATTTCATCGCGGAAACGAGTGTCACTCCACACACCTTCTGCTTTGGCGATGCGTTTCAGACGCTCCAACTCACGCTTTGCACGGTTCACATCGGCAATATTGGTGCGCTCGTGGCTAAGCAAATGTTTAGCGTATGTCCAGCCTTTGTTTTCTTCGCCAACCAGGTTTTCAGCGGGTACTTCAACGTTGTCGAACCAAACTTCGTTCACTTCTGCATCACCGTCCAACAACACAATCGGTCGCACTGTGACGCCCTTGCTCTTCATGTCGATCAGCAAAAAACTGATGCCGGTTTGTGGTTTGCCTTCGTTGCTGGTGCGTACCAGGCAGAAAATCCACTCGCCATACTGACCCAGCGTTGTCCAGGTCTTTTGACCATTGACGATGTATTTATTGCCGACTTTTTCTGCTTTGCACTTGACCGATGCCAAGTCCGAACCCGAACCTGGCTCGCTGTAGCCTTGGCTCCACCACACTTCGCCACTGGCGATACCGGGCAAATGTTGCTGCTGCTGTTTCGCATTGCCAAAAGCCATGATGACGGGCGCCACCATCACAGGACCAAACGGTATGACGCGAGGTGCGCCAGCGCGTGCGCACTCCTCTTCAAACAAATGCTTTTGCACCGCGTTCCAGCCCGGGCCGCCAAACTCTTTGGGCCAACCATGACCCAGCCAGCCTTTTTTGCCCAAAATTTTGGCCCATGACTGCATGTCATCACGCGTCAAGTTCAAATCGTTGTGAACTTTGTGCGATAGGTCTTTCGGCAGATTAGCAACCACCCATGAGCGGATGTCTACGCGAAACTGTTGTTCTTCAGGGGTGAACGCTAAATCCATGGTTGCTTATCTCCAAATAATATAATCTCAAGCTGGCTTTGAATATAGCACGACCGTGCTTTTATAACTGTCATGGCTGAGACAGGCCCAGCTCTTTGCCCAAATTTTCGACGATTTGACGCAAATGCGCCATCTCTAGCTCCAAAACACGGATGCGTTGGTGAATCACAGACGCTGCGTTGGCCGCCAGATCCTGCGCTTCGTTTTCTGTGGCCAGCAGCGTCAAATCAATCGGACCGCACAGCAAATGTGCCCAGCGCTGCTCCCGTGCACCGGGGGCGCGTGGCAGTTTTTGCGCCAGTGGCCCACCTTTTTCGGCAGATCGGTCTTGCAGTTCTTCCAAAAATCCTTCGACCGACGACATATCAGCAAATTTGTACCAGCGCTCTGTATTGAGGCGCAATTCACCGGCTGTCTGTGGGCCACGCAGTATCAACATGCCCAAGATAACCGCAGATTGCTCGGGCACGCCTAAGGAACGCTGAAAGTTATGCTCAAAACGTGTGCTACGGCTACCACTCACCTCTCGAATCAAAGGTTGTTGTGTAAAATTAGCTATTGATTTCATAGCACTTAAAGCATTAGATACATCGGCTTCACTCAATTCCATGCTTGGGAAACGGCTGCTCTTTTGATTGCAGCCCAAAACCAACGAATTCAAGGTTAAGGGGTAACTGTCTGGCACGGTACGGGCTTTTTCCATCAACGTGCCTAAAACGCGCGCTTGAATAGGACTTAAAACCGGCAAAATAAATGCACTGGGTGAGGGGGTGGCAGTTTCAGAGCGATGTTCCAAAGCGATAATTCCAATAAAGTAAGTGACGAGAAAAATAAAAACAACACATCAAGATACAAACACCATGAAGAATATCGTTATTTTGATCTCTGGCGGCGGCTCCAACATGGCTGCCATCGTTAAAACCGCAAAAAACCAAAATTGGGCAACGACTTTGAATGCCCGTGTGGCCGCTGTTATCAGCAACCGTGCTGATGCTGCAGGTTTGCAGTGGGCGAAAGCGCAAAGCATCAGTACCGCCAGCCTTGACCACAAGGCCTTCGATTCGCGTGAAGCCTTTGACCAAGCGCTGGTTCAGCAAATCGACGCACACAAGCCAAGCCTGGTGGTGTTGGCTGGGTTTATGCGTATTTTGACACCTGCTTTTGTAGCGCATTACAGCGGTCGATTGATCAACATCCACCCATCACTGCTACCTGCGTTTACCGGTTTACACACGCACCAGCGCGCGATTGATGCAGGCTGCAAATTCGCCGGCGCGACGGTGCACCAAGTTACTGCGGAGTTGGATGTGGGCCCGATTTTGGCGCAGGCTGTTGTCCCTATTTTGGACACCGACACCGCAGCGACATTAGCCCAAAGGGTAGTGTCGCAAGAGCATTTGATTTATGCGCAAGCGGTTGCATCACTCATCAAGTATGGTCTTTAAACGCTGTAGGTAATGCTGTATGCAAGGCTAAACGTGAAGTTGCATGACCCTGCAGAATAAAACAATTCAACTTTTTTAGTCAGATGGCAATACTGCTATTTTTTTCTAACAAAAGGCGTAAATAACCATTATTTCAACGACTTTTGCTTATTTTTTGAGCTATTCCAGCTTACTCTGGCTTGATACCAGCCGCTTTGATGGTTTTTTCCCAAAAAGCGGTTTCATTTTTTACCAAAGTGTCTAAAGCCGCAGGCGGCAAGTAGCGCAACTCAATGCCTGCA
>CANKRG010000074.1 GCA_947485165.1 Comamonadaceae bacterium
GAACGCACGGTTTTTGAATCGCCCAACGCTGTGAAAGACTTTTTGCAGCTGCATTTGGCACAAAAGCCCTATGAGGTGTTTGCCGTGCTGTTTTTGGACATCCAAAATCGCATGCTGGCGATGGAAGAGCTGTTTCGCGGCAGCGTGTCGCAAACCAGCGTTTACCCGCGTGAAATCGTGCTGCGCGCCCTGCACCACAACGCCAGCTCGGTCGTCCTGAGCCACAACCACCCCAGCGGCGGCGTGCAGCCGTCGAAAGCCGATGAATCGCTGACGCAAACCCTGAAAGCTGCGCTGGCGCTGGTCGATGTGCGGGTGCTAGACCACATCATCGTGAGCCAAGGACAGACGGTTTCGATGATGGAGATGGGGTTGGTTTAAGGGCAATATTCCCTTGCTACAATCATTTTTCATACCACTTTTTAGTCCAAACAGAGAACGCCATGCAACCCACCGTCAAACCAAAAAACCCAAATTTCTCATCAGGCCCCTGCGCCAAGCGCCCCGGCTACGACGTCAGCAAGCTGCAGCTCGATACCCTGGGCCGTTCGCACCGCTCGGCCTTGGGCAAAAAGGCGCTCGGACTGGCCTGCTCGGAGAGCGCCCGCATTCTGGGTTTGCCCGAAGGCTACCGCGTCGCCGTGGTGCCTGGCTCGGACACCGGTGCGATTGAGATGGCGATGTGGTCCATGCTGGGCGCGCGTGGTGTGGACGTGCTGGAGTGGGAATCTTTCAGTGCGGGCTGGACGACGGATATCGTCAAACAGCTCCAACTGCCAAACACCAACGTCATCACCGCTGACTATGGCGATTTGACGGATATGGGCAAGGTTAATTTTGACAACGACGTGGTGTTTGTCTGGAACGGCACAACGTCGGGCGTGAAAGTGCCGAATGGCGACTGGATTCCGGCCAACCGCGCTGGACTCACGCTGTGCGACGCGACATCCGCCGTGTTTGCCATGGAGATGCCGTGGGACAAGCTGGATGTCATCACCTACTCATGGCAAAAAGTGTTGGGCGGTGAAGGCGCGCACGGCATGCTGATTTTGAGCCCACGTGCGGTCGAGCGCATTGAAGCCTACAACCCGCCATGGCCCCTGCCGAAAGTGTTCCGTATGAAATCGGGCGGCAAGCTGACCGAGGGTTTATTCAAGGGCGAAACCATCAACACACCATCCATGCTGTGTGTGTCTGATTATTTGGACGCTTTGAACTGGGTGGAATCGATTGGTGGCGTTAACGGAGCAACGGGAACGATTGCACGTTCTGAGGCCAACTTGGCAGTGATTGAAGATTTTGTTGCTAAAAACGACTGGATTTCCTTCCTCGCCAAAGACAAAGCCACTCGCTCCAACACCAGCGTCTGCCTGACGCTGACCGCGACCGAAGAGCAGGTCAAAAAGATGGTCAAACTACTGGACGCCGAGGGCGTGGCCTACGACATTGGGGCGTACAAAGATGCGCCCGCCGGACTGCGGATTTGGTGCGGTGCGACGGTGGAGGCATCGGATTTGAAAGCGCTGATGCCTTGGCTGACCTGGGCCTACCAGCAGGTCACCGCTTAAATTAACTCAAAGCCACCTTTTGAAAAGAGATTGCCATGTATAAAGTCAGAACCTACAACGCGATCTCCATCAAAGGGCTGGAGCGCTTTCCGCGCCAATCCTTCGAGGTGGGCAGCGACATCAGCCAACCCGATGCGTTTTTGCTGCGCAGCCAAAAGCTGCAGGGCGTGGCAGTGCCCCCCTCGCTTCTGGCGGCAGCACGAGCCGGTGCTGGCACCAACAACGTGCCGATAGCGGAGTACAGCAAGCTGGGTGTGGTCGTTTTCAACACCCCGGGCGCGAATGCCAATGCGGTCAAAGAACTGGTGATGGCGGGCATGTTGCTGGCGACGCGCGGCATTTTGCCGGGCATGGCCTATGTCAACACCTTGACCGATATGACCGATGCTTCTGAGATGTCCGCCCACCTGGAAAAAGAAAAAGCCCGCTTTGCCGGTGGCGAGATCAAAGGCAAAACACTGGGCATTGTGGGCTTGGGCGCGATTGGCTCCCTGGTCGCCGACATGGCGCTGGCCATGGGCATGAAGGTGGTGGGTTTTGACCCCGCGCTGTCGATCGACGCCGCCTGGCGCTTGTCCAGCGAAGTCTCGCGCATGGAAAACCTGCAGGCACTGCTGGCCAGGTCGGACTACATCTCGCTGCACGTGCCTGCGATGGACGCCACCAAGCACCTGATCAACGACGCCGCTTTGGCGCTGACCAAGCCCGGCGCGGTGCTGCTGAACTTTGCGCGGGAGACGATTGTCGATTCCGCAGCCGTTAAGCGAAGTTTAGAGGGCAGCCTAGGTGCTGGCAAGCTGGGCAAATACGTCTGCGACTTCCCAGAGCCAGACTTGCTCAACCACTCCCAAGTCATCGCCATGCCGCACATCGGAGCCAGCACCGAAGAATCCGAAGAGAACTGCGCCGTCATGGCCGCCAACCAGCTGATGGACTACCTGGAAAACGGCAACATCGTCAACTCGGTCAACTTCCCAGCTGTCGCCATGGGACGTGTCGCAGGCACGACGCGCATCACCTTCTCCAATGACAATGTTTCCGGCGTGTTGGGCCACGTTTTGTCTGTTTTAGCTGATAAAAACGTCAACGTCATCGACATGATGAACAAAAGCCGGGGTGAGCTGGCGTTCAACATCATCGATGTGGAAAGCAAACCCGCAGATGACGTGATTTCAGCTATTGCCGCCGTGGCGCATGTGATTCGGGTTCGGGTGATTTGATGCAAAGGGCTTGAAAAATCCGCAAAAGCCCTTATCATTAGCACTCGCAGCATCTGAGTGCTAACAAGTCCTTTGGGGCATCGCTCAGACCGCTCGTATTGACTTGTGCCGTCTTGGTTTTGAATCAAGGCGGCGTAGTTTGATTTTCTCTAACCCATTGTTTTATATAAGGAAAACACAATGAAACTTCGTCCATTGCACGACCGCGTGATTGTTAAACGCGTTGAAAACGAGACAAAAACAGCTTCTGGCATCGTCATTCCTGACAGCGCTGCTGAAAAACCAGATCAAGGCGAAATCTTGGCTGTCGGTCCTGGCAAGAAGAACGACAAAGGCGACATCGTCGCCATGGGCGTGAAAGTCGGCGACCGCGTGTTGTTCGGCAAATACAGCGGCCAAACGGTCAAAGTTGACGGCGACGAGTTGCTGGTCATGAAAGAAGAAGACCTTTTTGCAGTTGTCGAGAAGTAATTCAAGTTATTTCACAAAATTTATGACAACTCTAGTATGCTATAAATTTAATAGCAGTATAGGCAATAAATACGCCGGCTAGAGTCATATTTAACCTTATTTTTAACATATTTAGGAGCCTATCATGGCAGCAAAAGACGTAATTTTTGGCGGCGAAGCCCGCGCACGCATGGTTGAGGGTGTGAACATCTTGGCCAACGCCGTTAAAGTAACTTTGGGCCCTAAGGGTCGTAACGTGGTGTTGGAGCGTTCATTCGGCGCGCCTACCGTGACCAAAGACGGTGTGTCCGTCGCCAAAGAAATCGAACTCAAAGACAAGCTGCAAAACATGGGGGCGCAGATGGTCAAAGAAGTCGCTTCTAAGACGTCTGACATCGCTGGCGACGGTACAACCACCGCTACCGTGTTGGCACAAGCCATCGTCCGCGAAGGCATGAAGTATGTCGCCGCCGGCATGAACCCGATGGATTTGAAGCGCGGTATCGACAAAGCAGTGACTGCTTTGGTGGCTGAGCTGAAAAAGGCTTCTAAAGCGACCACAACGTCCAAAGAAATCGCCCAAGTCGGCTCCATCTCTGCCAATTCTGACGAAACCATCGGCAAAATCATCGCCGATGCGATGGACAAAGTGGGCAAAGAAGGCGTGATCACCGTGGAAGACGGCAAATCACTGGACAGCGAACTCGACGTCGTCGAAGGCATGCAGTTTGACCGTGGCTACCTGTCACCGTACTTCATCAACAACCCAGAAAAGCAAGCCGCTTTGCTGGACAACCCGTTTGTGTTGTTGTACGACAAGAAAATCAGCAACATCCGTGACCTGCTCCCAACTTTGGAACAAGTCGCCAAAGCTGGCCGTCCTTTGTTGATCATTGCTGAAGATGTCGATGGCGAAGCCCTGGCAACTTTGGTGGTGAACACCTTGCGCGGCATTCTCAAAGTGGTCGCTGTGAAAGCACCTGGCTTTGGTGACCGTCGCAAAGCCATGTTGGAAGACATCGCTATTTTGACCGGCGGCAAGGTGATTGCGGAAGAAATCGGCCTGTCACTGGAAAAAGTGACTTTGGCTGACCTCGGCACCGCCAAGCGCGTTGAAGTGGGCAAAGAAAACACCATCATCATCGACGGTGCTGGCGCTGCGGATGACATCCAGGCCCGCGTCAAACAAGTGCGCGTACAAATCGAAGAGGCTACCTCTGACTACGACCGCGAAAAACTGCAAGAGCGTGTTGCAAAACTCGCCGGCGGCGTGGCCGTGATCAAGGTTGGCGCAGCCACCGAAGTCGAAATGAAAGAGAAGAAAGCCCGCGTTGAAGACGCCCTGCACGCTACCCGCGCTGCTGTGGAAGAAGGCATCGTGGCTGGCGGCGGCGTCGCACTGTTGCGCGCCAAGCAAGCTGCTGGCACCATCAAAGGTGACAACCCGGACCAAGAAGCCGGTATCAAGCTGATCTTGCGCGCCATTGAAGCCCCATTGCGCGAAATCGTCTACAACGCAGGCGAAGAAGCGTCTGTGGTGGTGGCTGCGGTGTTGGCCGGCACAGGTAACTACGGTTACAACGCTGCCAACGGCACCTACGGCGACATGATCGACATGGGCATCTTGGACCCAACCAAAGTGACACGTACCGCACTGCAAAACGCAGCGTCTGTGGCTTCTTTGATGTTGACCACCGAGTGCATGATCGCTGAAGCGCCGAAAGACGACTCAGCTGGCGGCATGGGCGGTGGCGACATGGGTGGCATGGGCGGCATGGGTGGCATGGGCATGTAATTTGCCTGATGATGCGTCGAGTTGCTGAAAGGCAACTCGACCAAACCATGGTCATAACCATGAAAAAACCCCGCAAACTTTGCAGCTTGCGGGGTTTTTCTTTTTCTTCTTATTTTGGTGGCCTGGACTGGAATCGAACCAGTGACACGCGGATTTTCAATCCGCTGCTCTACCAACTGAGCTACCGGGCCTGAGCCTTTGATTATAGCAGTCTTAGAGACGTTTAATTGCCGCCGCGCTTGCCGCGTGTGAGATCAACGCCAAGTTGTTTCAATTTTCTGTACAAATGCGTGCGTTCTAAGCCGGTTTTTTCGGCAATTCGGGTCATGGAACCGCCTTCTTTGGCAAGGTGAAATTCAAAATAGGCTTTTTCAAACTCATCTCTGGCGTCACGCAGGGGTTTGTCTAGGTTGAATGACTGGATGGCAACAGGGCCGGTATCCAGAGCACGCGCCAGCATTTGGCCACCCGTCATGGCGTTTTCAAGTGTTAGCTCGCCGATGTGGTGGCGCACAGCAACGCTGGCAATTTTGCTGGTTTCACGAGCTAAGCCATTTTCGACAGCTTTAAGCAATTTTTGCAACGTGATGGGCTTTTCCAAAAAGGCTTGCGCACCAATTTTGGTGGCTTCAACTG
This sequence comes from Comamonadaceae bacterium, assembly GCA_947485165.1. Taxonomy (GTDB): domain Bacteria; phylum Pseudomonadota; class Gammaproteobacteria; order Burkholderiales; family Burkholderiaceae_C; genus Aalborgiella. The sequence continues at coordinate 5,670 of CANKRG010000074.1, forward strand.
CCGTTTCTACCGTGGCATGTCCGCTCATCATAATGACCGGCATGGTGAGCTGGCCAGCACCCACCCACTCTTTGAGCAGGGTGACACCATCGGTGTCTGGCATCCAAATATCCAGCAACACCAAATCTGGTTTGCTGCGGTTACGGGCTAAACGCGCTTGGCTTGCGTTTTCAGCGAGTTCAACGGTATGGCCTTCGTCGTTCAGGATTTCCCAAAGCAAATCTCGAATGCCCAGCTCGTCGTCGACCACCAATATATTTGCCATTTTGAATTTTTATTGTCTGCTTGTTGCTATAAATGTATCAACTCAGCCCACGTTCATGTCTAACGCAGTATCCACCGTGAATGATAACGAAACTTGTGCCCCTCGTGCGACACCATCTGTAACACGATTTGAAATATCAATACGGGCATTATGCTCATCTGCTATCTTTTTTACAACAGCCAGCCCCAACCCCGTGCCGTGGGTTTTACTGGTAACGTAGGGTTCAAAAGCACGTTTTAAGATGTATTCGGGGAAGCCTGAGCCACTGTCGGTCACAATAAGTCGAACGCGCCGCGTTTCTGGGTTCCATTGGGTGACGAGGGTGACCTGCTTACTTGCTGACAATTCTGTAGCATCTACAGCATTTTGTAACAAATTATGAATGACCTGCCGTAATTGCTGCGCGTCACCCATGATACGCGGGCACTGCGGGTCAAAAATGGGCGTGATCGTTGCAGCGCCATGCTTGGCTTTCATCAGTGCACCATCTTCGGCACCATACAGCTGCATGATATCTGCGGCTAATGCGTTGAGGTCAACAGGTTTAAGTTCTGCAGCAGGCAATCGCGCGTAGTCTCTGAACTCATTGACCAAACGCTTCATGGCTTCGACCTGATCCACAATCGTTTTGACGGATTTGGTGACGACAGTCTGCTCTGGTTCCTCTAATTTACCCGCCAGTTTTTTCTCTAAGCGCTGTGCTGAAAGCTGTATAGGTGTCAGTGGGTTTTTAATTTCATGCGCCAAGCGTCTCGCCACATCACCCCAAGCTTGCGCGCGTTGCGAGGACACAATTTCTGAAATATCGTCAAACACCAGCAAGCGGAGTGATTTTTTACCCTCATCGTCGCCAGCATTCAGATTGAAATTTTCACCCGGCAGTTCAGCCCCACGTGCGATCAGATTAATGATGTGCTGTGTGGCATAAGGAGATGATAGTGCCGTCGCACTTTGCTCTGCACCATTGTCGTTAGCAGCTTGCAGATTGAGCACATAAGATTGTTGCCAATGGTCAAGATTATGCAAATTCCGTTCGCTAAGATACGCATCAAATTGCGATTGAACACCCGATGCAAATGACTCTAGCCCTGCAATACTTGAAAGCGGTTTTCCGTCAAACGCTTCTAGTGAGGTACGTAAGATGCGCGCTGCGCCTGGATTGAACGATTGAATAGTGCCTTGGGCATCCAGCACAATCACCCCTGAAGTCAAATTATCCAAAATCACTTGCAAGTTTTCACGTGCTGTGGTGACTTGCAGCATGCTGCTGTTTACCGCTGCACGTGCATCAAAAAGCTGCTGCGTCATATCCGCAAACGAACGCGTCAAACCACTCAGTTCGTCTTTGCTTTTGAGGACAGGTTTAGGCGTCAAATCACCCGCTGCAACCTGGCGCACACCATCAGCCAACAACAACAAAGGGGCAGCGAGCTGTGCGCCTAAAAACACCGCAAGTAAAACCGCTGTAAATACCGCCAAAAATAGGCTCAAAGTTAAGGTCGCAATGTACATGCGCTTCAAACCACCGCGCGCTAAGGCTCTGTTTTGATACTCTCGGTTGGCCTCGGTCACAGCCAATGCGTTGGCAACCAAGGTGGGCGAAAGCAACTGTGTCACTTGCAAATACCGTGGCTCAGATGACATGCCTAAGCCACCAGCTTGTATGGCGACCAGTACTTTTATTTTTACAAGCGTTGGCGCAGCAGATGCACCAGCTGCCGCCTCATCAAGTCCATCCAAGCTGACGATTTGACGTTGTGATTTTGCTGTCCGCAATTGCTGCTGCGTGGGACGATCAGGGTTTATTTGGTACCGAGATGCACCTGCGCTGCCGATGAGCTGCCCTGCAGATGTCCACAAAAAAGCATCTTGCAGGGACAACTGTTCGCGAATGCGCTCTAGCTCCAGCGAAGCTGCCACATCCGACATGTCTGACAGCCGTCTTGCCGCCACAACGGTGTTGTTGCTCAGTTCTGTAGAAAGCACATCAATCGTGACGCGACCTAAATTCAAACCAGCATCAAGTGCGGCCTCAACTTTGACATCAAACCAACTTTCGATGGACCGGGCTACAAATTGGTATGACACAACGTAAATCAAAACACCTGGTGCAAAGCCCACCAAACCAAATATCAAAGCTAACTTGACCAGCAATTGGCTGCCGAATTTTCCTTGTCTCAACCGCACCATCAAACGAATAGCCAAACCAATGATCAGGAGCAACAAGAGTGACGCGACCACCGCATTAACCACCAACAACTGGCCATAAGTTTCTTCGTATTGCGCACGGTTATTGGTAGATATCGTGAGCAGAAAAAAAAGTGCCAAACCAATGATCACCATCACGCCGGTGCCTAAGCCAAGCACCCAACGTATTTGGCGAGATTTCAGCGCGAGATGCTGAAGCCCAAACCATTTCGGCTTAATCACTTTGCCACCTCAGATGAAAATCGGATGCTTTTAGTGGTCGATATATTCCAATCGCTTTGCCCGATCAAGCCAATTTGAAACGGCCTCGGCATCTGAGAAACATCCAGCTTGAAGCTCAAATCTAAAGTGTGCAGCGCATCTGGGTCAAGGTCGGCTAGATCAACGATTCGCCATCGGCTAATGCGTTGAATTTTCGACATAGCCTCCGACAAGGTGTCGAAATATTGAGGCAGTCCGCCCCCTAACACCCCACCCAAACTGCTATTTATACTGCCATTACTTCCAGTAGTGTTAGAGACATTCAACCGCCATCTGCGAGTAAGTGGCTGGTAGGCAAGCCGCATTTGTCGTGCAGCGACTA
>CANKRG010000075.1 GCA_947485165.1 Comamonadaceae bacterium
CCATGTTGCGTGGTCGCAGCTACGTGCTGCCAGAAGACATGGCAGACTTGGTGCCCGATGTACTGCGCCACCGTTTGGTGCTGTCATATGAAGCCTTGTCTGAGGGGCTGACGGCGGATGCTGTCATTGCCAAAATCATGGCCAAAATACCCGTGCCAGCGAAACCGCTGGAGCACGAAAAACTAGCGGCTTGACCTTAACATCATAGAAAAATGCACCATGTTTGAGATCTTCAAACGTAAAACAGCCAGCGCAGTGGATGCGGTGGCAGATGCAAGTTCGTCTGCTACTTCGGCTTTAGCAGTAGAGAACCATGGCGCAGAACACATTTTGCGCCGCTTGGAATGGACCGTTGTTCGTCGTCTCGATGGTTTGCTGCAAGGCGACTACCGCACTTTGTTGCGGGGGACGGGAATCGATTTGGCGGATTTGCGCGAATACCAGCACCATGACGATGTGCGACATATGGATTGGAACGTCACCGCACGTTTGCAAGTGCCACATGTGCGCGTGTTCACCGAAGACCGCGAGATGACGGCCTGGTTTTTGCTCGATCTGAGCCCCTCGGTTGATTTCGGTTCTGGCAAGCAACTCAAACGCAGTGTCTCCAGCGGTTTTGTCGCTGTGCTGGCCCGGCTGCTGACGCGGCATGGCAACCGTGTCGGGGCTATTTTGTACGGCGCTGGTGTTGACCGCGTTGTCCCTGCTGGCAGTGGGCGGCGGCATGTCTTGCAGTTGATGCATGCCATGCAGCAGCGGCCCCCATCAACCCAGGCCAGCACCACACGTTTGGCCGATTTGCTGATGTCGGCGGCTAGCATGGTGCGGCGTCGTTCCACCGTGTTTGTGGTGTCCGACTTCATCAGTGAGCCCGGCTGGGAAAAGCCTTTGGGCATGCTGGCGCAAAAACATGAAGTTGTCGCCGTGCGGCTGTTTGACCCCTTGGAAGCAGCCTTGCCCGATCTGGGGTTGATCACCATGCGTGATGCCGAGAGCGGCGAGCAAATGCTGGTCGATACGTCGAGTGCCAAGTTCCGACAACGTTTCGCGCAAATCGCCGCACAACGTGAAACGCAGTTGCGACAGTCACTAGCACGGGCTGGCGTTGACACCTTAGAGCTGTCCACCGAAGACGATTTGGTCTCGTCTATTTTGCGATTTACCGACATGCGCAAACGCCGTAGCCGGGTTGGAGTGGGCGGTAAACTGCCCATCCATCTGAAATTGGTTGCCTGAGCGCGCTGAACTGGAGTTGCGCTTATGAATGAGATAACGAAATTCACTGACATGCTGAGTAGCTGGTGGCCTAAATCATTTCCTTCCCGTTTCCCTATGACTTTTATGTGGCCGTCATTACTTTGGCTGTTGCTTGCTGTGCCCCTGCTGGTTGCTGTGTATTGGTGGCTGCTGCGACGTAAAAAGAAGGCGTCTTTGCGCTTTGCGAGTTTGTCCATTGTTCGTGAAGCGATGGACGCCGGCCCCGGTTTCCGTCGGCACATACCGCCGATCTTGTTTTTGCTGGCCATCACCCTGATGCTGCTCGCGGCATCACGTCCGTTTGCTGTCGTCACGCTACCTATGCAGCAAGAAACCATCATGCTGGCCATGGACGTGTCTGGCAGCATGCGCGCCACTGATGTGTTGCCCAGCCGCATCGTCGCGGCGCAAAATGCCGCCAAAGCGTTTCTGACCGAGCTTCCGCGCAACATCAAAGTTGGCATTGTGGCCTTTGCGGGTTCGGCGCAAGTCGCACAAATTCCTACTCTGAACCGTGAAGACTTGATCTCCGCCATCGACCGTTTCCAGCTGCAGCGCGGCACCGCCATCGGCAACGGCATCGTCATGTCTTTGGCAACGCTGTTTCCCGATGCGGGTATTGATTTGGCGCAATTGCAATACGGCCAGCGCCAGCGCGGCGTGTCAATTGATGAAAAGCCAATAGAGAAAAAAGAATTCACACCGGTCGCACCTGGCTCGTACAGCTCCGCCGCCATTATTTTGCTGACCGATGGGCAACGAACCACTGGCGTTGATTCACTAGAAGCGGCAAAATTGGCCTCCGAGCGCGGCGTGCGCGTTTATACCGTTGGCATTGGTACTGTGAACGGCGAAACCATCGGCTTTGAAGGCTGGTCCATGCGCGTGAAACTCGACGAAGAAACCCTCAAAGCCATCGCCAACAAAACCCAGGCCGACTACTTCTATGCGGGCACCGCAGCCGACCTGAAAAAAGTTTACGAAACCCTCAGCTCCCGCCTGACGGTGGAGAAAAAAGAAACCGAAATTTCGGGGCTGCTGGCATTGGTAGCCGCTGCCTTGGCGATTGCTTCAGCGGGGCTGTCCATGCTTTGGTTTAACCGGATTTTGTAGAAAACGCGTTACCAAGGAGTGGGCAAATTATTCCTGCAACACGCCACCCACTAGCCGCAACTGCCTGTCACACCGGGCCGCCAGCGCCTCGTCATGCGTCACCACCACAAAAGCTGTGCCATTGGTTTTGGCGAGGTTGATCATCAGGTCAAACACGGCATTGGCGGTGTTTCTATCCAAATTGCCCGTCGGTTCATCCGCCAGCACGCAAGCCGGTTGGGTCACCAAAGCGCGGGCTATGGCGACGCGCTGGCGTTCTCCGCCTGAGAGTTCGGATGGCCTGTGGTGATGGCGATCTTTCAAGCCGACATCAGCAAGTATTTTTCTAGCGATTTGTGCTGATTTTTCAACATCTAAACGTCGAATCCACAGTGGCATAGCCACGTTGTCTTGCGCGGTGAATTCGGCTAACAAGTGGTGAAACTGGTAGACAAAACCCAGATGCTGGTTGCGTAAATCACCAATCTCAGCCTCGTTGAGTTTTGCCAAAGCCTGTCCCTTTAGCGTTACTGAACCCGTAGTTGGCGTATCCAAGCCGCCCAGTAAATGCAAAAGCGTGCTTTTGCCCGAACCAGACGCCCCAACGATGGCTAAGATTTCACCAGCATGCACGTGTAAATCAACATCGTGCAACACCGTCACATCCAACGGACCTTCGTGAAAACGCTTCCCCAAGCCAGTGGCTGACAGCACTACTTCTTTTTCTAAATTATTCATATCTCAAAGCCTCCGCCGGGTTGATTCGGCTGGCACGCCAGCTGGGGTACAGCGTGGCGGCAAAGGCCATGATGAGGGAAATGACAGCTATCGGCATGATGTCGCTCATCTGCGGTTCGCTGGGCATACCGCTCAAGAGGTAAATGTCTTTCGGCAAAAAGCTGGCGTTGAACAGGCGCTCGATAAAGGGCACGATCACGTCGATATTGAAGGCGATGCTCAAGCCCAGCAGCAGGCCAGATAGCGTGCCAATCACACCCACCGTCGCACCCTGCACCACAAAAATACCCATGATGCTTTTCGGACTCGCGCCCAAAGTACGCAAAATGGCGATATCGGCGCGCTTGTCGGTCACCGTCATCACCAGGGTGGACACCAGATTGAAAGCGGCGACGGCGACGATCAGCGTCAAAATAATGAACATCATGCGTTTTTCAACCTGCACGGCGGCAAACCAGGTTTTGTTTTGCCGCGTCCAGTCGCGCACGATCAGGTCGCCGGTTAAGCTCTTGCTGAGCTGTTGGGCGACTTCCCTGGCCTGATGCAGGTCTTTGAGTTTCAGGCGAATACCGGTCGGCCCTTCCAGCCGGAACATCTTGGCCGCATCGTCCATGTGCATCATCGCCAGCGTGGCATCGTATTCAAAATGGCCCGAATCAAAGGTGCCGACTACGCTCAGCTGCTTCATGCGCGGCACCACGCCAGCGGGTGTGACCTGGCCACTGGGGGCGATCAGCGTCACGCGGTCGCCTTTGCCAACACCCAGTTGCCGCGCCAGTTCGTAGCCCAGCACCACACCAAACTCGCCCGGCACCAGCGCTTTGATGGCGTCCAAATTTTGGCTGCTGGCCGCCAAATCCGTCACCTGGCTTTCAGTCGCCGGGTCAATGCCGCGTACGATAGTGCCCTTCATGTCCTCACCCCTCGCCAACAATGCTTGGGTTGCTATGAAACTGGAAGCGCCAACGACCTGCGGGTTGCCCTTCGCCTCAGCCAGCGTACGTGCCGCATCCGGCAGTGCTGCACCACCGGGGCTGAAAATCTCAATGTGCGAGACCACACCCAGCATGCGGTCACGCACCTCTTTTTGAAAACCATTCATCACCGACAGCACGATGATCAGCGCCGCCACCCCCAGCGCGATGCCCAGCATCGACACCCCAGAAATAAATGAGATAAAGCCATTGCGCCGCGTGGCACGGCCTGCGCGGGTGTAGCGCCAGCCGAGTTTGAGTTCGTAGGGGAGTTGCATATGTGATGGTTATGGTAACAGGGCGCAGTTGCTGAAGCTAAGAGCGACAATAGCGACATGTCTGAAACCGCTCACCATCTACTGATTCCCTTTGCTGCCGTTAGTTCAGAAGCCGCCGCCAAACATTTGCAGGGCTTAAAACTGCCTAACTTGCGCCAACTCCTAGGTATATTGACCTTAATAGACAGCGATGTGGGCACGGAAGAGTCGTTTTCCCCGCCACACGAACGCGCTTTGGCAAGAGCGCAAGGTTTGCCAGTCGGCGACGGGTGCATCCCGTGGGCCGCGCAGCGGGCGGCTGCTTTGGGACTGGATCATGCACAAACCTTGCCTTGGAGCTTCGTCACCCTGTGCGACAGCGTGGTAGGTATCGGCAGCATGACCATGGAAGACCCCGCTCAATTACAAGTGTCTGAGACTGAATCACGCCATTTTCTCGCCGATATGACGCCGTATTTTGAGGAAGACGGCTTGGCGCTGCATTACCTAGAGCCTGCGGCGTGGCTGTGCTGTGGCAAGCCTTTGCGCGACGTCCGAACCGCCTCGCTAGATCGCGTGATTGGGAAAGATTTAGCCGATTGGCAACCTGCCCATGGCGAGTCGGCCAAACTGCGTCGCTTGCAGAATGAAATGCAAATGTTGCTGTATACTCATACAGTAAACGATGCCAGAAGCCGTGTTCGATCCGCCGCGATCAATTCGATCTGGCTGCATGGTACAGGTGAGCTGTCAAAGGCTAGCGCGCAAGTGAGCACTAACATCAACATGCCTAGAAGTCTGGCAGATGCTGCTTTGAAAGAAGATTGGCCAGCTTGGGAGAAAGCCTGGGAGCAGTTGGATGCAACGCTGTGTGTCGATGTGCTGAAGCGCGTTCAAGCCGGCGAACCCGTCACTTTGACCCTGTGCGGCGAGCGCAGCGCTCTGCGTTATGAAGTGCGTCAAAAAAGCGTTTTGGAACGGTTGAATCGCAATTTTAGGAGTATTTTAGGTCTCAAGTCGGCGTATTTATTGCCTAAGGCGCTATAAAAAATATAGTAAAAGTTAACGTTTGTTAAATTGATCTGAACCCATGAAAATCACCGTCCGCGACGTCCCCCCCCGCGCCGCCTGGGCGCTTGAGCAAACCGGCGTGCATCCGCTGCTGGCGCGGCTCTATGCCGCCCGGGGCGTGAGTACCAAAGAGCAGCTGGACGATGGTTTGGCGCTCTTGCTGCCACCCAGCAGTTTGAAGGGTGTCGCCGACGCTGCCGTGCTGCTGGCCGACGCCATCGCCCAAAACAAGCGCCTGTGCATCGTGGCCGACTATGACTGCGATGGCGCGACCGCCTGCGCCGTCGGCATCCGCGGTCTGCGTCTGCTGGGCGCGAAGCACGTCAGCTACATCGTGCCCGACCGCGTGGTCGACGGCTACGGTTTGACCGCGCCCATCTCGCAGCGCGTCAAAGACAGCGGGGCGGACGTGCTCATCACCGTCGACAACGGCATCGCCAGCTTCGAGGGTGTCGCCACGGCCAAAGCGCTCGGCTTACAGGTCTTGGTGACCGACCACCACCTGCCCGCCTTGGTCGATGGCGCGATCAAGCTGCCGGATGCCGATGTCATCGTCAACCCGAACCAGCCTGGCTGTGAGTTTGAGAGCAAGTCCATCGCCGGTGTCGGCGTGATGTTTTACGTGCTGCTGGCGCTGCGGGCGGAGTTGCGCACGCGCGGGGCTTTTGATGCGACTACTGCGAATTCCGTTCACCCTGAGCCGGTCGAAGGGCAGGCTTCGACAAGCTCAGCCCGAACGGGTCCTCGACTGGATGCGCTGCTGCCGCTGGTCGCTTTGGGTACGGTGGCCGATGTGGTGAAACTGGACGCGAACAACCGCCGCCTCGTCGCGCAAGGTCTTAAACGCATCAGAGTCGGCGTATTATATGCCGGTATAGCTAGTCTTTTCATAGCGGCAGGGCGCAAAGCGCCGGTGGCCACCAGTTTTGATTTCGGCTTTGCCATCGGCCCACGCATCAACGCCGCCGGCCGCCTGTCTGACATGACACTGGGCATCGAATGCCTGCTGACCGACGACCCCAGCCGCGCCGACGAGCTGGCTCGCACGCTGGACGGCATCAACCGCCAGCGTCGCGAGCTGGAAGGCGGCATGCGCGAGCAGGCCTTTGTCATGGCCGAGTCGCTGTTTCAGGAAGACGAAGACCCGCCGCCCGCGATCTGCGTGTTTGACCCCGAGTTCCACGAAGGCGTGGTCGGCATCGTCGCTTCGCGCCTCAAAGACAAGCTGCACCGTCCGAGTTTTGTCTTCGCCGCCAGTGGTGCGGCCGGTAAATCGCACGAATTAAAAGGCTCCGGCCGCTCCATCCCCGGTTTTCACCTGCGTGATGCGCTCGATCTGGTCGCCAAACGACACCCCGGCGTGCTGTTGCGCTTCGGCGGCCACGCCATGGCGGCGGGTTGCACCATTCTGGAAGAGCGGTTTGACGAGTTTGAAGCCGCGCTCAGCCAGGTCGCCGCCGAGTGGCTGGACGACGAATCCCTCACTCGAACGATTGCCACCGATGGCCCTGTTGACCCCAACTACCTGCGGGTCGATCTGATCGACATGCTGGATCGCGAGGTCTGGGGCCAGGGCTTTGCTGCGCCCACCTTCAGCGAAGAGGTCGAGGTGCTGTCGCAGCGCATCGTCGGGCAAAACCACCTGTCGCTGAAGCTCAAACACCAAGGCCAACCGATGGATGGCATGTGGTTTGGCCACACCGAGCAGCTGCCGCCACGGGTGAAGCTGGCGTTTCGGCTGGATGCAGCGGAGTGGAATGGGCGGCGAACGATCAAATTTTTGATCGAGGGCGTGGAAGGCGTGTAAGTCATTCGGCACAGCTTTGGTCAGATCGCATAAGTCGCCATAAATACACAAGGTTTTCTCATAAAAGCCTAAAATATTAGGGTGACTACTTACTTAAATGCTGATTTACATTGCCATTCCGTCGTCTCTGACGGCACTTTGACACCTGAAGCGCTGGCTGCGCGGGCAAAGGCCAACGGGGTGGAGTTGTGGGCTCTTACTGACCATGACGAAATTGGCGGGCAGGTGCGGGCTGCGGCTGCGGCTGCGGCAAATGGCATGGCGTATCTGACGGGAACAGAAATTTCAGTCACGTTTGCCAATGAAACCGTGCATATCGTCGGCCTCGGTTTCGACGCAACCAACCCGTTGATTGTCAATGGTCTGGCCAAAACCCGTGGCGGGCGCGGTGAGCGGGCGATGGAAATGTCGGACGGGCTGGCCAAAGTCGGCATCAAAGGTGCTTATGACGGCGCTTTGACCTTTGTCGGCAATCCTGAATTGATCTCCCGCACCCATTTCGCCCGATTTTTGGTCGAAAGTGGCGTTTGTAAAGACACTTACGAGGTGTTTCGCAAGTATTTGACCGAAGGCAAACCCGGCTACGTGCCGCACCGCTGGGCGAGTTTGGGCGACGCTGTGGGCTGGATCACGCAAAGCGGCGGCGTGGCGGTGATTGCGCACCCGGGGCGCTACAAATTCACGGCGAATGAAGAATTTGCCTTGTTCAGCGAGTTCAAAACCCACGGCGGGCAGGGCGTAGAGGTGGTGACGGGTAGCCACACCACGGCAGAATACGTGGAATATGCGGCGGTGGCGAAAGAATTTGGTATGGCAGCGTCGCGCGGGAGCGACTTTCACAGCCCGGACGAGAGCCGGATTGATTTGGGTACGCTGCCCATGCTGCCGGGTGATTTGATGCCGGTGTGGGAACTGGTCAAAGACAGCATTCAGCACAGCACAGTGGAAAAAGCCCTGTGACGCGAGCTGTAAACGGCATAGGCAGCTTAGCCAAGCCGGGCATGGCGCTGGAGGGCATCGCTTGGTCGGTGGTGGCAGTGGCTTGTTTCGCGGTGTCAGACACGGTTGCTAAATTTGTCACCAACAGCGTCTCCGTGCTCGTGGCGCTGTGGTTTCGCTACGCGATTCAGACCATTGTGATGTCTGCACTCATGTTGCCCACGCGCGGCAGGGCGGCGTTTAAAACAGCGCATCCTAAATTCCAAATTTTGCGCGGCCTGCTGCTGGTGGTGACGACGTTGCTGGCGTTTTTAAGCCTGCGTTTCATGCCTGTGGGTGAATTCACGGCGATTGTGTTGATCACGCCGCTGGTCATCACGCTGCTGGCGGGCAAGTTGTTGGGCGAGACGGTGTCGCCCCTGCGCTGGGTGCTGGTGGCGGGTGGTTTTGTGGGGGCCATGGTCATCATCCGGCCGGGGCACGAGGCATTC
>CANKRG010000076.1 GCA_947485165.1 Comamonadaceae bacterium
AAGGAACACCTGCATAAGTCCGTTCGCATTGAGCTTGTCGAAATGCTTTCGTTATAAATCAATAACTTAGAGAAGGCTTCGACAGAGCCTGTCCTGAGCCCGTCGAAGGGCTCAGCCCGAACGGGAGGGGTTATGCAGAGCTTCCTTAACTACCGCACCGCTCGAAGCACCTCATCGCCATAAGCGGTGAGTTTTTTCGCGCCAATGCCGCTGATGCCATCCAAATCGCTCAGTTGCAACGGGGCTCGCTGGGCAATGGCGATCAAGGTGGCGTCGTGGAAGATGACGTAGGCGGGTAGGTTGTGCTCACGCGCCACTTCGGCGCGCCAGGCTTTTAGCGAAGCAAAGCGGCGTTCTCCCGCAGCATCAAGTACTGCATTGGCGGTTTTAGTCGCAGACGTGGCACTGCGTTTGGCTTTGCTGCCCATCCCACGTGTTGCACTCGCCGCCTCAGATTCACGCAGCATCACTTGGATGTTGCCCTTGAGCACCTCGCGCGAAGCGTCGTTGAGTTGCAGGGTGTTGAACGCAGCGGCGTTGATGTTCAATGCGCCATTCGCAATCAGTTGCCGCAGCACACTGCGCAATTGCGTTTCGCTCAAGGTTGCTCCAATGCCAAAGGTGCTGATGGCTTCGTGGCCAAATTGCGTCACTTTTTCGGTTTTTTTACCGCGCAAAATGTCCATGATGTGACCCGCCCCAAAGCTGATGCCGCTGTGCTGCTGCACGCGGTAAATGGTGCTGAGCAGCTTGCGTGCGGCATCGGTGCCATCCCACAAATCAGGCGGGTTCAGACAGTTGTCACAGTTGCCGCACATGAATTTTGCCCCCACGCTTGTCGCTTCGCGACCTACGCCGCCGCCCGAGGGGACTAATTTTCCTAGAGGCGGCTCGTCGGAAAATTGCCGGCAGTCCTCTCCAAAGTATCGTAGTAATTGCACACGTCTGCAGTCAATGCTTTCTGCCAACGTCAGCAAAGCGTCCAATTTGCCACGCATGATGCTTTTGAAGTCTTCGCCAGCGGGGCTTTCGTCGATCATGCGGCGCTGGTTCACCACATCTTGCAGGCCATAGCTCATCCACGCATTGGCAGGTGCGCCATCGCGGCCTGCACGACCTGTTTCTTGGTAGTAGGCTTCAATGTTTTTGGGCATGTCCAAGTGCGCGACGAAGCGCACATCGGGCTTGTCAATGCCCATGCCAAAAGCGATCGTGGCGACCATCACCAAGCCGTCTTCTCGCAAAAACCGGTCTTGGTTGGCTTGCCGCACACCAGCGTCCAGACCTGCGTGGTAGGGCAAAGCGGGTATGCCTTCGTTACTCAAAGTCTGCGCAATGTCTTCTACTTTTTTGCGCGATTGGCAGTAGACAATGCCCGCATCGCCTGTGTGCTCGTTGCGGATAAACCGCAGCAATTGCTGGGTCGGGTCTTTTTTCTCTACCAAACGGTAGCGAATGTTCGGGCGGTCAAAGCTGCTGACAAATTTGGCGGCTTCTTGCAGCTGCAAACGCTCAATCATGTCTTCACGCGTCAGCTCATCAGCGGTGGCGGTGAGTGCCACGCGCGGAACGCTGGCGAAACGTTCGTGCAGCACCGACAAAGCGCGGTATTCAGGTCTGAAATCATGGCCCCACTGGCTCACGCAATGGGCTTCGTCGATGGCAAACAAGCTGAGCAGGCCGCGTTCGTAAAGCGAATCAAGTTGCGCCAAAAACCGTGGGTTGGTCACGCGCTCGGGGGCGGCGTAGAGCATCGTGATGCTGCCGCTGAGCAAGCGTTTCTCCAGCGCGTAGCTTGCCTCTGAGCTTAGGCTGGAGTTGAGGTAGGCAGCATCGACACCAGCTTCTAACAACGCGCCCACTTGGTCGTGCATGAGTGCAATCAGCGGCGAAATCACAATCGTCACGCCGTGGCCGGCTTGTTGCCTGGCGAGGGCTGGAATTTGGTAGCACAACGATTTGCCGCCACCCGTAGGCATCAAGACCAGCGCATCACCGCCTGCGCTGACGTGGTCAATGATGGCTTCTTGGGGCCCTCTGAATTCGGTATAGCCAAAGATGTCGAGTAGCAGTTCGCGGTGCAAAATGGGCATTCAGGGTGCTAAAACCGAAGATTTAGCGAAAATTGATGGAATCTGTGAATAAATACAGTTCTTATTGTCGCTAGTTTTTAGTGGGTTATGGCTTGCTTGTCGCTATTTTGAGGTGGGGTTTGAAGTCTTTCTACAATGGAGGCCTATATCCGAGAGTTATTTCAAGACTTATGAAGCCAATTAGTTACACCCGTGGCCAGCAGTTGCCAGACATATTAGCCAAACGCATCGTTATTCTGGATGGCGCGATGGGCACCATGATTCAACGCTTTAAGCTGAACGAAGCGCAGTACCGTGGTGAAAGATTCGCCGATTTTCACAAAGATATCAAGGGCAACAACGAGTTGTTGTCGTTGACGCGTCCCGATGTGATCAGCGACATTCACGAAAAATACCTCGCTGCCGGCGCAGATTTGATAGAAACCAACACCTTTGGCGCAACCACCATTGCGCAAGACGACTACGACATGGCGCATTTGGCGCGTGAAATGAACCTGGAGTCCGCCAAAATTGCGCGTGCTGCCTGCGACAAATACGCGACGCTAGATCGCCCGCGTTTTGTGGCCGGCGCACTTGGCCCGACGCCTAAAACGGCCAGTATCAGCCCGGATGTGAACGACCCTGGCGCAAGAAATGTGACGTTTGAAACCCTGCGCGCTGCGTATTATGAGCAAGTGGAGGCTTTGGTCGAAGGTGGCAGCGATCTGTTGCTGGTTGAAACCATTTTTGACACGCTGAATGCCAAAGCCGCCTTGTTTGCGATTGATGAGTATTTTGAAAATTCGGGAGAGCGCTTGCCCTTGATCATCAGCGGCACGGTGACGGACGCATCGGGGCGTATTTTGAGCGGCCAAACCGTCACCGCTTTTTGGCACAGCGTGCGCCATGCCAGACCGCTGGCCGTGGGTTTGAACTGTGCGCTGGGCGCGGCTTTGATGCGGCCTTATGTGCAAGAGCTGCACCGCACCGCGACAGATACGTACATCAGTTGCTATCCCAACGCGGGTTTGCCCAACCCCATGAGCGATACCGGCTTCGACGAAACGCCGGATGTCACGTCACGGCTGGTGCGTGAGTTTGCGGATGAAGGTTTGGTCAATATTGTGGGTGGCTGTTGTGGCACCACGCCAGAGCATATTCATGAGATTGAGCTGGCGGTTCAAAACTCACCGATTCGGAAATTAAACACGGCTAATTTTCATGTTTAAGCGTGCTTTAGCATGATGGGTTATAAATTTATAGCGGTAAGCTTGGCGTTAGAATAAGTGCACTATAAATTTTTAATTCGCCACGCGCTGAGTCAAATGCAGAGCTATAACGGAGACAGAAGATGCAACCCACAGAACCCATGAACAGCGATCAAAAACGCGTTGAATTACGCCGTGCCGCACTTGAATACCATGAGTTTCCGATTCCTGGAAAAATATCCATTGCCTCTACCAAGCAAATGGTTAACCAGCATGACCTGTCTTTGGCTTATACGCCAGGTGTTGCATTTCCCTGCGAAGAAATCGTCAAAGACCCCAACAACGCCTTCAAATACACCGCTCGCGGAAACTTGGTGGCGGTCATCACCAATGGCACGGCGGTATTGGGTTTGGGCGATATTGGCCCACTAGCATCCAAGCCGGTGATGGAAGGCAAGGGCGTTTTGTTCAAAAAGTTTGCCGGAATCGATGTGTTCGACATTGAAATCGACGAAAAGCATGACCTAGATAAGCTGGTTGACATCATTGCCTCGCTAGAGCCGACGTTTGGCGGTATCAACCTCGAAGACATCAAAGCGCCAGACTGTTTTTATGTCGAACGCAAACTGCGTGAGCGGATGAAAATCCCGGTCTTTCACGACGACCAGCATGGCACGGCGATTTGTGTGGGCGCTGCCATCTTGAATGGCCTAAAAGTTGTCGGTAAAGACCCTAAAAAGGTGAAGTTGGTGACCTCTGGCGCGGGTGCAGCTGCCTTGGCTTGTTTGGGTTTGCTGGTCAAATTGGGTATTCCAAAAGAAAATATTTTCGTCACCGATTTGGCGGGTGTCGTTTATGAGGGTCGCACCGAACTCATGGACGAAGACAAGATCGGCTACGCGCAAAAAACGCCGCATCGCACTTTGGCTGAAGTGATTGCTGGTGCAGATGTTTTCTTAGGCCTGTCTGCGGGCGGTGTCTTGAAGCAAGACATGGTCAAAAGCATGGCTGCGAAGCCAGTCATTTTTGCACTGGCGAACCCGAATCCGGAAATCACACCGGAAGACGTTAAAGCCGTTCGTGACGATGCTGTGATCGCGACTGGGCGCAGTGATTATCCGAACCAAGTTAACAACGTCTTGTGTTTTCCTTACATTTTCCGTGGTGCATTAGACGCGGGTGCATCAACCATCACCTTAGAGATGGAAATTGCGGCCGTGCACGCCATTGCAGAGTTGGCGCAAGCGGAGCAAAGCGAGGTGGTTGCCGCTGCCTATGTGGGCGAGCAGCTGGTATTTGGCCCTGAGTATTTGATCCCCAAGCCATTTGATCCGCGTTTGATGATGAAAATCGCCCCAGCGGTGGCGCAAGCCGCTGCCGATTCTGGTGTAGCTTTGCGTCCTATCAAAGACATGGCGGCTTACATTGAAAAGCTACAAGCCTTTGTTTACGCCTCTGGCACCACCATGAAACCGATTTTCATGGCGGCAAAAGCGGCAAAGAGCAAGCGTGTTGCCTATGCGGAAGGTGAAGAAGAGCGCGTGTTGCGTGCTTGCCAAATTGTGGTGGATGAAGGTTTGGCGCGCCCGACCTTGATTGGTCGCCCAGCCATCATTGCGCAACGGATTGAAAAATTTGGCCTTCGCCTGAAAGAAGAGCTGGATTACGACGTGGTGAACGTCGAGCAAGACAGCCGTTACCGCGATTTTTGGCAAACCTACCACCGCATGACCGAACGCCAAGGCGTGACCGTGCAGATGGCCAAAATCGAAATGCGCCGTCGTCTGACTTTGATTGGCGCGATGTTGCTGCACAAAGGCGATGTCGATGGCTTGATTTGCGGTACCTGGGGCACCACGGCCTTGCACTTGCAATACATTGACCAAGTCATTGGCAAGCGCGCTGGCGGTAGCCCGAGCACGCAGCAAGATGTGCAAATTTATGCCTGTATGAATGGGCTGATGCTGCCCAATCGACAGTTATTCTTGGTCGACACGCATGTCAACTACGACCCAACTCCCGAAGAGTTGTGCGAGATTACGGTGATGGCAGCTGAAGAAATGATGCGTTTTGGTCTCAAGCCAAACGTTGCGCTCTTGAGCCACTCCAATTTTGGCAGCAGCAATTTGCCAACGGCCGTCAAAATGCGTAAAACCTTGGAGTTGCTGCGTGTTCAAGCGCCTTGGCTCAAAGTGGATGGCGAAATGCATGGTGACGTGGCGTTAGACGAGCACATGCGTGCTGCGGTGATGCCAAACAGCGCGTTGGTCGGTGAAGCTAATTTACTGGTCTTCCCCAACATTGATTCAGCAAATATCGCCTATAACCTGCTTAAAACTGCCGCTGGCGGTAATATAGCAATTGGGCCTGTGTTGCTGGGTGCGAACAAACCCGTGCATATTTTGACCGCAAGTACGACGGTACGCCGTATCGTGAATATGACTGCGCTGACAGTGGCAGATGCAAATGCCGCAAGGGTGGCTTAAGCCCATCCCCGCCAGAACCCCGCCCGAACCCCACCAATTGCCATCGAAAGTTGGCCTATGCCCACTCTATTGGTGTGAAAACTAATGCACGCAGCGTAGAGATTTAGCGTGATAAAAACGCTTTCTGGTACTTTAATGTGCACAGATCGCTTGCGTTTTTAGTTGATTTCAACGACACTATCGGACTTGGATGCTTTCGGGTAAACCCGAATGAATGACGAGATGATTTTTGTAAGTTGATGTGACTATCGAGTGTGAATGATGCTGAAAATGCTGTCAAAGTGGCTTAAAAACTACATTTCTGGTGCAAAAATCAGCTTCAACCACAGGGTGAAGCTGATTTTTTTGTTGGCTGTTCTTGGTTTAGCTGGTTTAACCATCGGCACGGCGCAGAGCCGGAGCTTTATGTCAGAGGAAACTCTGGCGGCAGTCTCCGTTGCTGAGTTACCACGGCAGGGACAGCAAGTTTACGCGTTGATTTTGCAAGGTGGGCCATTTGCGCACGACAAAGATGGCGTGGTTTTTGGCAACCGTGAGCAACTGTTGCCAAAACACAAGCGTGGTTATTACCGTGAATACACCGTAAGAACACCGGGTGTGCGTCATCGTGGTGCAAAACGTATCGTTTGTGGTGGGTTGCAAGTTCAATCGCCTGACGCTTGTTATTACACCGAAGATCATTATTCGAGTTTTCGAAAAATTGTCCGCTAGTTAAACAGCTGACGATTTAAGACATGTAGACCAGTTTCCCCAAATTGCAAGGTTTGGAATATTTTTTGACTTTAGAAAGAGGAGCGAGGATGGATACGCCACTTCGTACCGTACGGCCTAATATTGTTCAGTCCATTCGCGCGTTTACCGTGAATGACTTGCAATTGGCCGCACAGCATTTGAACCAGCATTTTTTATATGCCAACTTGGCCAATGCGCAATCGAAGCAAGATATTCTTGATTTGATTGCGGCGCAATTCACGCTGCCATCTCATTTCGGCAAGAATTTTGACGCCTTGTACGATTGCATCACTGACCCACTGCATAAATCTGGCCCGCAGCCAGGTTTCATCGTGGTGCTTGAGCACATTCCTGCCAACGTGAAGTTTGACAAAGAAGCCCGTGAACAATTGCTGGACATTTTCCGCGACGCTGCAGATTATTGGGGGGACCGGAAGATACCATTCCGATGCTTCTATTCTTTTCTGTAGCCCGTTCTGCGCAAAATAGCCAAGCAGAACGGGCGAATGAGGCCTTGGGACTGACATCAGACGTGAAGGTGTTGGACGACTTGATCGAAGAGGGTGAAAAAATGCCAACCGATAAATTGGTTGATGTATCACCGCTAGCGTTGCGTATGAGCAGCCCGTTTAATGCAGGATACTGGTTAGCCGCTGCATAAGACGGCTTCCCGTGCGCCAACAAAAAAAGCCCATTTATATGGGCTTTTTTGCCTCTAGTCGGCGTATTTACCGCCTAAATTGCTATTGAATCTATAGCAATTTAGGTCGCAACGTTAAACTGACAATGCGAGGTCGATGTATTCCTGTACCGGCACTTCTTGTGCCCTGCGCTGCAAGTCAAAATTTCCTGCGTATTTCTTTTCTTCTAGCCACTTACCCAAGGTGTGGCGCATCAGCTTACGGCGTTGGCTGAAGGCGACTTGCACCACTTCGCTGAGTCGATTCACATCGATAGCCGGCGGGTTCGCCCGTGGCAGCATGCTCACAATCGCGCTGTCTACGCGGGGCGGCGGATCGAACGACGTGGGCGGCACAAACAAAATATTAGCCATCTCATAGCGCCATTGCAACATCACACTGAGGCGGCTGTAGTCGCTGCTGTCGGCTGGGGCGACCATGCGATCAATCACTTCCTTTTGCAGCATGAAGTACTGGTCTTCTATGCCATCAACATAGTCCAGCAGGTGAAACAAAATAGGCGTTGAAATGTTGTAAGGCAGATTTCCTACAACGCGGATTTTTTGACGACCTGGTGCTGGAGTTAAGATTTTACTGAAATCAACCCTAAGAACGTCGGATTCAATCACCGTCAGATGTTGATGCTGCCGCAAGCGAGCAGCCAAATCTCGGTCAAGCTCAATCACGGTCAAGTGCCCGAGCCGCTCAACCAGGGGCTGGGTTAGCGCTGCCAGGCCAGGACCAATCTCCACCATCACTTGTCCAACTTGCGGGTTGATGGCATCAACGATGTCGGTGATGATGGATTTGTCGGTCAAAAAGTGCTGACCAAAGCGTTTCCGGGCAATATGTTTACTCAAAATAGCGGTTTCAATTATTGTTGTGGTTCGCGGTATTCGACATAGGCATTGCCGCGCAATTCAGTGATCCAGTTGGCATAAGCCTCGTCAAATTTTTTCTCACGCCATGCATTTTGAGCAACTTCGCGCTCCTCAGCGGCGCTCAATTGTGCTTTTCTACGTTCTTGCACCACAAGCAAATGCACACCGAAGCGAGTAACGATGGGTGCAGACACTTGTCCTACGGCTAATTGACCCATGGGGCCTTCAAACTCTGGCACAAACTGGCCAGGGTTGGCCCAGCCCAAGTCACCACCTGCGGCGGCAGAGCTATCTTGTGACACTTCTTGTGCGGCCGTTGCGAACGACACAG
>CANKRG010000077.1 GCA_947485165.1 Comamonadaceae bacterium
CTGCGAATTTCTTTGCGCGATACATTGGAAAGTCAAACTATTGAAAACCGACAGGCCACGGTTTTGCGATATGAGATATTTCTTAGTCGTTATTCACTGATCAAGAACAGTCCGACATTGGAGTATCTTCGCCGTAAACCAGAATATGACGGTACCATCAGGTTTGTTGAATCGTTTATTCAAATGGCTGAGCCGGTGATTGGCACACTGGAAGATAAGGCCGTAGATACGCCGATCATCCAAAACCTATTACAAAAAGCAAATGAGGAGGCTTCGGTCATCCGAGAGTTGACAAATGTAGCAGGCGTAGCAGTTTATGACGAAATTGAGGTTCGCAATACGACCATCCAAGAACAAGAGTCTTGGATTTTTGCACTGATATACCTGCAATGGGTAGTTTTTCTGGTTGCTTTGATGGCCACAGCTGTCTATATCCGTCGCCAGCGATTCCAAAACTTGAACCTCGTCAATATGACGCATCTTTTGCAGACAACTAGCCAAAAGGCTGAGGAAGCGACTCAAGCCAAGAGCGTTTTTTTGGCCAATATGAGTCATGAATTGAGGACGCCGTTTCAGGGCATGGTGGGCATGCTAGACCTGCTGTCTGCTACGCCTTTGTCAGAGGTCCAAAAAGATTACACCCATACCGCCCTGAATTCTTCTAAGCACTTACTGAGTATTCTGAATGATATCTTGGATATTTCTTCAATCGAGTCTGGTTCCTTGAAGTTGCGTACAGGACCCATGCATCTGCAAAACCTTATTAAAAATGTGCAAGCATTGATGACAGTTGTAGCCCACGCAAAAAACATCGACTTAAGGGTCGAGGTTGATCATGCTCTGCCGCAGTGGATAGAAGCGGATGAGATGCGGTTAAGTCAAATTCTGTTCAATTTATTGAGCAATGCCATTAAGTTTACAGATTCTGGCCATGTATCTTTGAAGCTAGCGGTTTCAACTTTGAGTTACCCAAATACAAAGATAGGTTTGTGTCTTACAGTTGACGACTCAGGCATCGGCATGGATGAAAAAACGCTATTGGGCTTGTTTTCAAGGTTCCACCAGGCTGATCAATCCATACACAGACGTTTTGGTGGGACTGGGTTGGGTTTGGAAATCTCGTACAACCTCGTCAAACTGATGGATAGCACAATCACTGTTAAAAGTACTTTAGGTGTTGGTTCGACATTTAAACTAGAAATTCCTTTGTATCAAGCGGGAGCCCCAACGGTCCCATTGAAAAAAGTGATCTCGTCACATCGAAGCCTGAATGTTTTGGTTGCTGATGATCATCCAGTAAATATCAAGTACTTGACGTATTTGTTGGAAAAAATGGGGCACCAAACAATCAGTTTTGAAAATGGGAAGCTGGCCTTTGAAGCTGTGCAAAATAACCCGGTTGATGTCATTTTGATGGATATGCATATGCCTGTGATGGACGGGATGACTGCGACCCAAGCCATACGAAAACTGGGATCCCCTATAGGTGACGTCAAAATCATCATGCTAAGTGCGGATGTCTTCAGCGACACTCGCCAAATGGCATTTAAAGCTGGCGTCAATGATTTCATCACAAAGCCAGTTCATGCGGACGGTTTACGACAGGCGCTGGAGCGTTGCTTTTTCGAAGCTGCGGATCGTCTGGATACGCCCTCTCATGAGATCATTGATGTAAAGGCCTATCAGGAATTTTTAAATTTAATGCCTGTAGAAACGAGTAACAACCAACTCGATGAGTTGTTTGACAACGATGAACAAGCTCTAACGAAGATTTCTGAGTCTTTGAAGGCGGGAAATCGTATTGAGGCGAATGAATTGGTACATCGAATCATGGGTGTTTGCATGTTGATGGGGTTTACTGCGATGGTTGGTAGCTTGAAGAAAATTGAGTCGGCATTGCTAGACACTGCAAATGAGTTGACACCTTCAATTCTGGATCAACTGTATATTGATGTACAAGCGACAAGATTGGCTGTGGCTGAATTTTCTGTGACCTCTTGAAAACCCTCAATATTATTGGTGCAGGTCGAGTTGGACGGAGTCTGGCGCACTTGTGGCATGCGGGTGGTGTATTTAAAATCCAAGATGTTCTGACCACCTCTGCTGCCAGTGCAAACGAGGCGGTGCAGTTTATCGGGGCAGGACGTTCGGTGCATACGATGGGTGATATGCGACCTGCCGATATATGGATGCTGGCTGTGCCCGATGCTCAAATCGCCAAAGTGGCGGCACAGTTGGCAAACAACGTCAATGTGAAAGACGGCATCGTTTTTCACTGCAGCGGTGCCTTGGCGTCCAACGTGATGGCACCTTTGCAGAAGCAGTCTTGCAATCTTGCCAGCGCGCATTGCATTTTGAGTTTCAGCGCACCAGCCTCCGTCATCACCCAGTTTGCAGGCACGCCGTGTGCGTTAGAAGGTGACGCTGCTGCCAAGCAAGTTTTGCAGTCAGCCTTTGAAGCGATTGGTGCAAACTGCTTTGACTTGGCCGCCAAAGACAAAGTGTTGTACCATGCTGCCGCTGTGTTTGCGACGAATTTTTTACCGGTGTTGCAAGTCGTGGCGGCTGATTTGTGGCAAAGCACGGGCATGCCTAAAGAGCTGATTGCGCCTTTGAATGCCTCACTTTTGCAAAAGGCGGTGCAAAACATAGCAGCGCAAGGCGCAGCCAAGGCTTTGACTGGCCCTGCAGCGCGGGGTGATTCAGAATTGGTAGCGATGCAGGGAAAAGCCGTTGCAGAATGGAACGCAGATGCAGGTGCGGCTTACGCTGCGCTTAGCCAATTAGCAGCGCGGATCGCTCAAAACGGTACGATTGATAAATAAGTCATCAATAAGTCGATAAATTTAGCCAAGGAAAAATCAATATGAATCACTCAGCAACTTCTACAGTTTTGTACGCAGAGCAAGGCGCAGTCGCCATCATCACCCTGAATCGCCCCGAAGCGTTGAACAGTTTTACCCGCCAAATGCATACCCAGCTGTGGGCGGCGCTGGACAAAGCAGAGGCCAACGCCGCCATTCGCGCCCTAGTTATCACCGGTGCAGGCCGTGCTTTTTGCGCGGGGGCGGATTTGGCGGAGTTTGATTTTGAACCAGGCCCGAATGTGGAAGATTTGATGCACCGCGCCGACCCAGGCCCGGTGATTGACCAATTGTTCAACCCCACGGCACGCCGCTTGCAAAGCCTGCGCATGCCCACCGTCGCAGCGGTGAACGGTGTGGCTGCGGGCGCGGGCGCTTCACTGGTGATGAGCTGCGACATGGCGATTGCTGCACCGGTTGCGAGTTTTATTCAAGCCTTCAGCAAAATTGGATTGATTCCAGACGCGGGCGGCAGTTGGTTTTTACCGCAGCGCCTAGGCTTGGCGCGAGCCATGGGTTTGGCGTTGACGGGAGATAAATTAACCGCTGCCCAGGCAAAAGAATGGGGCATGATTTGGGATGTGGTTAAAGAGGATGAAGACTGCGTGGCTGCCGCGACAACCCTGGCAGAGCGCTTAGCCGCCATGCCCACCAAAGCGATGGTCGCGACCCGCCATTTGCTGCGAGATGCTTCGACCCGTACGCTGAACCAGCAGCTTGATGCTGAGCGCGATGCCCAATCCGCCATGGGGCACACGCATGACTATATTGAAGGTGTGATGGCTTTCAAAGAAAAACGCCCCGCTCAGTTCAGAGGGGCGTAGTTTCTAAAAATTACCAGCGTTATTTGACCGTGATCGTGATGCGATCACTCATCACCACGGGGTGATGACTGCAGCCTGCGAGTGTGAGCGTGCTCACGAGTAAAACGGGTAACAGAAGGGGCGAGCTTGCTTTCATGGGAGGTCTACGTTAAAGTGCAAATAATGACCAATCAGTCGTTGTCATGCTACGTTACAGCTCAAATGCTTGCAAGTCAACAAAATGACTTTAAATACGTTAAACCAATATCCGTTAACTTAGCACGTGCATAGTGAGCTACATTCCATGAATCCACCTTATAAAACCCTTGAAACAAGGCTTTCAGTATTTGCCGCTGTCGCCATCGGCTTGGTGTCTGTGGCTGGCAATTGCACGGCTGCGCTCAGTAACGAAGCTGCAGCCGTAACGTCCCCTGTAGCCGTCGTCGCCAGAAGCAGCGCCCAAGATGCCATCAGCGTTGCCAATTTTGAGTGGCAAGATGCGGCACGCAACCGCGCTGTGCCCGTGCGCCTGTACTTGCCTGATGTCACAGCAACGGGTTCAGCGCCCGTACCCTTGATTGTGTTTTCGCACGGCTTGGGTGGCTCACGCAACGGTTATCAATATTTGGGCCGCTTTTGGGCGAGCCAAGGTTATGCCAGTTTGCATGTGCAGCACATTGGTAGCGACAACAGCTTGTGGCTCGGTAACCCACTTGGTTTAACCATGCGTTTAACCAGCGCCGCACAAGATTCTGAAGCCATGGCACGCGCTAAAGACGTTAGCTTTGCGTTGACTGAGTTGTTGGTCATGCCAAGCATGGCAGAGCGTTTGGACGCGAATCGCATTGTCGCTGCGGGGCATTCGTATGGGGCGAACACCACGATGCTGCTGGTCGGTGCGGCGGTTCCGCGTAAAACGGATGCTGGCCACGAGGTGCTCAACCTGCGCGACCCGCGCATCAAAGCCGCCATGCTGTTGTCAGCCCCGCCGTTTTATGGTTACGGCAACCCTGCCGCGATCTTGGGGTCAATTGCTTTGCCGACGCTGCACATCACCGCAACGGGAGACAATATCAATATCCCTGGTTACGGTTCGGGTGTAGATGACCGCGTGAATGTGTTCAACGCCATGGGCGATGTGCGCAAAACACTGGTTGTATTTGCAGGTGGCTCGCACAGTATTTTTACCGACCGCAGCACTACCGGTGGCGCAGAGCTGAACCCAAAAGTGAAAGCCGCCACCCAAGCGCTGTCATTGGCATTCCTCAAACAAACCTTGGGTGGTGAGGCCAATGCCATGGCAGATTGGCAGCCTAAGTATGCCGATTTACTGGCTAAGTTTGTAATCGCAAAGTGATTTGCCCAGTCATTTGGGCCTATTTTTCCTGCAGCTACGTCTAAATAGGTTAAAATAGTGACAAATATGGCTATAGCCGGCGTAATTGTTGCCTTTAGCGCTATAAAAAAAATAGCAAATTATGCGACAAATAATATCGCAATAAATCATTAAAAATATCTTTTCAAGAAAGCTCCCAGATGGCCATCCAATGGTTCCCCGGTCACATGAACGTGACGAAGCAAGCCATCAGCGAGCGTATCAAAGACATCGACGTCGTGATTGAACTGCTTGATGCCCGCCTGCCTGGCTCCAGTGCCAACCCCATGTTGGCCGAGCTGACCAGCAGCAAGCCCGCGCTGAAAGTCCTCAACAAACAAGATTTGGCTGATCCCGCGATTACAGCGCTATGGCTGGCGCACTACAACGCCTTGCCCAATACCCGCGCTATGCCACTTGCCGCGACCGACGCCGCACCGGCCAAGTCCCTTGCCAAAGCCTGCAAAGAGCTGGCTCCGCTGCGCGGTGGCATGATCAAGCCGCTGCGGGTGCTGATTTGTGGCATCCCCAACGTCGGCAAATCGACCCTGATCAACACCATGACAGGCCGCCGTTTCACCAAAACCGGCGACGAAGCGGGCGTGACCAAAATCGAGCAGCGCATCACCTTGGCAGACGACTTCTACCTGTATGACACCCCCGGCATGCTGTGGCCGCGCATCATTGTGGAGAAAAGCGGTTACAACCTAGCCGCTAGTGGCGCGATTGGGCGCAACGCTTTCCAAGAAGAAGACGTGGCGCTGGAGCTGATTGATTACCTCATCAAACACTACCCCGCACAGCTAGAAGCCCGCTACAAACTTGACCCGGTCGCCGGCCAAACTGATGAGCAAGTGCTAGAAACCATTGGCATCAAACGCGGTGCTTTGCTAGGCAAAGGCAAAGTCAACCTGCAAAAAGCCGCTGAAATCGTGATTTTTGATTTCCGTACCTGCAGCATCGGCAACATCACGCTGGAAACACCCGATGAATTTGCGCAGTGGTTGGCGGTCGGGCAAACGATTGATGCTGAGCGCCAAGTCAAAAAAGACGCGATCGAGTTGGACAGGAAAATCCGGTTCAAGAAGATTCCTAGACCCTCAAAGCGGAAGATCGACTAACGCAAGTTTGAATAGCGAAAAATTGACCAGCTCAAGATAAACAAAGCTAATTACACTAAATCTTCAATTGCCAAAAGGTGGTAGCGCTGACCGTAGGAAAACGGTACTTTGCGCACAGCTCGCATCACCTGCTCAGTCTCCACATCAGAATGCACGCGCACCATCAGCGCGTGATGGCCTTGTTTTGCCAAGTTGATATATTTAACGACAGTTGCTGCTTCCGTGCCAATCGACGGTAGCGTGACCTCAAGCTCTTCGTTTTTAAGCCTGCCAATATCTCGCAGCACAGCTTGAGGGCTCAAGAGCATCATTTCACCGCTACCGGTCAGGCTACCATCCAGTTCGCCCAACACTTGCTGCGCATCTTGTGCGTTTGGAAACATGACAAAGGCGTAGCCATTCGGATAAAACACATCGCTCATGGTAAACATGTGTGAGGTAATTTCAAAGGTTTTCATTGCACATCCTCCCCTGTTAATTTAATGATACTTAGCCGAATCAACGAATCAACGAATCAACGAATCAACAATACCGGCGTCTTGCTGTTCGCCAGCACCTTGATGGCGACAGAGCCCATCACCATATTGACAATTGTGCCGTGTCCGTGTGAGCCCATGATCAGCAAGTCAAACTTACCATCGTCTGCAAATTTGCCTATGGTTTCACCAATGTGACCTACTTTTGTAGCCGTCTTGGCATCGATGCCGTGACGCATGAGAAATTTATGCACTGGGGAGATGATTTTTGCAGACTCAGAGGCGTAGTAATTGTCGACAATTTCTTTGCCAACTGCTGCACGTGCACGGTTTGGCACGGGCGGCTGCACGGTTAACACGGTGAAAGCATTGTTGGTATGAAACAACTCGTCATGCGTGACCAGATAAGCCAACATTTTTTTTGTGTAGTTGCTACCGTCAATTGAAAGAAGAATTTTCATACTGGTTCCTTGTAAAGGATTAATCCCGTTGTTATTCTGAACTCTTTATTCAGAGTTGTCTTTCTTTTGATTTGATTCACATCAAATAATTAGCCGAATCTGCATATATTAGTTATTCGCCTACAAGCTCTTAATCATGTTCCATCATAATTCCGCTATGCGACACACTGAACGACACAGAAATCACCGCATTGGTTGGCTCAGAGCTGCCGTGCTTGGGGCAAATGACGGCATCGTTTCAACGGCCAGCTTGCTCTTGGGCGTAGCCGCTGCTGGTGCTGCACCGCAAACCATCTTGGTCACTGGCATGGCTGGGTTGGTCGCCGGGGCTATGTCCATGGCTGCGGGTGAATACGTCTCTGTGAGTTCCCAGTCTGACACAGAGCAAGCCGACATCGCCAAAGAGCGCTTAGAGCTAGCAACGCAGCCAGAGCATGAACATGCCGAATTAGCCGCTATCTATGCGGCGCGTGGTTTAGATACGGCTACGGCAAAAGTGGTTGCGACACAGCTTATGGCACATGACGCCTTGGGCGCACATAGTCGCGATGAACTCGGCATCTCTGACACCACAGCCGCTAAGCCGGTGCAGGCTGCCATGGCTTCAGCACTGACATTTGCAGTCGGTGCCGCGCTTCCGCTCATAGTCGTTCTAACCACGCCCAAAGCGATGTTGAACGTGGCTGTTGCGACAAGTTCATTGGTTTTTTTAGCGGCTCTGGGCTCCCTAGCGGCTCGTGCGGGTGGCTCTTCGGTCACGACTGCCGCGTTTCGTGTGACTTTTTGGGGGGCACTGGCTATGGCCATTACCTTTGGCGTCGGTGCATTGTTTGGCGTAGCGGCTTGAACTGGGATGGCAGTTGACTTGATGGGGAAGTCTATGCAGCATACAAGTCAAACTTGATGGCTCTTGCGTGATGCGTTTGCACGCACGCCGTGTATTCCACCACCGTACCCCCCAGTTTCAGGTGTCGACTGGGCTAGGCGCCCTCGATCGCCTTTTTGGCCGTTTTTGGACTATGGGTTTACCAAGCCTACCAAGCACTTACAACACGGTGAATCAATTAAAATTCACCATGTTTGCAATTTGTAAAAAAATCAGGTCATTTTTCCATCTTAATAACTAATCTTTTAGGAAAAACAAGCATGAATACATTCGCCTTAGCGCCCATGGTCAGTTTGGAAGACGCGCGTAAAGCGCTTGAGACATCGTCTACCATCGTTGTTGACATC
>CANKRG010000078.1 GCA_947485165.1 Comamonadaceae bacterium
CATTGCCTACAAAAACGGCGATTTGCATGTTGAAAACCAACGCATTGCAGATCTAGCTGCACAGCACGGCACACCTTTGTTCGTCTACTCTAAAGCGTCCATGTTGGATGCTTTAGCCGCCTACCAGCGCGGTTTTGCAGGGCGCAAGGCGCGCGTGCACTACGCGATGAAGGCCAATTCGTCATTGGGCGTGTTGCAAGTTTTTGCCAAAGCCGGTTGCGGGTTTGATATTGTTTCAGGGGGTGAGCTAGACCGCGTCATTGCCGCAGGTGGTGATCCAGCTTGGGTCATCTTCTCAGGTGTCGGTAAAACCCGTGCAGAGATGAATCAAGCCCTGCAAGCGGGTGTGGGCTGCTTCAATGTGGAAAGCGAGGCCGAATTAGAGGTTTTGAGCGAAGTTGCCCTGTCAATCGGCAAAATTGCCAACGTCAGCCTGCGCGTGAACCCAAATGTGGATCCGCAAACCCACCCCTACATCTCCACCGGCCTCAAGGGTAGCAAATTTGGCGTCGCGCACGACCGAACGCTGGCAACTTACCAGCGCGCAGCAGCTTTGCCCGGCCTAAAAGTCATCGGTATTGACTGCCACATTGGCTCGCAAATCACGCTGGAAAGTCCGTATTTAGATGCGGTGGATCGCGTTCTGGACTTGGTCGAAAGCATTGAAGCGGCGGGCATTCCCATCCACCATCTCGATTTTGGTGGCGGTTTGGGCATCAACTACAACGGTGAAACGCCACCCGCTGCCGATGCCTTGTGGCATAAATTATTGGTCAAATTGGATGCTCGCGGCTTTGGGCAGCGGCAGCTGATGATTGAGCCAGGTCGCTCGTTGGTCGGCAATGCTGGCATTTGCGTGACTGAAGTGCTGTACCTCAAACCGGGTGAACAGAAGAACTTCTGCATCATCGACGCGGCAATGAATGACCTGCCACGACCGGCCATGTACCAAGCCTATCACGCTATAGTTAATATAGCACATCAGACACAAAATACGCTAACTACAGCCATAAATAGTACTATTTCAGAGACGATTTATGATGTTGTTGGCCCCGTTTGCGAAAGCGGTGATTGGATTGGCCGCGACCGCGCTTTGAACGTCAAACAAGGCGATTTACTCGCTGTCCTGTCCGCCGGCGCCTATTGCATGAGCATGGCCAGCAACTACAACACGCGTGGCCGTGCGGCGGAGGTGTTGGTGGATGGTGACAAAGCACACTTGATTCGCCAACGCGAAACCACGGCTGATCAAATTCGCGGCGAAGTTCTGGTAAGCACACTTACCAATTAGGCGAGAAATCTATAGAATGGTGGTATGAAACGTCGCCTACTCCTCCAAGCCCTACAAACTGCGCCCGCATTAGCCTTGGCTCCTGCTGCAGTTTTCGCCCAAACGGCTTACCCGAATAAAACCATCCGCTACATCGTGCCCGTCTCCGCGGGCGGCGGTAGCGACATGGTCGGTCGCACGCTCACTGAGCGTTGGGGCAACCTGCTCAAACAAAGCTTTGTCGTGGACAATCAAGCCGGCGGCGGCGGTGTGATTGCCTGTCAAGCGACTGCCCGCGCTGCACCCGATGGCTACACGTTGCTGCAGGGCTACGTCGCCACCCACGGCACCAGTCCGGCAACCCGTAAATTGCCCTACGACGCGGTAAAAGACTTCACCGCCATTGGCATGATTGGCGCAACGCCGAATATATTGGTCGTCAACAGCGCCATACCTGTCAAAACCGTCAAAGAATTTGTCGACTACGTCAAAAAGAACCCAGGAAAACTGAGCTACGGCTCAGCGGGTCAAGGTTCGCTCACGCACTTGACGATGGAGTTGTTTAAGCAGCAAATCGACTCTTTCATGGTGCACATACCCTACCGAGGCATCGCACCGGCGTTTACCGATTTGATTGGCGGCCAAACGCAGGCGATGTTCCCAGGCTTGGCCGCAGCTTTGCCGCACATCCGCTCAGGACGCGTTCGCCCACTGGCGGTGACGGGTTTGACGCGGCATTCGCAATTCAAAGATTTGCCGACATTGGACGAATCTGGCTTCAAAGGCTTTGACGCGCAGCAGTGGTATGGCGTGGTGGGGCCTGCCAACATGCCCGCGCCCATCGTCAAAACGCTGAGCGAATCACTCGCAACTGTCCTCAAAGCACCCGATTTACGCGAAAAACTGGCGATTGAAGCGATTGAGCCGATGGTGATGTCGCCCGATCAATTCGCAGAGTTCATCAAAAAAGACATCGCCCGCTGGACCAAACTCGCCAAAGACCGCAAGATTGAGTTGGATAGCTGATTTTTAATCAGAATTCACTTAAAAATCACTATTTTTAGTATTTATTGGCAATTTTTAGCCTCTAGCCAGCGTATTTATTGCCTAATTCGCTATTATTTTTATAGTGTCTAAAATTTAACTTTTGACCCCACATTTCTCTTACATTTCATCAAATACCATGGCACGCAATACCCAAGTTTCAGCAGATCACAATGCACCACCCATCACCCAAATTTTGGCCAAATTTGTCGCCACCCACCCTTCCAAGGGCTGGAGCGATGTTGTCGATGATGAAGCGCACCGCACTTTTATGAACTGGCTGGGTTGTGCCGTGGGTGCTGCTAACCACGAAGCTGCTGATGCCGCCATTGCCGCTGCCAACATGCTGCAACCCGCCGCGCAAGCCAGCGTGTTGGGGCGAGCAGACAAGTTGGACATGGCCAATGCGGCCTTGGTCAACGGCATCACATCCCACACGTTTGACTTTGACGACACGCACCTCAAAACCATCATCCACCCTGCCGGCCCCGTCGCCTCAGCGGTGCTAGCACTGGCTGAACACACAGGCAACACGGGGCGCGAAGTGATTGATGCACTCGTTATCGGCATCGACGTGGCCTGTCGCGTTGGCAACGCCATGTACCCCGATCATTACGATCGTGGCTGGCACATCACCGGCTCGACAGGTACTTTGGGTGCAGCAGCGGCCTGTGCGCGGCTGTTGAAACTGGACGTGGCACAAACCGCCATGGCGCTGGGCATAGCGGCGTCGCAGCCCATCGGCATGCGCGAGCAGTTTGGCACCATGACCAAGCCGTTTCACCCTGGTGGTGCAGCGCGGGCAGGTTTGATGTCGGCACTTTTGGCGAAAAACGGTTTCACCGCCAGCACCAAAGCGTTGGAAGCGCCGCGCGGGATGATGCAGACGATTTCGACAAAGAACGATTGGTCTGAAATCACTGGCGAGCTGGGTGAACGCTTTGAAATTTCCTTTAATAGCTACAAACCCTTTGCCTGCGGCATCGTGATTCACCCCAGCATTGACGCATGCTCGCAATTACGTGCGCAAGGCGTGAAACCTGAGCAAATCGAGCGCATCGAACTCAAAGTGCATTCTTTGGTGCTCGAATTAACCGGTAAAAAAGAGCCACAAGACGGCCTGCAAGCCAAATTCAGCGTCTACCACGGCTGCGCAGCGGGTTTGATGGTCGGCCAAGCGACGGAAGACGAGTACCACGACGCTTTTGTGAACCACCCAGAGATGGTCGCGCTGCGCCGCAAGGTAGTCGCCGTGGTGGATGATTCTATTGACGAAGCCAGTGCCGATGTGACCGCGATTTTGACCGATGGCCGCAGTGTGCACGTCTTCGTCGAACACGCCATCGGCTCACTGCAAAACCCGATGACGACGGCTTTGCTAGAAGGCAAGTTTCATGGCTTGAGCGACCCTATTTTGGGTGAAGCACAAACTGCTGCGTTGATCAAAGCTTGCTGGAGCGTGGGACAAGCTGCAGATGTGAAAAACATCATCCAATTGGCGACGCCGAAAAAGTAAATTTGCTATATTTTTAATAGCAATGAATACGAAGTCTATACGCGTATTCATTGCTTTTTTTGTTCTTTTAAGTGTATTTTTTCGGATGTTGCTGCCTTTTCTGGAACCACTGAACGACTCGCCAACCCAGCAGCGCAGCCAGTAACGCCGCGTAAACAAACACCTCGTTGAAGTCGTTTTTACCCGATCGCATCCAGAAAAAGTGCAGGATGCCCAAACCTGTAATCAGGTAAACCAACTTGTGCAGCAGCTGCCAGCGTTTCGCCCCCATTACTTTGATGGCGCGGTTGAACGAAGTCAAAGCCAATGGCGTGAGCAGCACAAAGGCCGTAAATCCGACCAGAATAAATGGCCGTTTGTAGATGTCTTTGGCAATGTCAGTGACATCAAAACCCATATCAAACCAGCTGTAGCTGAGCAAGTGAATGACCACGTAAAAGTAGACAAACAGCCCCAACATGCGCCTAAAACGCGCTAATTGAGGAGTTGTACTGATAGTTCGCAGCGGCGTGACCGCTAAAACAATGCATAAAAACCGCAAGGTCCAATCGCCCGTGGCGCGAATCAGCGCCTCTTGCGGATTGGCACCCAAGTCTTGCGTGAAAACCCGAAATACCAGCCAAGCAAACGGGATCAGGCAGAGCAGGAAGACCAGCGGTTTAGCCACTGGCTTGAGTAATAACTGACGCATTGAATATGAGATTTTTAGGTTGAACTTTAAAAGTTCTTTTTCAAATCCATGCCGGCGTACAGGGCAGCAACTTGAGCTTCGTAGCCGTTGAACATCTCGGTTTTGCGTTTTTTGGCGAATAAACCGCCCTCTTCACCGATGCGGCGCTCGGTCGCTTGGCTCCAGCGGGGGTGGTCAACGGCGGGGTTCACGTTCGAGTAAAAGCCGTATTCGTTGGCTGCGGCTTTGTTCCACGCAGTAGCGGGTTGCTTCTCTGTAAAGCGGATTTTGACCAAGCTTTTCGCGCTTTTGAAGCCATATTTCCACGGCACAACCAAGCGCACGGGCGCGCCGCTTTGGTTGGGCAAAACTTCGCCGTACATGCCAAAGCTGAGCATAGTAAGCGGGTTCATGGCTTCGTCCATGCGCAAACCCTCCACATACGGCCACTCCAGCACGCGAGAGCCAACAAAGGGCATGGTTTTCGGGTCCGCCAGTGTCACAAACTCGACGTATTTGGCATTGCTGAGGGGCTCGACCTTTTTGATCAACTCAGACAGCGAGTAACCGACCCACGGAATCACCATAGACCAGCCTTCGACACAGCGTAAGCGATAAATGCGCTCTTCTTGGACGCTGAGTTTGAGCAAATCTTCCAGCGTGTATTTTGCCGGTTTTTTGACCAAACCTTCAATCTCCACCGTCCACGGTGTGGTTTTCAAGGTGTGGGCGTTTCGGGCGGGGTCAGCTTTATCAGTCCCAAACTCGTAAAAATTGT
Source organism: Comamonadaceae bacterium (assembly GCA_947485165.1). Classification (GTDB taxonomy): domain Bacteria; phylum Pseudomonadota; class Gammaproteobacteria; order Burkholderiales; family Burkholderiaceae_C; genus Aalborgiella. The sequence continues at coordinate 5,279 of CANKRG010000078.1, forward strand.
TGTACGTGCTGGCGTCTTTGTAGTCGGTCAGCTTGTCCAGCGCCATACCGCCGGCTATTTTGGAAGGCGTGTTAGCCAAAGTTGCCAGTTTGCCCGGCTTGGGCGTCATGGCATGCGCTTCGCGTGATGCCCAGCTGGCCATTGCCGCGCCAGCGATACCGCCGGCCAGGAGCTTCAGCAGGTCACGGCGGCCGTCATAAATGCTTTGCGGGGTGATCTCGCGACTGAGAGGGTGATTAAAACCGTTGTTGTGCGTTTTGATGAGCATGGTGATTCCTTACTGATAACGAATTGACTTTCAATAGTCTCTATACGCAGCTATTTCATACATAGATTCAATCACAGCAGCCACGGCATTGCACGTGCGGGGACAAAAAAGGGCTCCATGAGCCCTTTTTAAATCGATTTTCACAACATCACAAAGTACCGTAGCTGTGCAATCCGCTCAAAAACATGTTGACACCTAAAAAGGCAAAACTGGTCACGCCTAGGCCAGCCAGCGCCCACCAAGCGGCCACCGTGCCGCGCAAGCCCTTCATCAGGCGCATGTGCAGCCATGCCGCGTAGTTGAGCCAAACAATCAAGGCCCAAGTCTCTTTCGGGTCCCAGCTCCAGTAGCCGCCCCACGCCTCTGCCGCCCACAACGCGCCCAGCACGGTAGCAATCGTGAAGAAGGCGAAACCCACGGCGATGGATTTGTACATCACGTCGTCCATCACCTCAAAGCTCGGCAAACGCGCTGCAATACGCTGGCGACCCCACAAAATGCCGCCCACAATCAGCCCCGAAATAATGAGGTAGCCCAACCAATAGCTGCCACCAGCTTCTAACGTGGTTTTGCGAAACACCAAAGGCATGAAACACAAAATAACGCCGAGCATCAACAGCGGCGTGAGTTTGTACCAACGCGTCTCAGAAGCTTGCTGTTTGATCAAATAACCAAACGCAATCATCGCGGAGATGGCAAACGCGCCATAGCCTACAAAATTGGCTGGCACATGAATTTTCATCCACCAGCTTTTCAACGCGGGAACCAGAGGTTGAATTTCATGCGCGCCGCGCACCAAGGTGTACCACAGCAAAAAGCCGACAGCGGCGCTGACCACCAGCATCACAAACGCACCCATAGCACGGGTTTTGTACTGCGCTTCAAAATACAAATACATGGCAGCCGTGAGCCAGCTGAACAGCACGAACACTTCATACAGATTACTCACGGGAATATGGCCGATGTCTGCCCCCAGCAAGTAGCTTTCGTACCAGCGCACCATGGTGCCAATCAGCGCCATGGTGACCGCAGTCCAAGCCAAACGCGAGCCGATCAACTCCATGGCGGCACTTTGTTTGGTGGCAGCAACACCAATCCAATAAAAAATGGTACTCATGAAAAACAACACACTCATCCACAAAATAGCAGACTGGCTGGATAAAAAGTATTTCAACCAAAAGACAGATTCAGCACGGGCTAGTGTCGCGCCACCTAATTCAGCTGGCGCTTGGTATGACCAAATACCCAAAAGTGAAAAAGCGGTAACTGTTGCCATCAACACCTGTAATGGCCGCCAAAACCAACCCAGCCAAACGGCAGAAGGAATGGCTACCAACAAAATACCTTTTTCGTACACGTCCATCGCGCTTAAATAGCGTTGAAACACGAACAGCCCGCCAAAGACAACCAAGGCCGCAAATAGCCAATCTAAGCGGTTCCGTTGCGCGAAGAAACCTGGGTTCAGGCTCAAGCTGGTCACTGAGCTCGTATTTGAAATCGTTGTTATGTTCATCATTACACCTCTGTATTTGGCCGTGTTACAGGCTTTGTATATGGCTTTGCGCCAATGAGTTTTTCCGTTAAATGGGCAAACTCGTGGTCACCATCCATGGTTTTTCGATTGGTCGACAGCGCCATGCTGGCCTGCGCCCCTGCCGCATCGTTGCCGGGTGCAAGCCATACCCAAACACGGCGTTCACGGATATACAGCATGGCAAACACGCCCAAAATCAACAAGGCGCAACCGGTATAAACCACCGTTTTCCCGGGCGCACTGGCCACCTGAAAAACGCTGGCTTGCACTTGCGTGAAGTCCTGCAGCATAAACGCCATGGGCGCTGGGTAAATACTGACATCGCTGAGTGACAACACTGCTTGCATCATGTAAGACTGCGTTTTGTCGCTCAACTCTAATGGTTTCAGACCTGCTTCGGTACGGGTCATTTGCACCAATTCAAACAAGGTGCCGTTCAAAATACGGATCAATACTTCACTGGCTTTTTCACGCTCAGCCACTGGCACATTTTTTTCAATGAAGTCTGCAACCGCTTGCAAGCCTGCCGCGGCGGGCGTCGTAACCACGGGTGGCTTCTCAGCCGAGCCCACCAAGGTTTCCGAGCTCACAGAGCCCGCAAACAAGCTCATCGCTTTGGAGGCAGAAAGCGCCAGTTGCTGCGCCAACTCTGGCCGTTCTGAGCCCGCCGCTTTTTGTGCATATCTTGCAACAGCCCTGTCTCGCTTGAACGGGTCAGCCAAGGCCGCGCGCAACTGTATAAAGCCATCCATGCCGCCATTGTCATCCGCCGGTATGCGCAAATACCTGAATGCCTCAGCCGTTGATTCACGCATACCCAGCAAAAACACGGGCACGTCATTCTCGTCATTGCCCATTTTGACAGGCAGCATATAGTTATGAAATTCTTTGGCTTGGCCCGCGGCATCGCGCAGTTTGTAGGTGATGCTTGGCCCCACATTGCGCAGTTCTTTGTTGGTTTTAGTTTTGTTGGCTGCACCTAATTTTGCGTCGATGGACTCGCGCAAATCAACCTTGCGAACATCAACTGCTGAGCCTGAATTGCCACCCGCACCGTCTTTGCCAAAATTTTCAATGTTAAAAACCCGCAAAGCCGCAAATTCCAACGTCAACTTGTCATTGGCGCCGTTTTGCAATTCTGTCGCGTTACCGA
>CANKRG010000079.1 GCA_947485165.1 Comamonadaceae bacterium
CCTCACCCCGCGTGAGCGGTTTGTTGAGATCGGTCGCACCCTCTGCAGTCAAGCGTTCCAGAAGACGGCGTATAGACTCCAGCGACACTTTGGCGTATGCCAGCCGTTTTTCCAAGTCGACGCGGTCCTGCTCGCCCGGCCTCGTGCTTTTGAGCCAGGTGTCGATGACTGCGTTGGCTATGGCTTGCGCCTGAAGCGGCGTGTTGGCGGTAACGTCGAGACGCAACAGCCCATCCTTACCCACTGCGGCCTTGATCTGGCTGGCAAGCCCCGTGCGCGCCACCTGAATGGGTTGCCCTTTAGACAAATTGAGCGACTCAATAACAGGGTCCAACACTATGGGTGAAACCAGCATCGCGGCCGCCTGCGTTGGCGTTGGCGTTGGCGTTGGCGTTGGCGTTGGCGTTGGCAGCGCCAAGATAGCCTGGCTGGTAAAGCTCTGCGGCAAGCTATAACCAAAGCCCAAAGCCAATATCCCAACAACAATTGGCCCCAAAATCAACAGCTTGAGGTTTTCGGCAACGACGAGCAGCAGGTCAAACAGGCTGATTTCTTTTTCGTCCACATCTATTTCCATTCTTCTACTACTCCCATTTGGCTTGCACTATATCGCATTGTTAGCCACTTTAGTATTCACACTGTTTATTTTTACCGGAAATCGTCTTAGGATGCTCTGAATAACTCACAGCCCACTGAAGTAGCGAGGCGCTAATTTTCAAATAGTGAAATTCCACGCGCCAGCTCCAGAAATTCCGTCGGTTTTCCTGCACGCCTGCGTCTTTTTCGCCCTTTGCAGAGCGCTTGCCCTGTCTGCGGGCACGCTCATCCCTGCGCCCCATGCGTTGCCTGCGCGTCCCAGGCGGCGGAGTTATGCAGAGCATCCTTTAGCGTGGCATTGTACCTGCAGCCTCTCGTTGCCTAGGCAAAGCTACAATAGTTATCATGTCTAGTCCAGCCGTCCAAAGCCCTTCACCATTGTCAAGCGCCAGCGTTTCTAGTCTTACCCCTGCTTATAACAACGAGGGGGGATTGGACGAATTGGTGAAACGGATGGGCACGAGCATGGCTCATTCTGCCTATGCCGGCAACTTTGAATTGTTTCGCTATACGACGAAAAACGATGCCGAGTTTCCTAAACTTTAACGCCGGAAATCAACTGTTTTTATGACGCTGATCGCGCATCCTCAGTCCCTGCATTTTGCTGAACCGCTCTTGTTGCAAAGTGGTAAAAGCATACGCGCCTACGACCTCACCTATGAGACCTATGGCACGCTCAATGCCGACAAATCAAACGCCGTTTTAGTTTGTCATGCGCTGAACGCCTCGCACCATGTCGCAGGGGTGTATGCCCATGCTGATGCCAAGACGCAAGAAAAATCAACGGGCTGGTGGGACAACATGATAGGGCCTGGAAAACCCGTCGATACCAACCATTTCTTTGTCATTGGTGTCAACAATTTAGGCTCATGCTTTGGCTCCACAGGACCCATGCACGTCAACCCGGACACGCAGCACGTGTATGGCGCTGACTTTCCGGTGGTCACCGTCGAAGACTGGGTGAATGCACAAGCCTTGTTGATGGACCAACTGGGCATTTCAACACTAGCTGCGGTCATGGGCGGCAGCTTAGGCGGTATGCAGGCTTTGAGCTGGACGTTGCAGTATCCGAACCGCCTGCGCCACGCCGTCGTGGTCGCCAGTGCGCCCAATTTGACCGCCGAGAACATTGCCTTCAACGAAGTAGCGCGCCGCGCTATCGTGACCGATCCTGATTTTCATGCGGGGCACTTTTACCAACATGGGGTCATTCCCAAGCGCGGGCTGCGCATTGCCCGCATGATTGGCCACATCACCTACTTGAGTGATGATGTGATGAACGCCAAATTTGGTCGCCAATTGAAGCCGTCGCTCGGCCTAGACAGCACACAAACCGCAGCTCATGCCAACGCTGATGCCAACGCTGATGGGTATAGCTACACGACCCAAGATGTTGAGTTTCAAATCGAAAGCTATTTACGGCACCAAGGTGATAAATTTGCCGAGTATTTTGATGCCAACACCTATTTGCTCATCACCCGTGCGCTTGATTATTTTGATCCAGCGCGACAATTTCACGGCAATTTAACCAAAGCATTCGAAATTGCAAAAGCCAAGTTTTTATTGGTCAGCTTCACAACCGATTGGCGGTTTTCGCCAAGTCGCAGCCGAGAAATCGTTAAAGCCTTGCTGGACAACAATTGCGATGTGAGCTACGCCGAGATTGATGCACCCCACGGACACGATGCATTTTTGCTTGATGACCAGCGTTATACAAGCCTGGTTCGCTCTTATTTCAATAGCATTTTGAACGAGATAACATTGAAAGCAACCATGAGAGCAGCAGCATGAGAGCAGTAGCATGAGTGATTTAACCACCATGCAAGCCATTGCCCAGCTTGTGCCTATGGGTTCACGCGTGCTTGATTTGGGCTGCGGCGACGGTGCCCTGCTGGCACACCTGCAAGCAACGCGCCATTGCACCGGCTATGGCATCGAAATTGACGATGCCAATGTGTTGGCTTGTGTGCAGCGCGGCGTCAACGTCATTCAACTGAACTTGGACGAAGGTTTGGCGCTGTTTGACGATGCGTCGTTCGATGTGGTGCTGCAAATCGACACCTTGCAGCACTTGCGAAATGCTGAAGTCATGCTGCGTGAAACGGTGCGTGTCGGTCGCTTGGGCATCGTTGCCTTCCCCAATTTTGCGCATTGGCCCAACCGGTTAAGCGTTTTACTGGGGCGCATGCCCGTGACGCGGCGTTTGCCTTACCAGTGGTATGACACGCCCAATATTCGCGTTGGCACGCATGCAGATTTGCGCGAGCTTGCCCTGCATAACGGCCTGAAAGTACAGGACAGTTTTGGCATACAAGAAGGTCGGACCGTACGATTTGCACCCAATTTATTGGCTGGCACCTCGGTATTTTTATTTTCCAGATAAGCCTTTACTCACTACGCGACCCATGCATTCAAAATTGCAACCTACAGTTCCATTTTCTGAGGCTCTGAAATTTTGGTTCAAACTCGGCTTCATCAGCTTTGGTGGTCCCGCAGGGCAAATCGCCATCATGCACAAGGAGCTGGTAGAAGAGAAGCGCTGGATTTCTGAAAAGCGTTTTTTGCATGCCTTGAATTACTGCATGGTGTTACCCGGGCCGGAAGCGCAGCAGCTGGCGATCTACATCGGTTGGTTGCTGCACCGCACTTGGGGTGGTGTGGTCGCTGGTGTGTTGTTTGTGTTGCCTTCCTTGTTTATTTTGATGGGCTTGAGCTACGTCTACGTGGTATTTGGCAATGTGCCGTGGGTGGCGGCGCTTCTCTATGGCATCAAACCAGCGGTGGCCGCGATTGTGGTGCAGGCGGTACATCGCATTGGCTCTAAAACGCTCAAAACGCCTACGACAGCGCCGTTGCTGTGGGCGGTGGCTGTGCTGAGTTTTTTCAGCCTTTATTTTTTGCAGCTGCCTTTTCCTGTGATTGTTATTTCTGCGGCTTTGATTGGGGTATTGGGCGCTAAATTTGTACCTAAGCAATTTTCTTCAGCAGCAGGCCACGGGACTAAAAAATCTGATCTTGGCGCGGTTAAACCCGCCGTCATTGACGACAACACGCCGACACCCGAACATGCCTTGTTCAAAAAATCGCGTTTAGCGACCGTCATACTGGTAGGCGCTGTCTTGTGGCTGGTGCCGATGGCGATTTTGATGGCGTACCAAGGCTGGCATGGTGCGTTGACGCAAATGGCTTGGTTTTTCACCAAAGCGGCCTTGCTGACTTTTGGCGGTGCATACGCGGTGCTACCTTATGTCTACCAAGGCGCAGTCGAGCAATTTACATGGCTTTCTGGCGCTCAAATGATTGACGGTTTGGCCTTGGGTGAAACCACGCCAGGCCCGCTGATCATGGTGGTGGCTTTTGTGGCTTTTGTAGGTGGCTGGGCAAAGCAGGTTTTAGGGCCTGACAGCTTGTTTTTAGGTGCGGCGCTGGCTGCTACAGTGGTGACTTGGTTTACTTTTTTGCCCTCGTTCCTGTTCATCTTGGCAGGTGGCCCCTTGGTGGAAACAACCCACAACAACCTTAAATTCACCGCGCCATTAACGGCCATTACGGCAGCAGTGGTCGGTGTGATTGCCTCATTAGCTCTGTTTTTTATAGCGCATATTGCCATTAAACCAGATGTTGGCAACAGTCTTTTTGCGCGTTTGGATTACTTTTCAATCGTTGTCGCGCTGGTTGCGGCGGTTGCCCTGATTCGCTTCAAAATCGGCGTGATTCCTGTGCTGTTTGCGTCTGCACTGTGTGGTTTGCTATGGCGCTCATTGACAACCTAAGCTTAAAAAAAAACATCTGCGCTTGTTTTATGGCTGGCCACGGCGATGGAATGCAAGCCATACCAAAGCAGCGCCTGTCACGACAACTGGCAACAACGAACCCAGGTTTAGCAGCGTCCATCCCCGGGTGGTCACCAACGCGCCCGAGGCAAAAGAACTGAGTGCCAAGACCGCAAAGGTGAAGAAGTTAATTGCGCCCTGCGCACGGTCTTTCTCCTCTGGGGTGTAGGTGTCCAAAGCCAAAGTCGTACTACCCGTGAACAAGAAATTCCAGCCCAAACCCAACAAAAATAAAGCGATCAAAAACTGGTGTAAATCTTGACCAGACAGTGCAATCACGATGCACGCCAAGTTCAACACCACGCCCACGCCCATGATTTGCAAGACCCCAAAACGCTTGATCAAATGCCCGGTGAAAAACCCAGGTGCAAACATGCCAATCACGTGCCATTCCAGCACCAAAGCCACATCTGAAAACAGCAAACCGCACTGCTGCATGGCAATGGGCGTGGCCGCCATGAGCAAATTCATCACCCCATAACCCAACGCGGCGGCCATGGTGGAGACGATAAATACCGGCTGGCGCATGATGACTGACAGAGGGCGGCCGGCGTTTTTCGCGACCTCCGCCACGCTTTTTGGCACATGCGCTGGAAAATCAATCAACGACATGACGACCATAGACAGCAAGGCCACAAAAACCAGCGCCAAGTACGCGCCCGCAAAGGGTGTGGCAAACATAGACTTGGTCCACAGCGCCAAATTAGGGCCCAAAATCGCCCCAATCAGCCCGCCCGCCAGCACCAAAGACACGGCTTTCTCTCTAAATGCAGACGTTGCCAATTCTGCTGCCGCAAACCGGTATAACTGGGCATTGGCGTTGTAAAAACCCGCCACTACCGTCGCGGCAACCAGCAGCCAAAACTGCCGGCTGTAAGCCGCATAAGCACAAACTGCCGCAGAAAGCAGGCCGACGAGCAAACCCAGCTGAAATGACTTTTTGCGTCCAAACCGACTTTGCGCCTGCGCAACCAAGCCTGTGCTGAGCGCGCCACCCACCACATACCCCATCACGGGCAGCGTGGCCATCCAGCCCAGCGGTGCCAAACTGAGGCCGACCAGGCCGTTGATGGCGATAAACGTGACGTTGTTGGTTAAAAACAGCCCTTGGGCGATGGCTAACAGCCAGAGATTGCGTTTCAAGGGTGATTCCTGACAACTTGATTGAATGATACCGAAAATTTAAACCGTAAAAAGCGTCAAAGCCGCCAAGCCCGCCGTTTCAGCGCGTAAAACACGGCTGCCCAAACTAACCGCTTGAAAGCCTTTGGCCAAAGCAGCATCTTCCTCTGCGGTGCTCAAACCACCTTCAGGGCCGGACAAAAAGGTCACGGCAGCCGAGCTTTGACCCACAAGCGTACTCAGCGCCTTCGTTTCCGGGCGCAAGGACAGCAAATATCGAAGCTGCTCAGAATTTCCCTCGTGCTTGCCCTTGTTTGCAGCGAGCCAAGCGTTCAAACCCAGCACCGCATGCACGACAGGTACTTGGTTGCGGCCACATTGCTCGCAAGCGGCCACGGCGACCGCTTGCCAATGGCCGCGTTTTTTGTCAGCGCGCTCGCCGCTGAGGCGCAAAACGCTGCGCTCCGTCATCACCGGCTGGATGCTGGCAACGCCTAATTCGGTGGCTTTTTCGACCAGCCAATCCATCCTGTCGTTGGCTGGCACGCCGACAATCAAATGAACTTGTCGTGCGGACTCTCGCTCAACCGAAGAGTGAGCGCCCACCAACACACGTACTTCACTGCGCCCCATGTGTTCAATCGTGGCTTCAAACTCGCCATGATTAGGCTCACCACTGAACAAGGTGATAGCGCCGCCAGGCTGCATGCGCAGCACCTGCACGTGGCGCGCTGCACCGGCTGGCAGGCTGATGACGTCACCGGTTTGCAGGGGGGTGGGGCAGTGGAATCGTGGCATGTTTGAATTCAAGTTATATTTATTTTGCTATATTTTTAATAGCTGCTTAGGCAATAAATACGCCGGTTACAATCATAAATAGGCCCATTTTTAGCTTTTTAAAGCTACATTCGACCATAAGCAAAGCCCGTGGCCGTTTCAATGCCTTCAATCTGGTCTATCAGCTTCAAAAACGGGCCCAATTCGCGGTAACGGTCAGCCGTTTTGCGCACGTAATCTATAAAGCGCGGGGTGTCTGCCAAGTATGTGGGTTTGCCGTCGCGCAACGTCAGCCGGGCAAAAATACCTAAAATTTTCAGGTGGCGCTGCAAGGCTTGCCACTCAACGGCTCGGTAAAACTCGCCAAAATCTGCTCCCCAACCGGTTGGTGAATGTGCCCCCAGCAGGCCGACTTTGACGGCTTTTTGCCAATAGCGGATGGTGATGTCCAGCACAAAGGGCTCTTCCCAGCTCAAAAAGGCGTCGCGCATCAGGCTGGCAATGTCGTAGGTGATGGGGCCGTAAACGGCGTCTTGGAAGTCTAAAACGCCTAAGCGCAAAGGTTTGCTGTGTTGGCGATTGGCCGCAGGACCGCTCCAAGGCAAATCAGCCCCCTCGGGGGGCAGCGCAGTACGCGAAGCGACAAGCGTGGGGGTCTGTTCCATCACCATCAGGTTGCGGGGCATGTAGTCGCGGTGGACGTAAACGCTGGGCACGGCCAAGTTACGCTGCACAATCAGCGAAAAAGCGTTGTCTAGCGTGGCTTGCTGCGTTTTGTCTAGGGTGACGCCTTTGTGCTTGGCCAAATACCAATCGGGGAACAAGGCCAACTCGCGGCGTAGCAAGGCCTCGTCATACGGCGGCAAAACGCCGGGTTTTGAGGCCAATTGCCAGTCAATCAAAGTGTCGACGGCCTGCATGTACAGGTCAAAATTAGGGTCTGCCAGTTCGTCGGACAGCTGCGGGTTGATCACCTCCATCATGGTTTTCGCGCCCAAATCGGTCAGCAGCATGAAGCCATGCGTTGCATCCCAAGCCAAAATGTCCGGCACTTGCAGGCCAGCTTGCGCCATCAAGCGGGCGATGTCGACGAAGGGTTGGCTGTTTTCTTGCGCAGGCGGTGCGTCCATGATGATCACGGAAGCTGACGTGCTGTCTGAATTTTGACGGTCAATCCGAAAATAGCGCCGAAAACTGGCGTCTGCCGAGGCGCTGCGCAGCGTGGCGGGCAGCAAATGGTGTGCGGTGCTGACGTTTTTCAGCCAATTTTGAAAGTCGTTTTCGCGGGACGGGTCAGCCCAACTTACTGGGGCTTGAAGGGTGGAGGGTGTATTCAAAAGTGTCTGCGGTGGTTGTGGGCTTGGATTCATGGATAATCTATTCTACAAACAACCTAGCTGCCTTATTGGCTTATATTTTTGGCTTTATCTTTTGCGCCACCTACCCTGCCACCTTCGCTCTTTCATTGCGCTGTCAGCCACCTTGACTTTGAGTGGTTACGTCGTTGGACAAACGCTGAAACCTTCCAGCGCCTTGCAAGAAACGATACCTGCAGATGTGCTGGCCAACCCGACCACTTTTGTGTTTGGCAACAGCATCACCGGCCGCCCTGCCATTGACACCCAGATAGAAGGCAACGCTGAACTGCGCCGCGCGGGCACCGTCATCAAAGCCGACAAAATTGAGTACAACAGTTTGACCGACAAAGCCAGGGCGCAAGGCAACGTCAAGCTGAACCGGTTTGGCGATGTCTACGAGGGCACGCTGCTGGACCTGAAGGTCGACTCTTTCAGTGGCTTTTTCACGCAACCGCGCTTTACCCTGCTGAAAAACGAGGGCAAGGGCGAGGGCGAGCGGATTGACTTCATCGACGA
>CANKRG010000080.1 GCA_947485165.1 Comamonadaceae bacterium
GAGCGACCAGCGCTTTTGGGATGAGCTGCGCCTGCGGCTTGACCCTGAGCTGGCCGAGCAAATCATCACCGGCCCATCCATCGAAAAAAGCATCGCCCCGCTGCGCAGCTTTGTGGCCGAGCCCATGCGCTTTGGCAGCCTGTTCTTAGCCGGTGACGCTGCCCACATCGTGCCGCCTACGGGAGCGAAAGGCTTGAATTTAGCCGCCAGTGACGTGAAATATCTGTCTAGCGCACTGATTGAGTTTTACGGCAAAGACGGTGTGAAAAGCGCGGCGGGCATTGACACTTATTCGCAGCGCGCCCTGGCCCGCATCTGGAAAGCCGAGCGCTTTTCATGGTGGCTCACCTCGTTGATGCACAGATTCCCCGACACCGGCGCGTTTGGCCAGCGCATGCAAGAGGCGGAGCTGGAATATTTGGTCAATTCGCAGGCGGCATCTACGGTGCTGGCGGAAAACTACGTCGGATTACCATTGCTATCAAAATAATAGTGATTATAGAGGCTTAAATACGCATATAGCCACCGTATTTATTACTTAAACAGCTATAAAATATATAGCAAATACCAGCTACCCCGTCGCTACGCGCCACCCCTTCATGCGGAAGGGGAATTTTTACATGGCACTTCGCAGCGCACGCCGGTATTGCATGGCTTCTGCCACGTGGGTGACTTGGGTGAACTCTGAGCCGGCCAAGTCAGCAATCGTCCTGGCTACTTTCAAGGTGCGGTGCGTGGCGCGGGCGGACCAACCTAGGCGGGCGGCGGCGACGTTCAAGAACTTGGTGGCGCCATCGTCGAGCAGCACATGGGTGTCGATTTCTACGCCTTGCAGGGCGTGGTTGGGCTTTTTTTGACGTGCCAAGCTGCGATTTCTGGCGGCAATGCAGCGCTCGCGTATGCTTTGGGTCGATTCGCCAGCGGGGGCGTTGATGAGTTCGGCTGCGGGCAAAGTGGGCACGTCGATGTGCAAATCTATCCTATCCAGCAAAGGGCCGCTGAGCTTGCCTTGGTAGCGCGAGACTTGGTCGGGCGAGCAGCGGCAAGAGCGCGGCGTGCTACCGATGACGGCGCCCAAGTAACCGCAGGGACAAGGATTCATCGCCGCCATCAACTGGAAACGGGCGGGGAAATCGGCTCTGCGCGCCGCTCTGGAAATGGTGATTTGACCCGTTTCTAGTGGTTCGCGCAGGGCTTCAAGGGCGGCTCTGGGTAGCTCAGGCAATTCGTCTAAAAACAAAACACCATTGTGCGCGAGTGAAATTTCACCCGGGCGCGGTGGTGAACCACCACCCACCAAGGCCACGGCGCTGGCTGAATGGTGCGGGCTTCGGGTCGGACGTTGTGCCCAACTCTCTATTAAGAAGCGCCCAGCCAAAGAGGCAATCGCGGCGCTTTCTAAGGCTTCGTCCGTGTTCATGGGCGGCAAGAGCCCCGCAAACCGCTGCGCCAGCATGGATTTGCCCGAGCCCGGTGGACCCACCAGCAAGACGCTGTGGCCGCCCGCTGCAGCTATTTCCAGGGCGCGTTTCGCACCGGCTTGTCCTTTGACATCTAGAAAGTCCAAATATTTAGACACATTGGCTTCGGCGCTGATGGGCTCGGCCAGCGCTTGGCTCCAGCCCTCCACGGGTTTTAAGCTGGGCTCGCGGACAAACTGCGCGACGACGTCTAATAAGTGCTTGGCGCGATACACCCTGGCGTCGGGAACCAGGGCGGCTTCGGCGGCGCTGGCTTCGGGAAGCACCAATTTGGGGCAAATGGCCATTTTCCGCAGCGCCAAACTCATCGCCAAAGCGCCGCGCACGGGTCGCAACTCGCCACCCAAGGACAATTCGCCGGCAAATTCATAGTCCGTCAGTTTGCTCGCTTCTATTTGCCCACTGGCGGCCAAAATGCCCAATGCGATGGGTAAATCGAAACGCCCAGAGTCTTTGGGCAAATCTGCGGGCGCTAAATTGACCGTGATGCGCTTGTTGCTGGGAAAATCTAAGCCTGAGTTTTGCAGTGCGGAGCGCACCCGTTCACGCGCCTCTTTCACCTCGGTCTCAGCCAAACCGACGAGTGTGAAGCTGGGCAGACCGTTGGCCAAATGCACCTCCACGGTGACTGAAGGTGCATCCAGCCCCAAAACAGCGCGACTTTGCACCATTGCGAAACCTGTCATGATTTTCTCCCTAGTTTGGTGCATTGATAAATTTAGCGCATCAAGCATGACTATTGACTGACGAGAACGAGAAGTAATTTGTTAAAAATAACTGCTTATTATTACAGCTGTTATTTTATACAGCTTGTAGCGTAGCGTGTTTTAAGCTTCAACACAAGCCCTGAATTCGTCTTTTATCGCCACAGACGCATTAGATTGGCACGAAATCTGCTTAATTAATTCATCATTTTGATAAAGGAGAACCCATGAAACTTGTAACCGCCATCATCAAGCCCTTTAAGTTGGACGAAGTGCGAGAAGCGCTCTCCGCGATTGGGGTACAAGGCATCACCGTGACTGAAGTTAAAGGATTTGGCCGCCAAAAAGGCCATACCGAGCTGTACCGCGGCGCGGAATACGTGGTCGATTTTTTGCCAAAAGTCAAAATCGAAGCGGCCGTCAGCACCGAATTGGTGGACCAAGTGATTGAAGCGATTGAAACCGCTGCCCGTACCGGAAAAATCGGTGACGGCAAGATTTTTGTCTACAACTTAGAGCAAGTGGTTCGTATTCGTACGGGCGAAACCGGCAATGAAGCGCTGTAAATAGCCTCTCATCACCCATTCATTCAAAGAAAAGAGACCTCCTATGAAAAAATACCTCCTTCCTCTCAGTCTAGGTATAGGCCTGTGGCTGGCCAGCAACTTTGCGATGGCACAAGCCGCGCCAGCAGCGACTGCCGCAGCACCCGTCGCGGCAACAGTTGCTGTTGACGCGACCAAGCCAGCTGATGCAGCCAAACCTGCAGAAGCAACTGCAGCTGTAGCGGCACCAGCGGCTGCGGCTCCTGCAGCGGCAGCGACAGCACCAGCACCTGTGCCCAACAAAGGCGACACCGCTTGGATGACGATTTCAACCGTGCTCGTGCTGTTGATGACCATCCCAGGCTTGGCTTTGTTCTATGGCGGCTTGGTGCGCAGCAAAAACATGCTGTCGGTGCTGATGCAAGTGTTCGTCGTCACCGCGTTGATCTTTGTGCTGTGGGTCATCTACGGCTACACCCTCGCCTTCACCGCCGGCAACCCGTTCTTCGGCTCGTTCGACAAGCTCTTCCTCAAAGGCATCACGCCGGATTCCGTCGCTGCGACTTTCAGCAAAGGCGTGGTCATTCCTGAGTTGATCTTCGTGGCTTTCCAAGCGACGTTTGCTGCGATTACCTGCGGTTTGATCGTCGGCTCGTTCGCTGAGCGCGCCAAGTTCTCTGCTGTGTTGATGTTCTGCGTGTTGTGGTTCACCTTCAGCTACTTGCCTATGGCGCACATGGTGTGGTACTTTGACGGCCCAGACGCTATCACTGATGCAGCTTCTCTTGATAAAGTCACGGCAGCTGCAGGTTGGTTGTGGGCCAAAGGCGCGCTTGATTTTGCTGGCGGCACCGTGGTGCACATCAATGCAGCGGTGGCCGGCTTGGTCGGTGCCTACGTGATCGGCAAACGCGTGGGTTACGGCAAAGAGTCGATGACCCCGCACAGCTTGACGTTGACCATGGTTGGCGCAGCGCTCTTGTGGGTGGGCTGGTTTGGTTTCAATGCTGGCTCCAACTTAGAAGCCAACGGTACCGCTGCTCTGGCCTTTATCAACACCTTGGTGGCGGCTGCTGCTGCGACCTTGGCTTGGATCACCGGTGAAGCCATGGCTAAAGGCAAGGCCTCTATGTTGGGCGCAGCCTCTGGCGCGGTCTCTGGCCTGGTTGCCATCACACCGGCTTGCGGCTTTGTCGGCCCCATGGGTGCGATTGTGATCGGCTTGCTGGCTGGCTTCTTATGCCTCTGGGGCGTCAATGGTCTCAAGAAATTGCTCGGTGCGGATGACTCGCTCGACGTGTTCGGCGTGCACGGTGTCGGTGGTATCTTGGGTGCGTTGCTGACGGGCGTGTTTGCGGCGCCTTCCTTGGGTGGCACCGGCATTTACGACTACGTGGCGAACAAGGTCAACCCTGACTACTCCATCACTGGCCAAGTGTGGATTCAGCTGCAAGGCGTGTTGACCACCTTGGTGTGGTCTGGCGTGGTGGCCTTCGTTGCCTACAAGCTGGTTGACTTGGTGATCGGTTTGCGCGTCCCTGAAGAAGAAGAACGCGAAGGCTTGGACATCACGTCTCACGGCGAAACAGCGTACAGCCGCTAATTTTTTAGTCTTCCGAACCGATCTTCTCGGTTTTTAAAGCCCACAGCAATGTGGGCTTTTTTTTGCTTGTGTTTATACTGATGTCTGTACAAATGCCTAGCTGCCCTTTCGACTTTTTAAACCTATGACTATTTGGAAAAAACTTGTCTCCGTCGACATCTTGACTAAAGCCCATATTGACACGGCGGTTGACCGCTTGGGGATGGCGTTTTTAGAAGTGGGTGACGACTTCATCCGCGCCCGTGTGCCCGTGGACAAGCGTACACAACAACCTTATGGTTTGTTGCACGGTGGTGTGTCTGTGGTGTTGGCTGAAACACTGGGCTCATGCGGCGCGATGTATGCCGCGCCTGAAGGACACAAAGCTGTGGGCTTAGACATCAATGCCAACCACCTCAAAGGCGTGAAAGCCGGCTGGGTCACCGGCATCACCTACCCCATCCATATTGGTCGCACCACGCAGGTGTGGCAAATCGACATGCGCAACGACGCGGGCGAAATGTGCTGCGTCTCGCGCATCACCATGGCCATCTTGTCATAAAAGGAACAGTATGAACGCGCCCACACATGCCTCTCACGTATTACCAGCCGTTGTTCAACGCATCACACCACCCGCGCTGATTGACGCCCTCAAGGAACGCTTTGGCGAACGCTGTTCCACGGCACTTGCCGTGCGCGAACACCATGGCAAAGATGAATCCTCCTTCACCGTGCCACCACCTAGCGCGGTGGTGTTTGCGGAAAGCACGGCCGATGTGGCCGCAGCCGTCAAACTCGCCGCGCAGTACAAAACACCCGTCATTCCCTTTGGCGTTGGCTCGTCTTTGGAAGGCCATTTGCTGGCGATACAAGGCGGTATCAGCATTGACGTGAGCCGCATGAACCACGTGCTGCGCGTCAACGCTGAAGATTTGACCGTAACGGTACAACCCGGCGTGACGCGCAAAGCCGTCAACGAAGCGGTTAAATCCGAAGGCTTGTTTTTCCCGATAGACCCGGGCGCCGACGCCTCGATTGGTGGCATGTGCGCCACCCGCGCCAGCGGCACCAACGCGGTGCGCTATGGCACCATGCGCGAAAACGTGCTGGCGCTGGAAATCGTCACCGCCAGCGGCGAGGTGATTCGCACCGGCACACGCGCTAAAAAATCGTCCGCTGGCTACGATTTGACGCGGCTGATGGTTGGCTCTGAAGGCACGCTGGGCGTGATGACAGAAATCACGCTGCGGCTCTATCCTTTGCCTGAGGCGATTTCTGCCGCTGTCTGCTCTTTCTCCAGCATTGAGGCTGCGGTGCGCACCACGATTCAAATCATCCAAATGGGCATCCCGATTGCGCGGGTCGAGTTGATTGACGTCAACTCCGTGCGCATGGTCAACGCCTATTCCAAGCTCAGCCTAGCAGAATCGCCCATGTTGCTGATGGAATTTCACGGCTCTCCTAACAGCGTGAAAGAGCAAGCCGAGCTGGTGCAAGAGATCGCCTCTGAGCACGGTGGCACCTCATTTGACTGGGCGACCACGCCGGAAGCGCGCACCAAGCTGTGGACGGCGCGACACAACACCTACTTTGCGGGCGTGCAGTCCAAACCCGGCTGCCGCGTGATCTCGACCGACACCTGCGTGCCCATCTCACGGCTTGCCGATTGCTTGCTCGAATCCGTCGCCGAGGCCGATGCCAGCGGCATCCCCTACTTTTTGGTCGGCCACGTGGGCGATGGCAACTTCCACTTTGGCTACTTGATCGACCCCAACAACCCGCAAGAACGCGAAACCGCCGAAGCGCTGAACGACACCTTGGTGGCACGCGCGCTGCGCTTGGAAGGCACCTGCACCGGTGAGCACGGTGTGGGGCTGCACAAAATGGACTTCCTGAAAACCGAAACCGGTTTGGGTGCGGTCAACATGATGCGCACCATCAAACACGCGCTGGACCCCGACAACATCATGAACCCGGGCAAGATTTTCAGTTGGTGAACCCGTTTGTGCAACCTGCCCACGAGATCGTCTGGCTAGAGCATCAAAGCGCTGCGAGCCAGCACAAACTGGGGCTGGTTCCCGCCATGGGCGGCTCCGTGGCGGCTTGGCAGCTCCAACGCGACGGTTTTGCGCCCTTTGATTTGTTCAGAGCTTGGGATGGCGCCGATTACCCTGGCGACCCCTTGCGCATCGTCCGCGCCTCCTACCCGCTCGCGCCGTGGTCCAACCGCATCAGTGGCGGCGGATTTGTCGTTGCTGAAGATGGCGACAAGTTTCACGCCATCACACCCAATGCCGCCGGCATGCCCTACCCCATTCATGGCGATGCGTGGCAACAGCCCTGGCAAGTGACACAGCAGGATGCCGCCGCGCTGGACATGCGCTTAGAGTCCAAGCACTTCAACGGCAACCCACACCACTACCGCGCCGCTCAAAGCTTCAAACTGCTTGATGCTGGTATGGCGCAAAGCTTGACTGTCACGCATCTGGGCGAGGCGCCCCTGCCCTACGGTTTGGGTTTGCACCCGTGGCTGCCGCGCAATGAACAGACCACCCTGCAAGCCAAGGTCGGTGGTGTCTGGCTCAGCCATTCGGATTGTTTGCCCAAAGAACACACCACAGATTTCCTGCCAAGTTGGGATTTAAACACGGGTATTTCTGCCGCAGGATCGTTGATCGACAACTGCCTAACCGGCTGGGATGGCACAGCGCGTGTGACTTGGCCGGATCAAGAATTAAAACTAACATTAAGCCAGTCAACGGTTGGCGCAGAAGTTAGCACTCACTCCGTTTCACCAAACTACCTCTTGATTTTCCGCAAAGCCACGGGCGACCACTTTTGCCTAGAGTCCGTCAGCCACCCGATTGACGCCTTTCACCTGCCCAACCAGCCCGGTTTGCAGCTTCTTCAAAAGGGCGAATCGTTGACGCTGGCGGTGTCTTGGCGCTTTGATGGTGGCGCTGCGTTGAATGCGGAAACTGACCTTACTCTTTTCCCCGCAAGCGGTCAATCAACCCGTTCAACTCGTCCATAGAGCCAAACTGAACGCTCAACTCGCCGATTTCCTCAAACTTGCCATGGCGTTTCACACGCTTTTTGACGCGGATCTCGACTTGGGCGGTGAGCAGGTCTGACAGCTCTTCTTCGACACGTTTCAGGTCGCGGGATTTCTCTTTTTTCGGCTTTGTCGCGACCAGGTTGAACTCGGCGCTGAGTTTTTTGACCAGGCTTTCCGCCTCACGCACCGACATTTTTTTGGCGCTGATTTGGCTGGCTGCGGTGATCTGGGTGGCGCGGTCAAGCGACAACAGGGCACGGGCGTGGCCCATGTCCAAATCACCGGCCATCAGCATGGTTTGCACAGGATCGGCCAGGTTCAAAAGCCGCATCAAATTGCTGGCGGCGGCGCGAGAGCGGCCCACGGCTTGGGCGGCTTGTTCGTGGGTCAGAGAGAATTCTTTCACCAAACGCTGCAAACCTTGCGCTTCTTCCAGCGGGTTGAGGTCTTCGCGCTGGATGTTTTCGATCAGCGACATGGCGGCGGCAGCCTCGTCGGGCACGTCACGCACCAGCACCGGCACGCTGTCTAAGCCCGCCAGTTTGGCCGCCCGGAAGCGGCGCTCACCGGCGATGATTTCGTATACCTCGCGGACAGATCCGTTTGTAAAAGAAGCCTCAGCAGAGCGACCGCTCTGCTGCTCCTTATTGCGATGCAACCGGGCTTGTTCGTCGCTCAAGCGGCGGACAAGTATCGGTTGCATGATGCCTTGCACCTTGATGGATTCGGCCAGCTCGTACAAAGCCCCCTCGTCCATGCGGGTGCGGGGTTGGTATTGCCCTGCCACC
>CANKRG010000081.1 GCA_947485165.1 Comamonadaceae bacterium
CCAAATGTAACCTGCCTGGCAATGCGTGTTTGCAGCACGATTTCAGCTGTTGCCGTCTGAATCTGGCTTTCTAGAGCGTAACTCGCATTGTGGACGATGTTGAGCAAGGCTTGAATCAGCTGCTCACGGTCGCCTCTGAACTCGGGAATAGAAATATCGTACTGGCGTTTGATGCTCAAACCGGTTGGAAACTCTGCCAACACCAAGGAGCGAACACGCTCGCAGACCTCATGGATATTCACATCGCCCACCACATGCGGCTTGCGGTGCGGGGCCAGCAGCCTATCCACCAAGGACTGCAAGCGATCCGCCTCATGGATGATGACTTGCGTGTATTCATGCAAGCTTTTGTCAGCAATTTCCATCTCTAAAAGCTGCGCTGCGCCTCGAATGCCGCCCAAGGGATTTTTGATTTCATGCGCGAGGTTGCGGATCAGCTCTTTGTTGGCCTGCGCCTGCTCTTGCGAACGCTCTTCACGGTCTTGTTTGGTTTGCTGCTCGATGGGGAGCAATTCCACCAGAATATCGCCGGCTGCTTCGGTCGGCGTCACAATCACGTGCACCGGCACGGGTTCTTGACCCAAACGTTTGAGCTTGGCGTCGTAACGCAGGGTTGCAAACTGGTTGTCAATGGCACCTGCGAGTGCAGCTTCCATCAACTCGGGTTCGGTGAAGCAATGCGAGATGTGTGCGCCTTGAATCATGCGTCGCGACGTGCCTAGAGCATCTTCAAATGCAGCATTCGCAAAAAGCACGATGCCGGAGCGTTGAACCACTGCAACCGAGGTGGCCAGTAAATCGAGCGACTTCAAAGCGACTTCAATTGACGCGAGCGGTGGAACCTTGGTTGCGTCCCAATTCACGCTTGATGCCGGTAATATCGCTGTCATTGCGCGCAATATTGGCCTTCAACTCAGCAACGCGGTCAACATAACGCTGTGGATTTTTGATATCAAGAGCGTTTCTGTCAGGCTCGCCATTCTTGTATTCTTTTAGCAGCTCGGCTTGTTTAGCCTCAGCTTTTCTCAATTCTGCTTCTAAAATGCCACGTGAATCAGAATCGCGGGTTTTCTGCTCAGCGCTGTCTGTTCGTTGGCCACTGCTACCTGTCGAAGTTGCCTTGGGTGTTAGCGAGGCCACGCGAACGGGCTCCACACCAAACACGCGAGTGCCGTGCACAGTGGTTAGATTGCCTTCAACGGGTTTGCAGCTTTTGCCCACCATATCACTTGGCATATTGGTATAGGTATTGCCATTGCAGCGAAACATGGAAGCTGCTTGCGCAGATTGCGCTGTAACCTGTGAGGTTAGCAATCCAAGTATCATCAATGCAACGACTTTGGCAGTCAGTATCGAAGCAACGAAATTGATTTTTTTCATAGCATCATTATCTAGCATACCGAACAAGTTAGCCCTTAAAAGACAAAAAGGACAGTATAAACCGTCCTTTTTAGTCCACATAATACTGAATTAGTTCAATGACTTAGTCAGCATTGCTCCCTCTAAAGCGAATAATACATGTCGAACTCAACAGGGTGAGTGGCCATACGCATGCGTGTGACTTCGCCCATTTTAAGCTCGATGTAGGCATCGAGCATGCTGTCGGTAAATACGCCACCTTTGGTCAGGAAAGAACGGTCTGCGTCGAGGCAATCCAAGGCTTGGTCCAAGCTGTGGCACACGGTTGGGATCAATTTGTCCTCTTCCGGTGGCAGATGGTACAAGTCTTTGGAAGCTGCTTCGCCCGGGTGAATTTTGTTTTCCACGCCATCCAAACCAGCCATCATCAGGGCTGCGAAGCCGAGGTAAGGGTTCATCAATGGATCTGGGAAACGGGCTTCAACACGGCGACCTTTAGGGTTTGCCACGTGAGGAATACGAATCGATGCAGAGCGGTTTTTAGCAGAGTATGCCAATTTGACCGGTGCTTCGTAGCCTGGAACCAAACGCTTGTAGCTGTTGGTGCCTGGGTTGGTGATAGCGTTCAAGGCACGAGCGTGCTTGATGATACCGCCGATGTAGAACAGCGCGTATTCTGACAAACCTGCATAGCCGTCGCCAGCGAACAAGTTTTTGCCGTCTTTCCAGATGGACTGGTGTACGTGCATGCCAGAGCCATTGTCGCCAACGATGGGCTTTGGCATGAATGTCGCGGTTTTTCCGTAAGCGTTAGCCACGTTGTGGACCACGTATTTCAAGACTTGAGTCCAGTCAGCGCGCTGTGTCAATGTGCTGAATTTGGTGCCCAATTCGTTTTGGCCTGGACCTGCCACTTCATGGTGGTGAACTTCAACGGGGATGCCCAAAGATTCGAGAATCAAAGACATTTCAGAGCGCATGTCGTGCATGCTGTCAACTGGAGGCACGGGAAAGTAGCCGCCTTTGATGGTTGGACGGTGGCCGTGGTTGTTGCCTTCCATCTTCGCGCCAGAGTTCCATGGTGCTTCGTATTCGTCGATCTTGAAGAACGAACCAGACATGTCGGTATTCCAACGAACGCTGTCAAACACGAAGAATTCTGGCTCTGGGCCGAAATACGCGGTATCGCCCAAGCCAGAAGCTTTCAAATAAGCTTCAGCCCGCTTGCCCACAGAGCGTGGGTCACGGTCGTAGGCTTTGCCGTCAGCAGGCTCAACCACATCACAGCTCATGAAGAGCGTCGCTTCTTCAAAGAACGGGTCGATGTTGGCGGTGTTGGCATCAGGCATCAATTGCATGTCAGAGGCTTCAATGCCTTTCCAACCAGCGATTGAAGAGCCGTCAAACGCATGGCCTGATGTGAATTTATCTTCGTCAAAATGAGACACAGGCACGGTCACGTGCTGTTCTTTGCCACGGGTATCGGTAAAGCGGAAGTCAACAAACTTGACCTCATTGTCTTTAACCATTTTCATCACGTCAGCGACGGTCTTTGCCATCAAAATCTCCTAAAACGCCATTTGGCGGGTTGATAAAACAAACAATGAAGCATGAATTGTGCCAATCAACACAAATTGATGTTGATTCAACACCTCACACCGTCACCAATAAACACACGACTAAATCACATCGTTTTTCAGATTAACCACAGATTTTACAAGTTTTCCTTGTTCAAAATTGAACCCGATTGCACCAAAACAAAAAATTACCGCCTTCAAATTGCACTATTTTGGTGCAATTAAACCAATACGACATTTAACGCACCAATTCAGGACCTAACTTGGTATCAAACTTGTGCAGACCCGCCAACATGGCCGGATAAGCCCTTTCCACGTCTTCAGGCGATCCTTTCACGCCAAGTTCAATGTGGCGGCCATAGGTCGGATGATCGACACTCGGCAAACTGAACACTTTGATGCCTGCATGGTTCTTTTCTAATTCAAGCATCAGCGGCGTCAACATCGCTTCCATCGATCCGAAAACGATGACGGATTTCTCTACGAACGCTGATTTTTGGAACAAATGCACGTAGTACAGATCCAGCACGGAGGCCACCATCGGCCAAGCCATCACAGGAAAGCCCGGCACGAAATGCACCGCACCCTGCCCCGTTTTGCCCACGCAAGTGAATCCCGGAATTTTGTTGTATGGATTCACAATAATCCGCGCCCCATGGGGGAACACGCCCATGTTCAAGCGGTGAATATTGTCAGGATGCGCTGGCTCATACGCCGTGCCGCTGTCGCGCGCGGTGTCTTGCATGCGCTCACGAATCAGCGTCTCGGCTTGCGGGTGCAATGCCAGGTCGACGCCCAGCGCTTTGGCAGCGCACTGCCGCGTGTGATCATCTGGCGTGGCACCAATGCCACCGGTTGAGAACACCACATCGCCTGAGTCAAAAGCACGCTTCAAAGTAGCGGTGATGCGTTCCGGTGAATCGCCTACGTATTCAGCATAGTCCAGCTGCAAACCACGCTCTGCCAACAGCTCAATAACCTTAGGCAAATGTTTGTCCGTGCGTTTTCCCGACATGATTTCGTCGCCAATGATGATGAGACCGAATTTAGGCCGCGTTTGTGGGGTATCAGTCATCAATTCAATCACTCGACGTTTCGCAATGTGGATGCGGAAGTTGTGGGGTTTGTGGAAATTACAGGTATAGCTTGGTTCCCAAATGTAGAAGCTGATTTGTAGGCGTCAGCTTGTGCCGCTTTTGCCGCATCAACAACCGCTTGCTCAACCCGCATTTGCGCCAAAGCGTCTAAACAGTAATGACTAAACCATAGCGACGCAAAACCAAACACCAGGGTATAAATCCAGATGGCTATGGGTACCAAAATCACAAAAGCAGCCGCAAACAAAGCGCCTGACGCCCACACCAAGCTAGGCGCAGCGCCCAAATAACCACTGATGATGCCGATCACCAGCAAATGACTACGGTGCTTTTTCATCAAGGCTTTGCGTTCATCAACGCTTGCATGCGCAGCCAAGACATCAAAACTCATGACGCGATAGGTCAGCCATCCCCAAATCAGCGGAGGCAAAATCAAAATGAGTGGTGGAATAAACCACAACGGAATGCTAACAAGCAGCACGATAATTGCCAGCAAAGTAGCACTCAACGACCACGTGACCGAGCCCGCAAAGGACGCGCCATTTTTACGCTCCAAATTGGGGAAACGCCGCTCAGCCACCAAAGATACCATGGCTGGCGTCATCATCACGGCGACCAATATCAACGACAAAATGACCACCAAGGGCGTGATGGCAAAAATCACGACCAAAGGGACCAGAACCGTTTTCAAGCTACCCATGCCGTTGTTTTGCAGCCAAGTCCAAAATGTCGTCATCCAACCATACGAATCTAGTGAGATTCGAACCCATTCCAACACGGGCTCCCAAAAGAAGTACCCCAAACCCAGCGCCAAACCGACCATGATGATGAGCGGTAAAAACGACAGCGCAATCACGCGCGGGTGTAGGCAATAGGCTGCGGCCCTCCAAAAGGAGCTCAGCATCAAATTCATCGCAAATTACCGGTGTGGCCTAAGGAATATCGCCCCGGCTGCGGCCAAACGGTCAAACCATGCGGCTCACGACCCACTTTGATTTTGTCTACTGCACCTGTGTCTGTGTCGAAACGGTACACGGTGTCGTCGTAACGGCCACCCAACCACAGGTATTTGCCATTCGCGCTGATGTTGCCCATGTCTGGGCTGCCGCCGCCTGGAATGCTCCATTGTTTGGTGACTTTTTGCGTTGCAAAATCAACCACAGAAACGCTGCCTGGGCCATTCGGTGTGCCACGAATTTTATTGCTGCCGCGGTTGGCCACATAAAAGCTTTTGCCATCGCGGCTAGGGTAAATACCATGAGCGCCCTTACCCGTAGGAATGAAACCCGTCTGTTTGAAGGACTCACCATCCACCACGTGCACACCGTCGACCATCATGTCAGCAATGAAAAAGGTCTTCCCATCAGGCGAAATTCTCACGTCTTGCGGCATACCTGGTGTGGTGCAAATTTGCAAGCCTGGGCTGTCGGGGTCTGCGATGTAACGCATTTTGGAACTGAGTGCGCTAATCGATTGCGGATTGACTTTAGCAATGGCAGCCAATGCGTTGGGACGGTCAAAATACGCATTGAGCTTGACTGTTGCAAGAACTTTGCGGTTCACCAAGTCAATTTTGGTGATGGAGCCATTGAATTCACAAGTAAAAATTGCAAATTTTCCATCAATTGAAAAATCCGCGTGGTTGATACCGGCGCACAATGGCGTAGGTATGGTGAATTGCATCGCCAGGGTCTTGGGATCACGGAAATCTAGGCGTTTGTAGGCTTCTGCTACCACGATGGCGTGTTTGCCATCAGGCGACCAGTATAGGTTGTACGGGTCATCCACAGGGATAGATTTACCAGGTTTACCGGTTTTCGGGTTGATCGGCGTCAAGCTGCCATCGGTGCGGCCTTCGGCATTGTTTGCCACCCACAGCGTGCCTAAATCCCACGACGGCACAACGTGCTGCGGGTGAATGCCCACGCCAAAGGTATCGACGACTTTCAAGGTGTTCGGGTCAATCACAGAGACGGTGTTGGCACCGCGATTCGGCACATACACACGCTCCAAGACGCCATCGACAGCTGCGCTCATTTTGCCGGTGACAGTTTCACTGTAGAGATTTTTAGGATCAACAACTGGCGGCATGCCAGCTACTGTATTGATAGCAGAATAAGAAACAGATACGCCAGCTACAGAAGAATTAGCCTCTTTTTTAGGAGCGGGTGTGGTTTGCGCTACCGCCCAAGCACCCACCATGGCACTGCCCGCTAAAACGCTCGCCGCTGCTGCCACTAACTTTTTTACTGTTGTCACACTCGTGGTCATTTCAAGATCGCTTTTTGTATTGCTAAAACGCTCATTTTAACCGTAGCATCTAGTCCAATTTGACCCAATGCCGCGCTGGCAGCACGTGGGTCACCTAAGGTGCCACCGTCTCTGCCAGATTTTGCCGCTTCGGCGAACTTGTCTACTTTCACCGAGCCAGCGTCAACCGCCATTTGCAAGGACGTATCCGCAGATCCCGCATGCGTGCCGATGTCATAGTCGCTCAGCCCTTTGGCACGTAAAGCAGCCATATAACCGGATTGCGTTGACGCCGTGGCGCGGTAATAGTCGGCGATGTAATGCGCCCTGGTTTTTGATTTTTCCTTGTTAAACGTCGCTTCCACCGCCGCCAAAGCCGTTTGATAACCGCCGTGGTCGCCAATCAGCACCACATCGGTAAACCCATGCTGCCTAAAACTTCGCGCGGCCGATAAAAGCATGCTTTTGAAGGTCTCCTCTGAAATGGACACCGTACCCGCCCATTTCATGTGCTCGGTCGGCGGGTTGATGCCACCTTCCGGCACATAACTCACGACGGGAGCCACGAGCGTTGGGATATGCGCAGCGCTAAGCTGTTGCGCTATCTTGCCCGCCAACACCTTCACGCGGGTATTGTGTTTACCCATCGTCATGTGCGGGCCGTTTTGCTCGGTGCCGCCTACAGGAATGATCACGACTGAGGGCGAATTTTTCACCATGGCGGCGACTTCTGTTGTTGTAAACTCTTCTAAATAAACACTTTTTTGAGCATAAGCGGACAACGCTGCAGTGATCAAAACCCCGCAAACAGCCACCGTTTTAAGTAAATTTTGCATTATTCGGCCTTGCTTGCAGAGCTTGAAGCAGCATGTGAAGGTGATGTCGTGGGCCTAAGCATCAACGCCATATCCGCCTCAGACAGCCAGCGCCATTGGCCTGGCAGCAAATCATCCGGCAGCTTCAAACCGCCAATTTGAGATCTATGCAGCCCTTCCACACGGTTGCTCACCGCTGCCAGCATACGTTTCACCTGGTGGTACTTACCCTCTGTCAGCGTCAATTTGAGGTGAAATTCAGAGACGATTTCAGCCGCTGCCGCTTTCACAGGTTTCGGGTCATCGTCCAAAACGACGCCGTTGAGCAGTTTTTGCAGCTGCTTGTCGTCCAGCGGGTGCTTGGTCGTCACCTCGTACACCTTAGAAACGTGCTTTTTCGGTGAACTCATGCGGTGGATGAACTGGCCATCGTCACTCATCAGCAGCATGCCAGTCGTGTCTTGGTCCAGCCGTCCCACCGCTTGCACGCCCTGAATCGCACTTTTTTGTGGCCGCAAACGCAACGGAGACGGCAAAAATGTGTAAATGCTGGGGTGCATGGATGGCTTTTGCGAACACTCGCTACCCGTGGGTTTGTTGAACAATACGTATGCATGTTCATGGTATTCCCAAGCCTCGCCCTGCACTTTAAAGCGCAAACCTTCCGCTATACATTCAGTAGCTTTTGAGGCGGTAAATACGCCGTCTAAAGCCGAATTTCCATCAATTTCAGAGGCATTTTCATGCGCATAAACCTGCACCAAGCCCTTTTCAAGCAAGCCCGCACAAACGCGCCGCGTGCCGAAGCCTTGGGTATATAACAAATCTTCTAA
>CANKRG010000082.1 GCA_947485165.1 Comamonadaceae bacterium
ATTCTCGAGGAGAACATTAACACCATGACAAGAAAATACTTCGGCACAGACGGCATTCGCGGCGCGGTAGGGCAGCACCCCATCACACCTGATTTTGTGCTCAAACTCGCGCATGCGGTGGGTCGCGTACTGAAGCAATCTGAGGCACGACCCACCGTACTGATTGGTAAAGACACACGCATCTCTGGCTACATGCTGGAAAGCGCATTGGAATCTGGTTTCAATTCTGCCGGTGTTGACGTGGTGCTGCTCGGCCCGATTCCTACACCCGCCGTAGCGTATTTGACGCGTGCACAGCGAGCTAGCCTAGGCGTCGTCATCAGCGCCAGCCACAACGCATTTGCCGACAACGGCATCAAATTTTTCAGTGCCAAAGGCACCAAACTAGACGATGCATGGGAGCTAGCCGTTGAAGCAGCTTTGGAAGAGCCGCCAAATTGGGTGGATTCGGCAGCTTTGGGCAAAGCCAGACGTTTGGACGACGCAGCAGGCCGGTACATTGAGTTTTGCAAAAGCACCTTTGCCAATGACTTGACCCTCAAGGGTTTGAAAATTGTTGTTGACGGCGCACACGGCGCGGCTTACCAAGTTGCACCTAAGGTTTTCCACGAGTTGGGCGCAGAAGTCATTTCCATCGGTTGCGTACCCGACGGCTTCAACATCAACCATGAAGTGGGTGCCACCCACCCTGAAGCGCTGATTGCCGCTGTGAAGTTGCACCAAGCCGACTACGGTATCGCACTAGATGGTGATGCAGATCGGTTGCAGTTTGTCGATGCCAATGGGCGGCTGTTTAATGGCGACGAGGTGCTGTATCTGATGGTGGCAGAGCGCTTGGAGCGAGACGAGCATGTGCCGGGTGCTGTCGGCACGCTGATGACCAATTTAGCTGTAGAACTGGCCCTGAAAGCCAAAGGCGTGGCGTTTGTTCGCGCCAAGGTGGGCGACCGCTACGTGCTCGAAGAACTCGACAAGCGGGGCTGGATTTTAGGAGGCGAGGGCTCTGGTCACTTGCTGGCGCTGGACAAACACACCACCGGTGATGGCATTGTCAGCGCGCTGCAGGTGCTGCAAGCCTGCGTGCGAAGCGGTAAAACGATGGCTGAATTGCTACGTGACGTCACACTGTTTCCGCAAACTTTGATCAATGTGCGCCTGCAGTCTGGCCAAACGTGGGAGGAATTGCAAAAACTACCCCAGTTAGCTGCTGCAACACACGCTGTAGAAGCCGAGTTGGGCAACACTGGCCGTGTGCTGATTCGTGCCAGCGGCACCGAGCCCTTGGTTCGCGTGATGGTGGAAGCGCAAGACGCCGCGCAGGCGAAAAATTGCGCACAGCGGATCGCGGATACGTTAAAAACTTAGATATTTATCATGGGAACTTGGGAAGTATGATCATTGTCCACCACCTCAACAACTCACGCTCACAGCGTGTTATTTGGCTTTTAGAAGAGCTGGGTGTGGACTATGAAATCAAACGCTACCAGCGTGACTCCAAAACGATGCTCGCGCCCAAATCACTTTTGAAAGTGCATCCGTTGGGTAAATCACCCGTCATCACCGATGGTGATCTCACGATTGCTGAATCGGGCGCGATCATCGAGTATTTGATTGACCGCTATGATGTTGAGAGCAAGTTCGCCCCAGTAATTGGGACTCCGACGCGCTTGCGTTACACCTACTGGTTGCATTTTGCGGAAGGTTCGGCCATGTCGCCGCTGTTGATGAAGCTGGTGTTTGACCACATTGAAAAAGCGCCCATGCCATTCTTTGCCAAGCCGATTGCGAAAGCCATTTCTAAAAAAACCAAGGCAAGCTTTATTGACCCGCAAATCAAAGCGCATTTGGACTATGTTGAATCTGAGCTAGAAAAATCTACTTGGCTAGCTGGTGGACGCTTAACAGGTGCAGATATCCAAATGAGCTTCCCGCTCGAAGCCGCAGCAGCGCGTGGTGGATTGGGTGAAAATCACCCAAAAATCATGGCTTTTCTAAAGCGTATTCACGACAGAGCGGGCTACAAACGCGCGCTTGAGCGTGGTGGTGAATACAACTTGCTGAGCTAAAAGATACTGTTCACGTTCATTGCAAGCCACGTTCATTTTCAAAGCCCTTCGGCAGCCAAACGCGCACCCGCGCCGCTACCCAAGGTCCGTCGTCCAAAGGCAGGTCATGCCCGGCGCTGCTGTGGACACGCAGATCGCATTGCCAATGCCTTGACAATGTTTTGGAGCAATTGACTGAGACCACGTGATCTTGTTCACTTGCTAACAACAATGTGGGAACCATTGGTTTAGCTTGAGGTGCTTGAAAGCGTGCAGCTGCAATAAGTTGTCTTACTGTGTTGCTGCGTGAGACGGGGTTTTCATGTCGCAATGCCAGCCAATGCGGCAGTACATCGTCATGTGTGTGGTTGCTTGTGAGTCGTAGCACGGCGCGTTCCCAAGCCTCAGGCGTAGCTCCCATCAGACTCAGTTGCAACAACAGGGCGTAATTTGCAGGCAGTAAGCGATGGTAAAACGGACTAAATGGCCGCATGCTGGTATTGATGAGCACCTGAGCAGTCACCTCCCGTGGGTACATGTCTGACCATGCCACCGCAACCATGGCACCCATGGACATGGCCAGAATCTTGTAGGGCGGGGCGATGTTGCGGGACACGAGCTGTTCGCGGCAGTCTGCCACCATATCTTGAATTCGCAGCGGGCTGCGCTGCTGATTCAGGTGGCCATTGCCGGGTAGATCCAGCGCCATGATCTGCGCATCAGGCAGCGCCTGCTGAAACTGCCCGAGAAAATCCCCCCAGTGCCGGCTTTCCCGTGTCAGACCGCGAAGTAGTAGCCAGGTTTGCATGGGGTGTCAGTACCAGTCTTGCAGTGCCTGCACATGGTGGCTGGCACGGGTGTCAGGCTTTGGCAGCCATAGTGCGTGTCCGCAGGCCGCCCGCGACAAAAAGTCCAGCAGCAACTGGTGCTGGCGTAGCACCCGTTGCTGCCGATGCTCAATCAAGGGATTGAAAATGCCGTGTCGCGTGAACAACTGGCGCGGGTTTTTCTTCACCCATAACCAGGAACCCATTTCCAGGGTGAGCGGCAAAAATAGGCGTTGCTCCTGAGCGCAGGATTGCATGTATAAATGGTCCCACAGGTCGCCGTGTGCCAGATACTGCATGCTTTGGGGTTCTATGATGTAGCGGTGGTGGCTGTTGGTCTGCACAAAAATGCTCTTCAGTGCATGCATCTCCGCCAAATGCGCGATGGGCGCACGCCTGTGCGCGTACGGAAACCAAATGCGATCCCGGGAGCCAAAGCCCGAATGACAATCCACCGACACGCTGAAATCACGGCTTAGCAGCTCGGTTTCCACCACCTCACACACCGCCTGATTTTCAATCTCCATGGCATTGGACTTGGCACCGCGATACCAAGGCAAACCAGCGCTGATACGTTGTCCGCCGATCAGAAAGGGCACCGAGTCGCGTGCCTCTACCGGCGAGTTGCGCATCAGGTCCACGCCATTCGGGTTGGCGCGTGTACCCAACGCCATGCCGCCAGGGTTGACGATGGGCATGAACACCAGACGGACTGATTCAAGCTGCTTATGCAGGGTGCTGTCCCATTGCAGCCGCATGACCAGACTTTGCAGGTAGGCAATCACCACGCCAGCACCAATACGCTCCAGCCCATGCACCCCGCCGAAGTAACCTACAGCGGGTACTTTGGGGTCGGGGTTGCCCAATGCGATGACATGTACCGGGTAGGAGTCACCCTGGGGCATCTTGACTTCACAGGCAACGCGTGTTTCCAGCTTGCCAGCACCCAATTCGATGATGCGTTCCAGTGTGGTTAGTTCAGGTAGAGGAGGCAGCATGATCGCAGAGCATACACGCGCAGTCGAAGAAAGTGCAACAGCAGAGCGTACGTGCGTCGTTGTTTTGCACAGGTTTACGTAGACAATCGCTTTGACATGAAGCTGTCACATAAGGGGGCTATTGTCGCAAATAAATCATTTCCAATTCTTAAGCGCCGACACCATGTTGCACAAATTTTCATTCTTTCGTGGGACTGTCATTTTCACCTGCCTTATCGCGGGCATTCTCGAATTCTTTGCCTTACAACGTGTACGCTTGCAGAGCCGTCTGACAAACTTTTAGTGTTTATCGCGGCTTGATTCGTCCAACCGCGACGCCGCGTAAAAACCCCACCAGTTCACGGTCAACTTCCAGTCTGGCGACAAGTGCGACAGCTTGCACAAGGTCACGTGTGGCTCCAATACGCGTTTGCATACCGGTAGCTTGATCCAGCCAGTGTTGCGCACTCTTTTTCGGTAAAAGGGATTCAAGTGCTTCGATACCGTAGCGCATTTGCTTGGCCTGGATGCGCGCTTGGTGCTGAACGTTGACGTCATCGGTGGCAGTCGAGGTGTTGGCGTCCTTCAGGGCGAGTTTGAACTGTTTATGCAGTTTTGTTATGCGGCGCTTAGCCCACGGGCGCAGCTTTTTATCTGGCTTCATTCCTGCCTCCTTCAGCGCTGACAATGCGGGCGCGTCTTCCAGCCAGTGGGTGATCTCCAGCAAGCTCGCACCAACTGCTGGATCCTGTAGCGCGTACCGAACTGCTTTGCGCTGCAGCTGTGCTGCATGTATCAGAGACTGATTCATAGACCGCCAAGCTTCTGCGCGATACTCGTCCCCTGCCGAATAGACATCCGCCAGAGGCGGGAGCGTGTCGATGCGGGCGACATCCAAGTCACGCAGTTCACCTAAGAAGCTCAGCATCACCTTCGGTGCCTGCCAAGATGGCAACTCACCCCCCGCAAAGACAGGCTTAAATAGCCGCAATGCACTTCGGAAGCGTCGCCAACCGACCCGGGCTTGGTGCACCACTTCAGGGTCGTCCGAGTTGCGCAGCGCGTTCAGGTTGGTGGTGAACTGGCAGAACACTTCACGCAGCACGCGTCTTGCGGTCTCAGACAATGGCAGTTTGGAAGACAGCTTGGGAGGCTGGGCGCGCAGCGGCGTGTCCAAGTCATCCTGTGCCAAGGCATAGCCGCGCCCTGATTTGCTGATGGTCAACGGCAGCACCGCGATAGTCTGTGCAATTTGCAGTGCAAGTTCGAAAAGCGCAGCTGGCTGGCCCGCTTTCAGCTCAAATTCCAGTTCGTAAATTGGGGTCTGCTTGTCGCCGGCCACAATCTGACCGATATCCAGCGCCACCTCGACCACGCTGCCGCCGCGCCTGCGTACCAACCAGCTAGTGCGTTCAAAGCTTGTCACAAAGCACGGCGCCAATGCCTGAAAAACGGTGCCGTCTGGATCAATGCCCGACCACGGTGTGCTTTCAAGGGTAGCCACATCCAGCTCGGCGCTGGGTACGGGGGCTTCCCATTCGCCCCGCTGGCTCAAAGCCGAGTCGTTACTGCCGCCCATCTTCAGGGTTTGCAACCACTGCGGCTTGTCCTCGCTACCGATGCGCCGGATGCGCAAGGCGACACGCTGCTGGCGCAAGATCTGTTCAGGTGTGTCGTAATAGACGTTGTGCAAATGCTGGTGCGTCGCCTTGCGGCGCGCCAAAGCAGGCGTTTGGGCCAATCGTTTTGCCAAACTGGCCGGATGTGATGTGGGCAGCGCCAGTTTGAGTTCAATTTCCACCGAACGGTGGCTTAGAGCATCTGGCTTCATGGGTTTGAGCCCTCCTGCATACAAGCATGCCCCAATGTCGCGACAAAGTCCAGTCCAAATCCATTTGATTTGATTTGATTTGATTTGATTTGATTTGATTTGATTTGAGAAGTGAACCTGCTTTGACTGTACCATAATATGGTTAGAAATGACTATAACCGGCGTGTTTATTGCTAAAGTAGCTATGAATTAAATAGCGTTTTGATTCATCCGTTTCATCAATTCTTGAGCGCTTTCCTTGCGCTCACTGTAGCGGTCGACCAAATACGGAGATGCATCGCGGGTGAGCAGGGTGAACTTGACCAGTTCTTCCATCACGTCCACCACCCGGTCGTAGTAGGCCGATGGTTTCATACGCCCTGCGTCGTCAAACTCCAAAAACGCCTTGGCGACGGAGGATTGGTTGGGGATGGTCAACATGCGCATCCAGCGTCCTAAAACGCGCAATTGGTTGACAGCGTTGAACGACTGCGAACCGCCGCAGACCTGCATCAGCGCCAGCGTTTTGCCTTGGGTCGGGCGCACCGCCCCTTGCGTGAGCGGAATCCAGTCGATCTGGGTTTTCATGATGCCGGTCATGGCACCATGCCGCTCGGGCGAGCACCAGACCATGCCTTCAGACCACTGGGCCAGTTGGCGCAACTCTTGGACCTTGGGGTGGGTCTCCGGCACATCATCGGCCAGCGGCAAACCGTGTGGGTCGAAGGTGCGCGTCTCGGCACCCATGGCTGTGAGCAAGCGAGCCGCTTCTTCACTCAGCAAGCGGCTGAATGACCGCTCCCGCAGCGAGCCGTAGAGCAGCAAAATGCGCGGCGGGTGGCTGGACACAGGGTTTGCCTGCAACTGCGCTTGTGCGGGCACGGCAAACAGGGCCGCGTCAATATTGGGCAAATCGCTCATATCAAGCTTTGGCAACGCGTTCTCCCTGCGGGTTGACGATCTGCTCGCCATCCTCTTTGTTAAAAGCCCCTTGCTGCGCTTGCGGCAAGATGTCCAGCACGGCTTCCGAAGGACGGCATAACCGCGCGCCCAAAGGCGTGACGACGATGGGGCGGTTCATCAATATCGGGTGTGCGACCATGGCATCTATCAGCGCGTCGTTGCTCAAAGTGGGGTTGTCCAGCTGCAGTTCGTCATACGGCGTATCTTTTTGACGCAGCAGTTCGCGCACGGGGATGCCGAGCTGGGCGACCAGTTCAAGCAGCTTGTCGCGGCCGGGTGGAGTTTTCAGGTACTCGACGACTTCGGGCTCAACGCCCGAGTTGCGAATCAGCGCCAGCACGTTGCGTGAGGTGCCGCAGTTGGGGTTGTGGTAGATGGTTATAGGCATAAATATGGACATGATTATCTCTTTGCAATTTTAACTAAGTGGTTGATTTGACGGGATATTTTTCTGGTTCAGGCCCTGGGCGATGGCAAGGCCAGCGACCGCCCCCAGCGTTTGGGCGATAACAAAACCCAACGCGCTGGCCGGCGCAATCCCCGCAAAGCTGTCGCTGAACATGCGCCCCATGACGGCGGCAGGGTTGGCAAACGAGGTGCTGGCGGTGAACCAATAGGCCGCGCCTATGTAGCAAGCGACCAGCGCGCTGGCTTTGGCGTTGACGTTGGCAGCACCCGAGCGCAAGATCACGACGATCAAACCCGCTGTGGCGACCGCTTCAGCCAGCCACTGCCCGTAGCCGCCGCGCAGATGGGCGCTGGTTTGCAGCACAGGTAGCTCAAACATGGCGTTGGCGAGCCAAGCACCCGTGACTGCGCCAAGTAGTTGAAATGCTATAAATAAAATAGCAGTATAGGCAATAAATACGCCGGCTAGAGTGCTATTTGAGCCTGTTTTTTGTAATTCTGGATATTTTTTAGAATAGTCACCCCAAGCCAGCACCAAAGTCACCAACGGGTTGAAATGCGCGCCGCTGATGGGACCCAGCGTCTCAATCAGCACGTACAGCGCAAAAACGGTCGCCAGCGTGTTGGCCAGCAG
>CANKRG010000083.1 GCA_947485165.1 Comamonadaceae bacterium
AAGGTCATGCCAGGAGCACGCATGTTCAACACAGTCACAATAATGTTGATGGATCCCATGATCGAGCTAGCACCCAACAAATGCAAAGCAAAAATACTTGTGTCCATAGATGGGCCCATTTGCAGCGTCAATGGCGCATACAAAGTCCATCCTGTTGCAGGCGCACCACCAGGAACGAAGAATGAGCTCACGACCATCAAAGCTGCTGGAATCATCAACCAGAAACTGAAGTTATTCATACGTGCAAAGGCCATATCTGCCGCGCCAATTTGCAAAGGAATCATCCAGTTTGCAAAACCCACAAAACCCGGCATGATGGCACCAAACACCATGATGATGCCGTGCATCGTTGTAAGCTGGTTAAACAACTCAGGATTGATCATTTGCAAGCCTGGTTGAAATAATTCCGCCCGAATTCCCAACGCCAAAACGCCGCCAATCATGAACATAGCGAAACTGAACAACAGATACAAAGTACCAATGTCTTTGTGGTTGGTTGCAAAAACCCAACGACGCCAACCAGCTGGTGCACCGTGGTCGTGGTGGTCGTCATGCGCATGGGAAGTATGGTCTAGTACTGCACTCATTTTGATACTTTCTCGAAACTAATGTTTATTTGCGGGCCGCCAAAACTTCAGCTGGCTGTACCAATTGACCCGTTTTGTTTGACCAAGTATTTTTTGTGTAAGTAATCACAGCGGCCAAATCAGTATCACTTAACTGCTTCCATGCAGGCATCGCACCGTTATTTTGACCATTCAACAGAACCATAATTTCTTTGTTTTTATCAGCATCTAATACAACAGCTGCACCGTCAACAGGTTTGATGGGGCCAGCACCTTTACCATTAGCCTGATGACAAGCGGCACAGTTAGCAGCATAAACTTTTTCTCCGCGCTTCAAGATGTCATCCATGGTCCAAGCTTTGCTTGGATCATCGGCTTTAGCAGCTAACTTTTTCTGCTCGCCATCCACCCATTTTGTGTAGTCTTCGGCGGAAACCACTTTCACGTGAATAGGCATGTAAGAATGCTCTTTACCGCACAATTTTGCGCATTGGCCGTAATAATCTCCGATCTTTTCTGCACGAAACCAAGTGTCGCGCACAAAACCAGGAATGGCGTCCTGCATGATGCCGAACGCAGGAACTGCAAAAGCGTGAATCACATCATTAGCTGTCGTAATAACGCGAATCTTTTTGTCCACCGGAATGACCAACGGGTTATCAACTTTCAGTAAATAATCATCAACAGTTTGGCCACTTTTAGGGCCACCGTTTTCAGACATCTCACGATGTGTCGCATCTAAAGTTGAGACGAAACCAATGCCTTCACCCTCGCCTTTGATGTAGTTATAACCCCACTTCCACTGCATACCGGTTGCTTTAACAGTCAAGTCTGCGTTAGTTGTATCTTTCATGGCCACAACAACCTTGGTTGCTGGCAAAGCCATCAATATAACAATGATGAAAGGAATGATGGTCCAAACCACCTCGACAGTTACCGATTCGTGAAAATTGGCTGGTTTATGACCGACAGATTTGCGATGCTTCAAAATTGAATAAAACATCACACCAAAAACCAAGATAAAAACCACCGTACAGATGATCAGCATGTACCAATGCAACCAGCTTTGTTCTTGCGAAATTTTGGTTACACCAGTGGTCAAATTCAGCTGATTGACACCAGGTCCGCCTGGCAAATCGTTCGAAGCAAACACCATCGTTGAAGTTACAAGAAATAAAGTGCCAACAAGTTTCTCAGCACAATTTGACAGCGTGAATGGTAATTTAAATGTCATACTATTTAAAACTAGGTTGCGATATTGTTTTCATGGTTCCTGGTAGCTGACTTACATAGGCAGATATATTTTGCATATCAACCAAGCTTAAATTTCCGACCATTCCAGACATAATTGGATTCTCTCTACCAACTATTCGATTCCCTTTTACTTGATATGACTTGAGAGCAATATACAAATAATCAGGATACTGACCAGCTAGTTTTGGCGTATTCATATCGATTGTTTTGTTGAAATCGACACCATGACATGACGTGCACGCATGTTTTTCTGTCAACTCTTTACCCTTTGCAATATCGGCAGCAAATGCACTGTTTGCTGTGGTTAGACTTAACACTATCAAACATAAAAATTTTGATATTTTCATTGCCCAATTCTTTCGTAGTATGCAGAGAGATCGTTGATATCTTGTTTTGTTAAACTTTCAGCAATACCGCGCATTGACGGATGTTTCCGCTGCCCTGTTTTGTAAGCTTCTAGTGCATTGGCCAAAGCAGATGCATTTTGTCCAGCGATTTGTGGTACGCGATAGACTTCAGGAAAAGTTGTTTTATAGCCATAACTGCCATGACAGCCTGCACACATTGCAGATTGTTTTTCGCCACGATTGGCATCTCCAATTGAAGTTTTGTTTTGTGCATTTGCTGAGGACAGAAAAATCAACAGAGTTGACCCGGTAATCAAATAAGTTCTCAGTTTCATAAATTTATTCATAACCAATACACCAAAATATATAAGCCAAGCCATACGACATCAACGAAGTGCCAGTACCATGCAGCGCCTTCAAAGCCGAAATGACGTTCTTTTGTAAAGTGACCTTTTTGCAGGCGTAGTGTTATAAACAAAAGCATCAACATACCAACAAACACGTGAAACCCGTGAAAACCAGTCAGCATATAGAAAGTTGAACCGTAGACACCCGAAGTCAATTTGAGATTTAATTCATGGTAAGCGTGGTAGTACTCATAACCTTGTACGAACAAAAATATGATGCCTAACAAGACTGTTAACCACATAAATAGAATTGTTTTTTCTCTTTGCCCTGCTACCAAAGCGTGATGAGCTATGGTTAGAGTGACTCCTGATGTCAGAAGCAATGCAGTGTTGATAGTAGGAAGCCAAAATGGCGTCATGGATGTGAATGGTTCAACAATGTCTGCTGGCGATGCAGTTGCGCCAGCTACTGCACTAGGCCATGCCGCTTTAAAGTCAGGCCATAAAAGCGCACTTTCTAAACTACCTAAATCTGGCACTGAATGTGCGCGCAGCCACCATAGTGCTGTGAAAAAAGCACCAAAAAACATGACTTCTGAAAAAATAAACCAACTCATGCTCCATCGAAATGAGAGGTCGATCTTGTGGCCATATTGACCACTTTCACTCTCTGATACTGCTTGACTAAACCATTGAAAAAGCACACTTAACCAAATTGCCATACCTGCTACGAATGAGTATTTCCCC
Organism: Comamonadaceae bacterium; assembly: GCA_947485165.1. Taxonomy (GTDB): domain Bacteria; phylum Pseudomonadota; class Gammaproteobacteria; order Burkholderiales; family Burkholderiaceae_C; genus Aalborgiella. The sequence goes on from CANKRG010000083.1 coordinate 3,262, forward strand.
CATTCCACACCGTTAATCCATTGACCGGCCCCTAAAATCACGAAGAACAAACCCAATGCTGCCATGACAGGGTGACGTGATGGATCAGGCACGAAATAATACGGCGGCGAAGATGGGCAGGTGGGATTAGACATAAGACTTTTCCGTTTACTAGCTAACTTTATAAAAATGTGGTCAAATTTAGCAAGGTTTTAATATCGCTAAAAAGTCAGCAATCACACGGTCAGGCGCACAGGACTCAATAGGTTGCCCCATGTTGTAACCGTAGGGTAGCGCCCAAACCGTAATGCCGGCATTGCGCGCTGTGGCCACGTCGATGGATGAGTCACCCACAAACAAAGCACGTTCCTTAGGAACACCAAATTGATCTAAACAATGTTGAATACCCGCAGGATTTGGTTTTTTAACAGAAAGGGTGTCACCGCTGATCACCGCATCAAATTGGTCAGTAAGCTTGTGAACCTCTAAAATCGTCTGGGTGTAACGCCCTTCTTTGTTCGTCACCACGGCAAGTTTGACACCCTGCGCACGTAAAGTGGCCAAAACTTCTCGAACATGCGGATACAGGTGACTGCGTGTACCACAGCGCTTTTGGTAATTACGATCAAATTCGGCAGCTATTGGTTTTAAGCCAGGTGATTGGCGAATTTTTTCTTCACTGGTTTTACCCACAAAAGACAGGGCTTGAATCAGTAACTCGCGTGTACCGTGACCAATCCAGTTATTTACGAGTTCTTGCGACACAAAACCCATGTCGTAATTAGCCAAGGTGTCGTTCACCGCATCACAAATTTCGGGGGCGGTTTCAATCAGAGTGCCATCCAAGTCAAACAGAATGGCATCGAACTCTGGTTGTTTTTTTGCAAAAGTATTCATAAGCTTTAATTGTTGGATTTAATGATGTGTGCAGGCAAACGACTCTCTAAGCGGGCGTCTTTGCGAGCAATGACTTGGCGCACCTCTTCACACACATGCTCTAACGTGATGCCGAAGTGCTGATACAAGTCTTTGGCGGGCGCGGATTCGCCAAAAGTGGCAATACCCACCACCGCACCCAAACGCCCCACATATTTACGCCAAAAGTCTGGATGCGCTGCCTCCACCGCCACGGTGGGCAGATTCAAAGGCAAAATTTCGTCTTGATAGGCTTGGCTTTGGCGGTCAAACACATTGGTGCAAGGCATGGACACCACGCGGGTGGAGATGCCTTCAGCGGCTAAAGCGGCATGGGCTTCCATCGCCAGCGAGGTTTCTGAGCCCGTGGCGACAATGATTGCTTGCACCGGCTGATGATTTGCACCTTCGGCCAGAATGTATCCGCCTTTGCGAATTGCATCTACCATGGAAATATCTGTCAAACGCGGCAGGTTTTGTCGTGACAAGGCCAGGGCACTCGGCCCGTTGCGGCGCTCAATCGCGCAGGCCCAAGCCACGGCCGTCTCCAAGCCATCCGCAGGACGCCAAACATCCAAACCCGGAATGATGCGTAACGAAGGAACATGCTCGACCGACTGGTGTGTGGGGCCATCTTCGCCCAACCCAATACTGTCATGGGTGAAGACATGAATAACCCGCTGTTTCATCAGTGCAGCCATACGAATTGCGTTACGCGAGTAATCACTAAAGGTTAAAAACGTGCCGCCGTAGGGAATGTAGCCACCATGCAGCGTGATGCCGTTCATGATGGCGGCCATGCCGAACTCGCGCACGCCGTAGCTCATGTGATTGCCCCACTGATCGCGACCAGCTTTGACACAACCTTTGAAATTGGTCAGATTCGAGCCGGTCAAATCAGCCGAGCCACCGAAAAACTCGGGCAGCAAAGGTGCGAGCAAATCCAAGGCGTTTTGACTCGATTTGCGTGTTGCAAAAGCGTCAGGCTTGGCAGCGATGGTGGCGAATACGTCATTGATTTGTTCAGCATATCTGGGCAGCAAATCACCCGACATACGGCGTTCATATTCAGAAGCTTGGGTGGGGAAAGCCGTGCGGTAAGCTTCAAAGCGGGCGCGCCAGGCGCGTTCAGCTGCTTGGCCGCGTTCAACCGCGTTCCAAGCCGCTGCGACCTCTGCAGGAATTTCAAACGGTGCAGCAGTCCAACCCAATTGGGCGCGGGTGGCGGCGATTTCAGTCGCGCCCAGGGCTGCACCATGCACATCATGCGTGCCAGCTTTGTTGGGTGAGCCTTGGCCGATGACGGTTTTGCAGCAGATCAGCGTGGGTTTACCGTCGGCGCGCGCGCTTTGGGCTTTGGCAGACTTGATAGCTGCGTCAATTGCCGCCGGGCTATGGCCATCCACCGCCGGGATAACATTCCAGCCGTAGGCTTCAAAACGCTTTGGTGTGTCGTCGGTGAACCAGCCTTCGACGTGGCCGTCAATCGAAATGCCGTTGTCGTCGTAAAACGCAACCAACTTTGACAAACGCAGCGTTCCCGCCAATGAACACGCCTCGTGACTGATACCTTCCATCATGCAGCCATCACCTAAAAATGCATAGGTGTGGTGGTCAACAATGGTGTGGTCGGGCTGATTGAATTCGGCAGCAAGCAGTTTTTCAGCCAAAGCCATGCCAACCGCGTTGGTAATGCCCTGCCCCAGCGGACCTGTGGTGGTTTCCACGCCGGGTGTAATGCCCACTTCAGGGTGGCCCGCAGTTTTGCTGTGCAGCTGGCGGAATTTTTTCAACTCCTCCATCGGCAAGTCATAACCCGTCAAATGCAGCAAGGCGTAAATCAGCATCGAACCATGGCCATTGGACAGCACAAAACGGTCGCGGTCTGCCCATTGTGGGTTGGTTGGGTTGTGTTTGAGGTGTCGGTTCCACAACACTTCAGCAATTTCCGCCATACCCATAGGTGCGCCGGGGTGGCCAGATTTGGCTTTTTCAACCGCATCAACGGCGAGCATGCGAATCGCGTTCGCCATGTCTTGGGCGAGTTTGGAGTCAGGAGTAGCGTCAGGTGTTTTGGTCATGGTTGTCATTTCAGTTCGCTCCCAAAGCACGTTTACGACGCTCCATCATTCGCCACACAAAGGGGGTGAAGATGAGCTGCATGGCTAATTCCATCTTGCCGCCTGGCACCACAATGGTGTTCGCGCGAGACATGAACGAGTCGCCGATCATGTTTTTCAGATATTGGAAATCAATGCCTTTGGGTTTGGCAAAGCGGATCACCACCATGCTCTCGTCGGGCGATGGAATGTCGCGCGAGATAAACGGGTTGGACGTGTCTACCATGGGCACGCGCTGGAAGTTGACATGCGTGTGTGCAAACTGAGGGCAGATGTAGTTCACATAGTCGGGCATACGGCGCAAAATTGTGTCTGTCACCGCTTCGGCGCTGTAGCCACGCTGGTTTTTGTCGCGGTAGAGTTTTTGGATCCACTCCAGATTGATGACGGGTACGACACCGATCAGCAAGTCTGGGTACTGCGCGACGTTGACGGTAGGCGTTACCACGCCACCGTGCAGGCCTTCGTAGAAAAGCATGTCTGAGTCATTCGGCAAAGCTTCCCACGGGGTAAAAGTGCCCGCTTCTTGTTTGTAAGGTGCAGCCTCTTGATCGTTGTGCAAGTATTTACGGCGCTGACCACTGCCAGTGTTGCCATAGTCGCGAAACAACGCTTCGATTTCAGGGAACATATTGTTTGCTTCGCTGAAATGGCTGAAGTGTTGATCGTTGCTTTTTTCAGCTTCAGCAGCGCGGATTTTCATCTCCTTGCGGTCATAACGGTGAAAACTGTCGCCTTCGATGATGGCCGCTTTGACGCCTTCACGACGAAATATATTTTCAAATGTTCTCGTGACCGAAGTCGTTCCAGCACCGGACGAGCCGGTAATGGCGATGATTGGGTGTTTTTCTGACATGGCGAGTCTCCAAAAGTTACGAATTTAGTTCTTAAAATGGCATGTAGCCGATGTATTTATATGTCTAAATTACTATTAAATTAATTGCTTAGATTTAACATTTACTTAGACAAGTATTCTTCAAAATACATCAAATCAATCTCTGAACAAGCTACGCTCTACGAATAAAGGGTTTCCCTCTTCTTTTTTAACGGGATCACGGTGGTAGCGCTCTACACGCTCTACTTCGTTTTTAGAGCCAAAAACCAGACCAATACGTTGATGCAACGAC
>CANKRG010000084.1 GCA_947485165.1 Comamonadaceae bacterium
ACCATAGCAAGGTGGTACCACTCCTTCCCATCCCGAACAGGAAAGTGAAACGCCTTAGCGCCGATGATAGTGCGGATTCCCGTGTGAAAGTAGGACATCGTCAGGCTTCTATAATGGAAAAACCCTCAGTGAAAACTGAGGGTTTTTTTTCGTCTAGGGAAAGGGTACTCTTAGACTTTGCTACACTGTGGGGTATGTTCAAACATTGCGTTCTTTCAGTCGCTACAAGTTCTGGTCTTTTTGGCCGGGGAGCTTGGCTTTGGCGTCCTTCAATTTAACGCTCACCTTTTCTGTCACATGCTGCAGCACATGCAGAATCTTGACAACATTGTTTGAACCGCTTCTGCAGCTACAACACGTCATTGTTTAACCGCAGAAGCAGCTGCTAAAAATCAACATCATTTTTAGCGCATGCATAGAAAGCTCATACCGTGATTACCGAACAAGAATTTATCCAACGCAAAGCGCAAGGCTACAACCGCATTCCCTTGATGCTGCAAGCATTTGCCGACCTTGAAACACCGCTGTCTTTGTATTTAAAACTAACCCAAAGCACTTCAAAAAATGATAAAAATGATAGCGTTATAACCAATAAAAACGCTAACTGTAACAGCTTCTTGCTTGAATCAGTCGTTGGTGGCGAGCGCTTTGGCCGCTACAGTTTTATCGGCTTGCCAGCGCGTACTTTACTAAGATCTAGCGGCTTTGGCGCTGATGCGAAAACCGAAGTCGTCACCAACGGCGTCGTCGTTGAAACCAGCCACATCAACCCGCTGGACTTTATCGCCCTATACCAACAGCGCTTCAAAGTCGCTTTGCAGCCCGGCATGCCACGTTTTTGCGGCGGTTTGGCGGGCTATTTTGGCTATGATGCCGTGCGCTACATCGAGAAAAAGCTGGAAAAATCCTGCCCACCTGACGAGCTGCATTGCCCCGATATTTTGCTGTTGCAGTGCGAAGAGTTGGCTGTGATTGACAACCTCTCCGGCAAGTTGTCCCTCATCGTTTACGCCGACACCGCCCAGCCCGACGCTTACGCCGTGGCCAAAGCGCGCTTGCATGCTTTGAAAGAAATGTTGAAATCATCGGTGAATGCGCCTGAAATCAACCCGTCAACCACCCACCCCGCTGTGCGCGACTTCGCCAAGGTCGACTACCTCGCCGCCGTGCTGCGCGCCAAAGAGTTGATTGCCGGCGGCGATTTCATGCAGGTCCAAGTTGGCCAGCGCATCAAAAAGCGTTACACCGAGTCCCCGCTCAGCCTCTACCGCGCCTTGCGTTCGCTGAATCCGTCGCCGTATATGTATTACTACGACTTTGGCGATTTCCATGTCGTTGGTGCGAGTCCAGAAATCTTGGTCAGGCAAGAAGCTGTCACCGTTGACGGCGCGGTCGCCCAGAAAATCACCATTCGTCCACTCGCTGGTACGCGCCCTAGAGGTGCAAATCCAGAGGCGGACAAAGCCGCCGAAGTCGAGCTCATCAACGACCCCAAAGAGCGTGCCGAGCACGTCATGTTGATTGATTTGGCCCGCAACGACATTGGCCGCATCGCCAAAATTGGCACGGTCAAGGTGACCGAAGCCTTCGCCGTCGAGCGCTATAGCCACGTCATGCACATCGTCAGCAACGTCGAAGGCGTACTGCTGGATGGTATGACGGCGATGGACGTGCTCAAAGCCACTTTCCCCGCTGGCACGCTGACCGGTGCGCCCAAAGTCCACGCCATGGAGCTGATCGATCAGCTGGAGCCAACCAAACGTGGTCTGTACGGCGGTGCCTGCGGCTACCTCAGCTTTGCGGGCGACATGGACGTGGCCATTGCCATCCGCACCGGCATCATCAAAAACGACACTTTGTATGTGCAGGCAGCCGCTGGCGTGGTGGCTGACAGCGTGCCCGAGCTGGAATGGGCAGAGACGGAAGCCAAGGCACGCGCCTTGCTCCGAGCCAGCGAACTGGTCGAGGAGGGTTTGGTATGAAACTCTTAATGATCGACAACTACGATTCGTTCACCTACAACATCGTCCAATACTTTGCTGAATTGGGCGCAGAGGTCGAGGTTTTTCGCAACGACGAGATTACCTTGGAAGGCATTGCAGCCCGCCATCCCGACCGCCTGGTCATTTCCCCCGGCCCTTGCTCACCAACAGAGGCGGGCATCTCCGTGCAAGCGATCGCTCACTTCGCGGGCAAGTTGCCGATTCTGGGTGTCTGTTTGGGCCATCAGGCGATTGGTGTGGCATTGGGCGGCAAGATCATTCGCGCCCAGCAGCTGATGCACGGCAAAACCAGCGTCATCACCACCACGCAAACGGGCGTGTTTGCCGGTTTGCCGCAGCAGTTCACCGTCAACCGCTACCATTCCTTGGCAATTGAGCGCACCACCTGCCCCGCCGATCTGGAAATCACCGCTTGGACAGATGATAGCGAAATCATGGGGGTGCGCCACAAAACCCTGCCGTTCGCGGTGCGGATGGAGGGGGTGCAGTTCCATCCCGAGTCGATCTTGACCGAGCATGGCCATGCGATGCTGAAGAACTTTTTACTATGAAAATAATAGCTGCTTAGGCAATAAATACGACAGCTAGAGCCATATTTAGAGGTCTAAAAAGAGGTTTTAATCACTATGACAAGCAAAATCACCCCCCAAGAAGCGCTTTTACGCACGGTAGAGCACCGCGAAATCTTCCACGACGAAATGCTGCACCTGATGCGCCTCATCATGAGCGGCGAGATGTCGCCCGTCATGATGGCCGCGCTCATCACCGGCTTGCGTGTCAAAAAAGAGACGATTGGTGAAATCACCGCCGCCGCGCAAGTCATGCGCGAGTTCTCCACCAAGGTCGAGGTGCCGGACAAAACACACTTGGTCGACATCGTCGGCACCGGTGGCGACGGCGCGCACACTTTCAATATTTCGACTTGTTCCATGTTTGTAGCGGCGGCAGCCGGTGCCAAAGTCAGCAAGCACGGCGGTCGCAGCGTCAGCAGCAAGTCCGGCAGTGCCGACGTGCTGGAGGCCTTGGGCATCAACATCAACCTGCCGCCCGCCGCGATTGCCCAGTGCATCGCCGACGTCGGCCTCGGTTTCATGTTCGCGCCGAATCACCACCCCGCCATGAAAAACGTCGCCCCCATCCGCAAAGAGCTGGGCATGAAGACGATTTTCAACATCCTCGGCCCCCTGACCAACCCCGCCAGCGCGCCAAACATCCTGATGGGCGTGTTCCATGCCGATCTGGTCGGTATTCAGGTGCGCGCTTTGCAGCGTTTGGGAGCTGAACACGCCTTGGTGGTGTACGGCAAAGACGGCATGGACGAAGTCAGCACCGGTGCCGCCACCCTAGTTGGCGAGCTGAAAAACGGCGACATCTCCGAGTACGAAATCCACCCCGAAGACTTCGGCATCCCCATGGTCAGCAACCGCGCCTTGCGGGTAGAGACCGCCGAAGATTCCAAAGCCATGCTTTTAGGCGTTTTGGACAACCAAGCCGGCCCGGCGCGCGATATCGTCATGCTCAATGCCGGAGCCGCACTTTATGCCGCCAATGTGTCAAATTCGATCCAAGCCGGCGTATTTCTTGCCAAGACGGCTATTGAAACGGGAGCGGCTAAGGCCAAATTGACGCAGCTTTCCACGATCACCAAACAATTGAGTAACTGAACGCCATGACTGCTAAACACAACAATGTTTCTGACAACATTCTCGACAAAATCACCGCCGTCAAACACCTAGAAGTCACGGCCGCCAAACAGCGCAAATCGCTGGAAGCCGTGCGCGCAGACGCAGAATCCCGAGTCTTGACCCGCGACTTTGTGGGTGCCATGCGCGCCAAAATCGCCGCCGGCCAGTCCGCCGTGATTGCTGAAATCAAAAAAGCCAGCCCGTCCAAAGGCGTGCTGCGGGCGGACTTTGAACCGGCTGACATTGCCCAAAGCTACACCGAGTTCGGCGCAGCCTGTTTATCCGTCCTCACCGACAAAGACTTTTTCCAAGGCAGCAGCGACTACCTGCGCCAAGCCCGCGCCTCCTGTCCGCTGCCCGTGCTGCGCAAGGACTTCATGGTCGACGCCTACCAAATCTACGAATCCCGCGTCATAGGTGCCGACGCGATTTTGCTGATTGCTGCTTGCTTGACTGATACGCAAATGACTGAATTTGAGCTTATTGCCCGCAGTTTGGATATGGCGGTATTGGTTGAAGTGCATGATGCTGACGAATTACAGCGCGGTTTGAAGCTCAAAACGCCACTCATCGGCATCAACAATCGCAATTTGAAGACCTTTGAAGTCACACTGGACACGACGATTGGCCTGTTGGCGGAGGTGCCGAAAGATCGCATCTTGGTCACAGAGTCCGGCATCACCTCGCCAGCAGACGTGGCGCGGATGCGGGAAGCGGGTGTTCACGCCTTCCTAGTCGGGGAGGCTTTCATGCGGGCGGGGGATCCGGGCGAGGCTTTGGCTAAGTTGTTTGCTCTATAAAATGCTATTTTGTTGCTATTTTTATAGCAATTCAGACAATAAATACGCCGGTCATATTCATATTTAGCACTATAAATTGATGAATTTTCATGAATCCACCATGAACCAACTTCTAAGCAGAGCCATGCCGTTTGTGTTCTGCTTTGGCTTGGTTCTCGCCACGGTTTTGCTGCTGATACCGTCTTACGCGGTACCCAAAGCGTTCGATTTTTACGACAAAGCGCAGCACGTGTTGCTGTTTGCCTCGTTGGCGATGGCGGGGCTGTCGGCTTATCCGCAGCGCGTCAAAACGGCGGTTTGGGGGCTGGTTTTCTACGGCGGGCTGATGGAGGTGTTGCAAAGCCTGCTCACCACGACCCGGCATGGCGACTGGATTGACTGGCTGGCCGACAGCGTGGGCATTGCCGTGGGGCTGGGTGCTTATTGGGGGAGTCAAAAATTCGTTAAATTTACTATTAATAAGATAACAGCTTAGGCTGTAAATACGCCGGCTATCGTCATATTTACATCTGTTTCCCGATGCAAAACGAGCTATTTCAACCCGCGAAAGAACCAAATCGCTTGACCAGTTGGCAGCCAAGCGATTGGCAGGTCGCGTTGGGTTGGGGGGGTGCAGTTGCTGAATTTTTAAGCAGTGAAGCGGGGTTGGCTTTGGCTAAAACCATAGAAGCCCGCATCAACGCTGGCGCGGTGATTTACCCGCCCACGCCATTCAAAGTGCTGGCATTGACGCCGTTGGATCAAGTGCGCGTCGTGATTTTGGGGCAAGACCCATACCATGGGGCGGGGCAGGCGCAGGGGCTGGCGTTTTCGGTCGCTCCCGGGGTGAGGGTGCCGCCATCGCTGCGGAATATCTTTAAGGAAATTGGGCGAGACACGGGAGATGTGGCAATGCCTAGTCTAAAAAATGGCTCCTTGGTTAGATGGGCAGAGCAGGGCGTGCTGTTGCTGAACACTTGCTTGACGGTGGAGGCGGGGCTGCCAGCCAGTCATGCCAAGCTGGGGTGGGAGGGGCTGACGGATGCGCTCATCAGTTTGGTCGCAAAGAACAATAAAAACGTCATTTTCATGCTGTGGGGCGCGCATGCGCAGGCGAAGCAAGCTTTGTTACAAACTCCGACGGTTGCCGAAAATGGGCATTTGGTTTTGTGTGCGAACCACCCGTCACCCCTGTCAGCCATGCGGCCGCCAGTGCCATTCATGGGTTGCGGTCATTTTGGGCTGGCAAATGTTTTTTTGGCAAAACATGGCTCGACACCGATTTGCTGGTGAAATTACTGAGAAGATTAGTACGAGTGCTCGACAAAGAGGTCATTTCCGTGGCATAATTCGAGGTTCGACACGGGAGAGATGGCCGAGTGGTTAATGGCAGCAGACTGTAAATCTGCCCTCTTACGAGTACGCTGGTTCGAATCCAGCTCTCTCCACCACGTGTAATGATGTATTTTGAGTGATTTCGTAAAGATATCGGAAAGATGTCGGAATATTGAGCGGGATTAGTTTAATGGCAAAACCTCAGTTTTCCAAACTGATGTCGTCAGTTCGATTCTGACATTCCGCTCCAGTTGGCTATAGAGATTTAGCCCGTTTGGCTCAGTGGTAGAGCACTCCCTTGGTAAGGGAGAGATCCCGGGTCCGATTCCCGGAACGGGCACCAGTTTTAACCGTTGTGATTTAGTAGTTTATTGTTTGGTAATTTTTTAGGAAATTCAAAATGGCAAAAGAGAAATTTGTACGCACCAAGCCCCACGTGAACGTCGGCACCATTGGTCACGTTGACCACGGTAAAACCACACTCACAGCGGCAATCACAACAGTGTTGGCGGCTAAATTTGGCGGCCAGGCAAAAGCCTACGACCAAATCGACGCAGCACCGGAAGAAAAAGCACGCGGTATTACCATCAATACCGCCCACGTTGAATACGAAACAGCTGCGCGCCACTACGCCCACGTTGACTGCCCAGGCCACGCTGACTATGTGAAAAACATGATCACCGGTGCTGCGCAGATGGACGGCGCCGTCTTGGTTTGCTCCGCCGCTGACGGCCCCATGCCGCAAACCCGCGAGCACATCTTGTTGGCGCGCCAAGTTGGCGTGCCTTACATCATCGTCTTCTTGAACAAATGCGACATGGTTGACGACGAAGAGTTGTTGGAGCTGGTTGAAATGGAAGTTCGCGAACTTCTGGACAAGTATGACTTCCCGGGCGACGACACCCCCATCATCCGTGGTTCAGCCAAGCTGGCCATGGAGGGCGACAAAGGCCCAATGGGCGAAGAAGCCATCATGAAACTCGCTGACGCATTAGACAGCTACATCCCAACGCCAGAGCGCGCTGTGGACGGTGCTTTCTTGATGCCAGTCGAAGACGTGTTCTCCATCTCTGGTCGCGGTACGGTTGTTACAGGTCGTATCGAGCGCGGTATTGTCAAGGTCGGCGAAGAGATTGAAATCGTCGGCATCGTCCCAACCGTCAAAACCACCTGCACCGGTGTCGAGATGTTCCGCAAACTGCTGGACCAAGGCCAAGCAGGCGACAACGTCGGCATCTTGTTGCGCGGCACCAAGCGTGAAGACGTCCAGCGTGGTCAGGTCTTGGGCAAGCCGGGCTCGATCAAGCCGCACACCCACTTCACCTCAGAAATCTACGTCTTGTCCAAAGACGAAGGCGGTCGTCACACCCCATTCTTCAACAACTACCGCCCGCAGTTCTACTTCCGTACCACGGATGTGACAGGTGCGATCGAGTTGCCAGAAGGCAAAGAAATGGTCATGCCAGGCGACAACGTGTCGATCACCGTCAAGTTGATCAACCCGATTGCGATGGAAGAAGGCTTGCGCTTCGCGATTCGTGAAGGCGGCAAGACCGTCGGCGCGGGTGTGGTGGCTAAGATTATTGCTTAA
>CANKRG010000085.1 GCA_947485165.1 Comamonadaceae bacterium
ACCACCTTTGACCGTCAATCAACCGAGTACAAGACTTCCATCCTACCCGCCAAACTGCCGCGCATCGCGGTGGAAATGGGTGTGACGGACGGCTGGTGGAAATACGGCTGCGCAGCGGTGGTCGGCATCGACACCTACGGCGAATCAGCCCCAGCGCCTGCCCTGTTCAAGCACTTCGGCTTCACGCCTGAAAATGTCGCTGAAACCGTGCAAAAAGTGTTGTCAAAAAAGTAAGTGTTTTAAACAAACCCGTTCGCCCTGAGCCTGTCGAAGGGTATGGCTGAAGGCTTCGACAAGCTCAGCCCGAACGGATAGGTAAGTATTGCAAGCAAGTTTTCAATCAACCATCTGGAGAAATGACATGACCATCAAACTCGGCATCAACGGCTTTGGCCGCATCGGACGCAACGTGCTCCGCTCGGCGATTCAAAGCTTCAGCGACATCGAAGTCGTCGCTATCAACGACCTGTTAGAGCCAGAATACCTAGCCTACATGCTGCAATACGACTCCGTCCATGGCCGTTTCAAAGGCGACGTGTCGGTTGAAGGCAACACCCTCATCATCAACGGCAAACGCATCCGCCTGACGCAAGAGCGCGACCCGTTGGCATTGAAGTGGAACGAAGTTGGCGCGGATGTCGTTTTAGAAGCAACGGGCCTGTTTTTAGACAAAGCCTCTGGCGAAAAGCATTTGGCTGCCGGCGCTAAAAAAGTCATCTTCTCAGCGCCTTCCAAAGACGACACCCCGATGTTCGTCTTCGGCGTGAACGACAGCACCTACGCTGGCCAAGCGATTATTTCTAACGCATCTTGCACCACCAACTGCTTGGCACCCGTGGCCAAAGTGTTGAACGACAAATGGGGCATCAAACGCGGTTTGATGACGACAGTCCACGCCGCCACAGCGACGCAAAAAACTGTCGACGGCCCGAGCAACAAAGACTGGCGCGGTGGCCGTGGTATTTTGGAAAACATCATTCCAAGCTCGACCGGCGCGGCCAAAGCCGTCGGCGTGGTGATTCCTGAGTTGAACAAAAAGCTCACCGGCATGGCTTTCCGCGTGCCCACCTCTGACGTGTCTGTGGTTGATTTGACCTGCGAACTGAACAACCCAGCCACCATGGCCGAGATTTGCGCCGAGATGAAAGCCCAGTCTGAAGGCGCACTCAAAGGCGTTTTGGGCTACACCGAAGACAAAGTCGTCGCCACCGACTTCCGTGGCGACACCCGCACCTCGATTTTTGATGCCGATGCCAGCGTCGCGTTAGACAGCACCTTCGTCAAAATCGTCGCCTGGTACGACAACGAGTGGGGCTATTCGAACAAGTGCTTGGAGATGGTGCGCGTGGTTTCCAAGTAAACGCTCGCTTACCAAATGAAAAAGGCACCCCAGGGTGCCTTTTTTTATGCCACTTTCGCAGGTCTATGCAAGCCGCAAATCTTGTTGCCGTCCGGATCGCGTACATAGCACAAGTACAAACGACCCACTGATCCCTCGCGCCAGCCCGGAGGGTCTTCGCACGTCGTGCCACCGTTCGCGATACCAGCAGCATGAAAAGCATCGCACTGCTCAGGCGTTTGCATGGCAAAGCCGATGGTGCTGCCGTTGCCGTGGCTTGCCTCGTCACCATTGATGGGCGTGGTGATGCCGAAACTGCCCGTGGGACTGCGGTAAAAATAGCGCTTGCCGTTGGCAATGCCTGGGCCGATGTTGATCGCGCCTAACAAGGCGTCGTAAAACTGCTTGGACGTTTCAAGGTTGTTAACGCCTAATATCACGTGACTGAACATGCTTGTCTCCGGTTGGTTTTTGGGGAATGCTTTGAGAATGCTTAGGTGATGATAAGCGGGTTTTATGGTGTTTTATTCACAAACTCCACCACCAGCCCGCGCTCCAGCACCAACTCGTGCGCATGCGGCGCGGCAGAGCCTAAAACAAATTCAGCAGACTCGGCACCTTCCAGCGCTTTGAAACTGATGCTGCCCGTGCTTTGGTCAAACACTACCATTTCACCCGCAGCCATGGGGGCATCGGCCAGGTGCGGTGTTCATGGTCAAATCCTCCACTTTTTGTTGTCCCACTCAACAATTTACCGTGTTTTACTATGTATTTAATAGCTGCTTAGGCAACAAATACGACAGCTAGACACGAAATTGAGGCCTAAATCACCCCTAAAATCGAAGTTTTAACCCCTTCGCGCGCCCGGCACAACCGACCAACCCGCGTCCATCTTCACCTTGTTGTTCTCATAATCCCAAGCTGTGCCGCAGCGCTCACACCAGTAGCGCGTGATCGTCACCTGCCCATGGCTACGCTCCGCCTTGCGGTTAACGCCCTGAATCAACTCCACATGCCCAGGCGCCCGCCGCCAGTTTTGCTGAATGCCAGCGCAGGGTTCGCACAGGGCAGGATTTTTGGCGGCATTGGCTTGGGTTGGGGTTGAATCTTGGGTCATTTTGGGGTTCTTGATCGGTAAATTTTGCTATTAATTTTATAGCTGTTTAGGTAATAAATACGACGGTCAGGTGCGTATTTGAAACCTAAAAATACCATTTTAACGTATTTAGTGATATTTTAAGATATACTGTTTTTAATTACAGCTTATTTAAACCTTTGCAAACCACGTTTTCCATGAGACATCTGATTGGCAATTGCTCATGCTTGCATTTTATGCTTGCACTTTCATCTAAAACAACTCATAATTGCAATCATGAACAGCAAGCATCATAAAACGCTTGCGTTGATATTTGCTAAGCCCATTCCAGCATCTTTAGAGTGGGTGCGGATTGAGGCTTTGTTCATTGCGGCAGGTGCGCAAACGGTTGAGGGGGATGGGTCAAGGGTAAGGTTTATTTTGAACAACGTGGTCGGCACTTTTCACCGTCCACACCCTGCCAAAGAGGCAAAACCCTACCAAGTCAAAGATGCGCGCCGATTTTTAGAACAAGCTGGCATCACTGCTTAGCCATGAAAGGCGCGATAAACCATGAAAACCATGACCTACAAGGGGTATGCAGCCCAAATTGAATACAGCGACGAAGACGCCTGCTTCATCGGCCATATTGCCGGCATTGCAGATGTGATCGGCTTTCACGCAGACAACGTGCAAGATTTGCGCGATGCGTTTGGCGCAGCGGTGGATGATTATTTGGCCACCTGCGAAAAGCTAAACCGCCCCGCCCAAAAACCAGCCAGCGGCAAACTGATGCTGCGCGTTCCGCCCGAAGTGCATGGTGCGGCTTTGGTGGCAGCGCAGGTGAAAGGCATGAGTTTGAACCAGTGGGCGAGTCAGGCTTTGCGCGAAGCGGCGGATATTTGAATCTTTTTTAGGGGGGATTACCAAGGGGTAATCCCCCCATTATTAGCACCACTGCTTGGTAGAGGGTTGATGAACTAGTTTGTAGGCTTGTAATTTTTGATTGGGCGTCAGCCCATTCAAAGCCATGCTTGGCCTGTCATGATTGTATGACCACAGCCATTTTGTAGCCCTAAAACACCCAAAAATGCGGCACAATTGAGCCTCTGGTCGGATTGAGTTACCAAGCGGTTACCAAAAGTCTGTGATAAGGGCTTTTACACTTCAATCTTGACCAATTTTGCAAGTACTAAAGCTTAAAACTCACTATGTCTACCACCACTGCCAGCCCAGTCATTCGCCTGTCCGACCTCATCGCCACAGGTCAGCTCAAGGGCAAACGCGTCTTTATCCGCGCTGACTTGAACGTGCCGCAGGACGATGAGGGCAACATCACCGAAGACACCCGCATTCGTGCCTCGATTCCCTGCATCCAAATGGCTTTGGACGCTGGGGCGGCAGTGATGGTGACTTCGCATTTGGGTCGCCCGACCGAAGGCGACTTCAAACCCGAAGACTCCTTAGACCCGGTGGCCGTGCGCATGGGCGAGCTGATGGGGCTGGATATTCCTGTGGTTTTTGACTGGATTGACGGTGTGAATGTGGGTGGCATGCCGGTCGCTCCTGGTCACCTCGTCATACTGGAAAACTGCCGTTTGAACGTCGGTGAAAAGAAGAATTCCCCTGAACTGGCCAAGAAAATGGCCGCTCTGTGCGATATTTTTGTGCATGACGCCTTTGGCACCGCCCACCGCGCCGAGGCCTCGACCTACGGCATTGCCCAATTTGCGCCGATTGCCTGCGCCGGCCCGCTGCTGGCGGCGGAGATGGATGCGATTTCTAAAGCTTTAACAGCCCCGAAACGCCCGCTGGTGGCGATTGTGGCGGGCTCTAAAGTGTCAACCAAGCTCACGATTTTGGAGAGTTTGGCGAACAACGTCGATCAACTCATCGTCGGTGGCGGTATTGCCAACACGTTTATGTTGGCTGCAGGTCTGAAAATCGGCAAAAGCTTGGCAGAGCCGGATTTGCTGGAGCAGGCCAGATCTGTCATTGCGGCCATGAAAGCCCGTGGCGCGGAAGTGCCGATTCCGACGGATGTGGTGACGGCCAAGACCTTCTCTGCCGACGCGGTGGCGACCGTGAAAGCGGCGACAGACGTGGAAGATGATGATTTGATCTTAGACATTGGCCCTGTAACCGCCAAGAAACTGGCCGACCAACTGCTCAAAGCCGGCACCATTGTGTGGAATGGCCCTGTGGGCGTGTTTGAATTTGCCGCGTTTGAGAATGGCACGAAAGTGATCGCCCAAGCCATTGCCGACAGCAGCGCCTTCAGCATCGCCGGGGGTGGCGACACGCTGGCTGCGATTGCCAAATATAGGATTGAGGACAAGGTCGGCTACATCAGCACCGGTGGCGGTGCGTTTTTAGAGGTGCTGGAGGGCAAAACCCTGCCAGCGTTTGAGATTTTGACCAAACGGGCGGCTGGCTAAAAAACGCCATCCACTACATATTTAATAGCAAATTAGGCAATAAGTACGCCCGCTAGAGTCATATTTCAGCACCTATTTTCAAATTTTTTATCATCTAGGAGAACATCATGGCTTTAATCACCCTGCGCCAACTGCTTGACCACGCTGCCGAGAACAGCTACGGCCTGCCCGCCTTCAACGTCAACAACATGGAGCAGGTGCAGGCCATCATGCAGGCGGCGGATGCGACCGATTCGCCCGTCATTTTGCAGGGCTCAGCCGGTGCGCGCCAGTACGCCGGCGAGCCGTTTTTGCGCCACTTGATTTTGGCCGCACTGGAAGCCTACCCGCACATCCCTGTCTGCATGCACCAGGACCACGGCGCGTCGCCCGGCATCTGCTTCCGCTCGATCCAGTCGGGTTTCAGCTCGGTGATGATGGACGGCTCGCTCAAAGAAGACGGCAAAACCCCCGCCAGCTACGACTACAACGTCAGCACCACCGCCAGCGTGGTGGCGATGGCGCATGCCACCGGCGTGTCGGTCGAAGGTGAATTGGGCTGCCTGGGCTCGCTCGAATCTGGCATGGCCGGCGAAGAAGACGGCCACGGCGCAGAGGGCAAGCTGACCCACGACATGATGCTGACCGACCCCGACGAAGCGGCCGACTTTGTGGCTAAAACCAAGGTGGACGCCTTAGCGATCGCCATCGGCACCAGCCACGGCGCCTACAAGTTCAGCAAAAAGCCCACCGGCGCGGTGCTGCGCATCGACCGCATCCGCGAGATCCATGCCCGCATTCCGAACGTGCATTTGGTGATGCACGGCTCCAGCAGCGTGCCCGAAGAGTGGTTGGCCATCATCAACGAGTTTGGCGGCGACATGGGGCAAACTTATGGCGTGCCGGTCTCTGAAATCGTCGAAGGCATCAAAAACGGTGTCCGCAAAATCAACATCGACACCGATTTGCGCATGGCCTCCACCGGCTCCATCCGCCGCCACTTGGCGCAAAACCGTTCCAACTTTGACCCGCGCAAGTACCTCAAAGTCGCCACCGAAAGCATGGCCGGCATCTGCCGCGACCGCTACGAAGCCTTCGGCGCAGCGGGTATGGCCAGCAAAATCTCCAAAGTTCACAGCTTGGAAGACATGCAAAAGCGCTATGCGACAGGGAGTTTGGATCCGCAGGTGAAGTAAGCAATCACCACTGCACCATCACCCGCCCGCCCGCCACTTTGGCGGGCAGTTGCTGCAACGGTGCGCCACCGACTTTGAGGCAGGCGCCGGTTCTGACGTCGAAGGTCCATTGGTGTTTGGGACAAGTGAGGGTGCAATCATCTAGTGCGCTTAGCGGAATATCGGTGCGCTGGTGGCTGCAATGGCTGTCGAAGACGGCGAAGGTATCGCCTTCGCGGGAGATGAACAGGCCACGGCCGTGGCTGTCGACGCGGGTGGTTTGGCCGTCGGCCAGGGCGGCAGTAGTCATGACGTCGTGCCAGGTGCCTTCTGAGGCGGTGGATTCTGCTTTTACAGGCTCGCCGGCTAATTGCTTTCGCATGGTTTCAGGGTCAAAACCGGGCAAGTCCATGCTCAAAATGATATTGGTGGCCCAGATGATTTTGGTCAAGCCCAGTGTGGGAAAGGCCATCAGCAAGGCGTCAATCACCTCGACCGGGCTGCAACCATCGCGCAGAGCACGTTTCAAATACTGTTTGAAACCGGGCTCGGTTTGGGCATCGACCTTGGTGATGACGGAGATGAGGTTGCGGGTTTTCGGGTCTAGGTGTTTGCCGGCGTCTTTGAGGAAGGCGAAGTAGTGCGTCATCGCCTCGGGGCGGGCGGCGAGGAGGTAATTGAGGGCGTCGCTCATAGGTTTATCGAGGTGTTCACAGGTCAGTTGAGTTGATTGGCGTTTATTTATAATTTGCTATATATTTAATAGCATATTAGGCAATAAATACGACAGCTAGAGTCATTTTACGCCTCTGCAAGCGCTGTTAACGGGCGTTCAAGCCTTCAAAGCAGGTTTTGAGCACCAAATCGATGATCTCATCGTCTTTCAGCTGGTCATTGAGCTTCAAAAATTCCAAAACGGGGTCGCAAGCGCGGGCGTAGAGGGTGTAGAGCACGGCAATGGCGGGCAAGGTGGTGTTGAGGCTGCCATTTTTTTGCGCCGCTTCGATCCAGCCACCCAAGCAATCGCTGGTGTCCATCAAGCCGTCCATGTAGGCTTTGTTGCCCATCAAGGTGGCGCGCAAGCTGGAGTTTTGGCTGGGCAGTGAGGGCATTTCGCCGGCAAGTTTGAGCCCCATCATCCAGCGGGCGGCGGCGCGTAGGTTGGCAATGGGTGCATCACTGCTTGGCAGGCTGTTTAAAAACACTTGCGCCCGCTGCATAACGTGCACCATGGCGGCGGCGGCCAGCTCTTCTTTGCTGGAGAAATGCTTGTACAAGCTGGCTTTGGCAATGCCGACATTGGCGGCGACTTCGTCTACCGTCATGG
>CANKRG010000086.1 GCA_947485165.1 Comamonadaceae bacterium
CCGACGATGGTTTGCAGGGTTTGGAGCAGGGTTTGAAGTGGTAATGAAGGAGACATGTTTTTAGTATAAATTTACTATGATTTTAATAGCTGCTTAAGCAATAAATACGCCGGATATAGACATATTTTGTGTCAATCTTTGGGTAGCCTTAGAACCACACGCAACGCATTTTCAACGGCGCTTAGGTCATGCGCAGCAAGGTTGCCAATTTTGCGCTGCAAGCGGGTTTTATCGACGGCGCGGATGTGTTCAATACGTGCTTTGCTTGATTCGCCGGCGGATGGCGTGGCTACCAGCAGGGGTGGCACGGCGGGCGAGACGGTGGTTGTTAGCGGGATAACGACCACGGTGTTGCGGTGCTGGTTAATCTCCACCGCTGAAAGCACCACACAAGGGCGGGTTTTTGATATTTCAGACCCGCGCGCGGGGTCAAGTTCTACCCAATAGATTTCACCGCGTTCGATTCGATGGTCAGTATTGCGATTACCCATATTTCGACTGTTCCTGCGCCTAGCGTTTGGCTTGAGCGGCTGCAAACTCGCGCTCAAAGGTTTCTGCATCGAAATTGGCATCGTCATCTGCGCTTTCAGTGGTCAAAATGGCGCTTGCCCATTGTGCAGATTCGTTCATCGTACTGGCGTGCTTAGACTCTAATTCGGTTAATGTTTTCGCAGCAAGTGCTAGGGCTTGGCTTTCGCGGTCAAGCTCGGTGCGTAATAAGTCTAAAAGAAAACGGCTGCGCTGGCGCTGGGGCACAATTTGCGCAAAACGTTGCGACAAATCCTCTGGCAATCGCAAAAGCAATTGCTGCGGTTTGGCGGCTGAGCTTGGGTGATTGAGTGTCGCTGTCATTGTGTTTTCACCTTATTAAGTTTCATAGTTAGCAATGTATCATGCTACATTGTATCAAGGTTGAAGCAAAACAACTAACCCAAGTTACTTCACAATCTACTTCACATCAAACTTAGCCAACTTCTTCTCCACAGCCACATTCTTCAACTGCACATACACCGGCAGGCCGTTTTTGTATTTCGGGTAGTCTTCACCCGCAATCAACGGGTTCAAATAGCGTTTGCATTTATCGGTGATGCCGAAACCGTCTTTGCTGATGAAGTTGCGGGGCATGAATTTTTCGACGTTCGCGACTTTGGACAATTCCGCCACGCCGATTTTGTATTTGTAGGGCACGTCGGAGATGCGCTCAATGGTCGGCATGACGGCGTTTTTGCCGGCGAGCGCCAGTTCAACGGCTTTTTGGCCGAGCTCGTAGGCTTGCTGCACGTCTGTTTTGGAGGCGATGTGGCGGGCGGCGCGTTGCAGGTAGTCGGCCACGGCCCAGTGGAATTTGTAGCCCAAAGCTTCTTTGACCATGTTGGCGACCACCGGTGCCGCACCGCCTAGTTGGGCGTGGCCGAAGGCGTCTTTGCTGCCTTGTTCGGCCAAAAACGTGCCATCGGGGTGGTGGCAGCCTTCGGACACGACCACGGTGCAGTAGCCGTGTTCTTTCACCAGCTTGTCCACGCGGGCCAGAAATTTCTTTTGGTCAAAGACGATTTCTGGAAACAGGATGACGACGGGGATGCCGTGGTCTTCAATCAAACCACCGGCAGCCGCAATCCAGCCCGCATGGCGGCCCATGACTTCTAGTACGAAGACTTTGGTGGAAGTTTTGCACATGGAGCGCACGTCAAACGAGGCTTCCAGCGCCGACACGGCGACGTATTTGGCGACCGAGCCAAAGCCGGGGCAGCAGTCGGTGATGGGTAAATCGTTGTCCACCGTTTTGGGCACGTGGATGGCTTGCAGCGGGTAGTTCATGGCTTGGGAGAGCTGGCTGACTTTGAAGCAGGTGTCCGCCGAGTCGCCGCCGCCGTTGTAGAAAAAGTAGCCGATGTTGTGCGCTTTGAAGACCTCGATCAGGCGCTCGTATTCGACCTTGTTGGCTTCCAAAGACTTCAGCTTGAAGCGGCAGGAGCCGAACGCACCTGATGGCGTTTGGCGCAGGGCGGCGATGGCGCTGGCAGATTCTTTGCTGGTGTCGATCAAATCTTCGGTCAGCGCGCCGATGATGCCGTTGCGGCCGGCAAAGACCTTGCCGATTTTGTCTTTGTGCAGGCGCGCGGTTTCAATCACGCCGCAGGCGGAGGCGTTGATGACGGAGGTGACGCCGCCAGATTGGGCGTAAAAGGCGTTCATTTTTTTGACGGAAGTTTTCGTGGGAGCCGTTTTTTTAGTAGCCATGAGAATCCTATATTTATGAGTTGAAATGAAAATTAAGAGCGGTTGATCAGATCTGGTGAATTTTTCTCCGTTCGCCCTGATGTATCGAAGGGTATCTCACGCGCAGACGCTTCGATACCTCAGCGCGAACGGAAAGAGTTCAAATTTCACTTGATCACATCAGTATGCGCTCCCAGCGCTGCCGCCATCGCCTGCGCGGCTTTGGCCGCCAGCAGCCGCTGGCGCACGTGCAGAGCGCAGGCGGTGAACAAAATCACGCACAGCACGACCTCGATCATCGCCAAATAATTGCTCGGTGCTTTGTCGCCCCAAGCACGTACCACGCCTTCGATGAAATACAGCCAGACAAACAGGCTGACCCAGCGGTAGGTGAACATGCGATTTTTCAGCAGCCCTGCCAGCGGAATGCACAGCGGCAGCACTTTGAGGACCAAGAGCGAGCCGCCTGGTCGAATGGGCGCGAGCCACAGCTCCCACAGCAAACCCAGCACAATCAGGCCGAGCAAGCTGCCGACAGCGGCTATGCGCGTCAACGTCACGTATTTAGGGGGGGGGGCGGTTAAAAGTTGTGGTGATGACATAACAGAATAGGAGAAATGGGGCTTAAGTGTGACTTTAGTGTGGCTAAATACGGCGTAAATACGACAAAAATACGACAAAAATACGGCAGATAGAGTGGCATGATAGCGGGCATGCAGAATTTCAAAGCTTCTTACCGAAAGTTCATGGAAGATTTTATGCGCGATGCGCTCAATTTCCCGTGGAAAAACACGGCTTTGACACTGCGCGAGCGCTTTAAAGAAGACCATTTGGGGCTGACGGCCGGCAGTTTGACCTTCACCACCATCATCTCCATCGTGCCCTTGTTCACCGTGGCGCTGGCGATATTTAGCGTTTTTCCGATGTTTGCGAAGCTGCAAATCGGTTTGCAGCAGTTGCTGGTGGACAGTTTGATTCCCGACAAGATTGCCCGCCAAGTGCTCAGCTATTTGGGGCAATTTGCCACCCAAGCCAGCAAAATCGGCTGGGTGGGAGCGGTGGCATTTTTAGTGTCTGCGTTGATGATGATTTTGACGATTGATGGCAAGCTGAACGACATTTGGCGGGTGCGCACGACGCGGCACCTGGCGCGGCGCATCACTGTGTATTGGACGTTGCTCACGCTGGGGCCGCTGCTGATGGGTTTGAGTTTGTCGTTCAGCTCGTATGTGATGTCGGCCTCCAAAGGCTGGGTGTCTGTGCTGCCGGGCGGGGTGAAAGTGCTGTTGGACCTGGTGGAATTCATCGTTATCGCCACCAGCCTAGCCGCCATGTACCGCTTTGTACCCAATACGCGGGTGCGCTGGACGCATGCGCTGTTGGGTGGCCTGTTCACTGCCATGGGTTTAGAGCTGGCCAAGCGCGTTTTGGCGTTGTATTTGGCCAAAGTACCCACCTTTTCAGCCGTTTATGGTGCGTTTGCCACCGTGCCGATTTTGCTGATTTGGATTTATGTGGCTTGGGTGGTTGTGCTTTTGGGGGCTGTTGTCGCCGCTTACCTGCCCAGTTTGCAAGGCGGCATCTCGCGGCGCGGCGATACGCCAGGCTGGAACTTTCAGCTGGCGCTGGAGATACTGCAAGTTTTGGCAAAAAAAGGAAAAGGCGACAACTTCAATACAAGCTTAGACGCCATATCCAAAGAACTCCGCGTGGACGACCTTCAGCTAGAGTCACCTCTGCAAACGCTGATGAGCTTGGATTGGATTGGTATATTGGACGAAGACATCCAAGGGCAGGGCGGCCGCTACGTCCTACTCGTCAACCCAGCCACAACCTTGCTTGCACCCCTGGGTGAGCGCTTGTTGCTGCCGAACCAAGATTCCACCCAGAAACTATGGCATAAAAATAATTGGTCGCAGATGCACATGTCTGAGGTGCTATAAATGACTCTAGCCGGCGTATTTGTTGTCTAATATGCTATGAAAAATATGTCAGATTTGCGTTCGAATATGTGCGCATCATCAAGGTGAAGTTTTAGGAAATTCACTCGTTTTTGGCATGATTGCAGAATGGTCGTTCGCTTGGCCGTGCAACTGCTACCCGAACCATGCCCAAAGACAAACCAATGACTGGATGGCTGAGATTTACGAGCGCTGGACGGTGGCACACGCGGTGGCTGAGTTGCGTTCGGGCAGGCTACAAGCCGCGCAGCCAAGCTTGTCGCGTCCTAGACCCAAGTAGGCTGAAATCCAACGGTTAAATATATGCCGAGCTATCTTTCAAAGCATCATCTTGACATCTAAATGTTGACACAGCTTCCGCATCGGTGCGGTACATGCGCAAAAGTGGCCATTCTTCGTCTTTGCTGGGGAGTTCTTTGGCCGCTATCAAAATGCGCTCTACCGGTAGCTTGATGCCACTGATGTGCAGGGTGATGCCGCGCTCTAAGAGCATGTGGCGGACTTGGCTGAAGACGTCTAGACCCGTGGCGTCGATGCGGTTGATGGGTTGGGCGAAGAGGCAAACGTGTTGGGTATGTGGATGTGTTGTCAGATGCGCCAAAATCGCACGCTCAAACTCGCTGGCAGAGGCAAAATCTAGCTCGGCATCCATGCGCAGAGCGTATAAATTGTGCCCCAAAGTGGGCAGATGCCACAAATGGCGGTCGCGCAGGCTGCCGTCAGAATGCAAGCCGACTTCAATGATGCGTGGGTGCAAGCGCAGGTACAAAAAGTGCCCCAAACCCATGATCAAACCAGTGATGATACCCCAATACAGTTTCGGTGCGCTGAGTGCGGTGACGACAAAGGTCGCCAAAGCGCTGACGGTTTCCATTTTCGACACATACCACAAGCGGGCAAAATTTTTGGGAACTATCAAGCTGTAGATTGCCGCCACGACGACCGCTGCTAATACCGACTGCGGCACGTGGTGCAAAACGGGCGTTAAAAACAGCAAGGTCAACATCACCACCAGCACGCCGACCACACTGGCCCAAGCGGTTTTAGCACCAGCATAGAGATTCAAGGCAGAGCGCGAAAATGACGAACTGGTGGGGAAGGCGCCGCTCAAGCCGGAGGCGATTTTTGCCAATCCTTGGCCGATCAAGTCTTGGTTTTGATTCCATTGTTGGCCGCCTTTTTGGCTTTCCACCTTGGCGCTGGAGGCTGTTTCAATGAAGCTGACCAGGGTGATCGTCAACACTGGCAGCAGTAGCTGGCCAAAGGCGTTCAAGGACAACATGCTGGGCACATACAGCGATGGCAAGCCGGCAGGTAATGCGCCCACCACCGCGCCGCCGCCGCTCTCAAAGCCGGTGCTGTAGCTGATGAATGAAGCCGCCAGCATCAGCAGCACAACCGCCGGCAAGCGTGGCACAAACCGTTTGGCTAAGAGCAAAAATACCAAGCTGACCAGGCCAAACACAGCGGCAGTATGCTGAAACACAGGTATTTGCTGGTGCGACAGCTGCGTCCACAGCTGCGTCATCATGCTGTAAAAATTACCTTTGAAACCGAGCATGGCGGGGAGCTGCGACGTCAAAATCAACAGCGCCGCCGCCTGCGTGAACCCCATTAAAACGGGCGCGCTGATGATGTTCAGCAACCAGCCAAAGCGAGCAAAGCCCAGCAGCAATTGCGCCATACCCGTCAGCAGCGCCAGCCAAACCGCCAAATTCACCCATTCCGCACTGCCCGGCTGCGCCAAACCCGTCAAAGCCGAGCCAACCATCAAGGCGGTCAACGCCGTCGGGCCGACCGAGAGCCGAGATGACGCGCTCCACATGGCGGCCACCAGTGCAGGCAACAAAGCCGCATAAATCCCCGTGACCAAAGGCATGCCCGCTACCGCTGCGTAGGCCACGGCCTGTGGAATGATCATCAAACCCACGGTCACACCGGCTGACAGTTCGCCTTTAAGCAGCGGCAATGTTAGCCTTGGCCAAGCGAGAAAGGGGAAAAGCCTAAGAAATTTGTCTAAATTTTGCATTAGCTTATATGCTAATGCATATTTAATAGGTTACCTCGGCTCAAATGAAATTACTTTTTAAATCTATTTCCAGAGTAAATCCCCCAAAAACCGCTCTGGCACCAAAGTGAAAAAACCAGCGACCTAGCAAGCACCAATGTAAAGACTGATCATGCTTTTGTGGTGACCGGTGATATTGCCCTGAGCTAAAAACCGGAAGGCACCAAGGAGCGAAAACATGTCCAGCCGCGCCACATGGCGAGTGGGCCGATGACGGTCGCGGCGATGGCTACCCTTACGTGCGTGGCGATGAGGGGTGTTAGGTTGCTTAAAATTTAAGCGGAAAGGGAATTCGGTGGCGAAAGAAGCGGCGCCAAAAAATCCTTCAACGCCATCAACACGCCATCTGGTGCTTCCGTCATCATTTGATGACCGGCCTCAAGGGTGACAACTTTGACATTTTTTTGGCATGTTTTGGCTGCATCAATCAAGGTTTTGGTGGCCTTTGAAAGAGCCATTTGGTCAGACTTGCCTACTATAAAAAGCATAGCGGATTTGGCAGATAATACGTTGGCTAGACCATTTTTATACTCATTGCAGGCGGTAAAGCCGGTAAAAAATAGGTTAAAGGCTGAATTGCTGGCCTGCACACGGCGCATCAGCGCTTTGGAGCTGCCATACAGCCACGTTCCAGGCCCCAGCGCGGAGGGCGGCGGTGCAAGCATGCTGTGCGAGAAGGTGTTGACCATGTCGATGGCTTTGAGCGGTTGGTTCAACGATGTTTCTAGCAAAGCAGGGGAAACTGGCATGGGGAACGCTGTGCCTAACA
This sequence comes from Comamonadaceae bacterium, assembly GCA_947485165.1. Lineage (GTDB taxonomy): Bacteria > Pseudomonadota > Gammaproteobacteria > Burkholderiales > Burkholderiaceae_C > Aalborgiella. Next base: position 7,019 of record CANKRG010000086.1, read on the forward strand.
GCGCCAAATGGGTGATCCGGTCTGGCACACGAGCGGCGGCTTCTAGCGCGATCAGTGAGCCAAAGCTGTGACCGACCAGCGCAGCGGTTGTGACGCCCACAGCATCTAAGAGCGCGATAACGAAGTCTGCCGCAGCTTCAACCGATAAGCACGGTGCCATGTCTCGGTTAGCTCCCGCGCTTTTGGCATGACCGGGCAAATCGACTGCCAACACGTTGAAACCGTGGTTCGCAAGGTAGCGGGTTTGCAGAATCCAGACGCTGTGGTCGTTC
>CANKRG010000087.1 GCA_947485165.1 Comamonadaceae bacterium
ACCTGCTTGAGCTTGCGGCGCGAGTCTTGGTTGAGCTTACCTTCGCGGGTGAGGATGTGCAGCTCTTTGAGGAGTTCTAGAGACTGGCCTGGGCGGATTTCATACGCGACCAGATCGGGTTTCGCAGTCTGAGTTGGTTTAGTTTTGACGGATTTCATGGTGTGGCGTTCAATGTAGCACCAACTTGCAGCTCATCCCAACCCTTGAGTCCTAGGCGCTCCATCGTTTGCATATTGACCCCAAAAATCGCCTCGGCTTCGGGGAAGGCTTCTACGGCTTGGGCTATGCTGGATTCTCTGAGCAAATGCAGCGTTGGGTATGGCGCGCGGTTGGTGAAGTTGGTGATGTCGTCTGGCTCGGTGCCGGCGAACTGGTATTGGGGGTGAAAATTGGCGAGCTGGATGATGCCTTCAAGCTTCATTTTGGCGATGAGTTTGTCTGCTTTGCCTAGAAAATCGTTGAAATCCAAGAACTCTTGCAAGCAAGATGGCGCTATTAAAAGTGTAGTGTCGTAGGCAATAGGTACACGATCTTCGTCCATATTTGCAAGTGAATTTAACTCGATTTTAAGAACACTTAATAGCTCTGCAGGCGTAGTCGCTTCGCTCGCGACGTAGCGAATCAAGCCTTTGACGTGAACGGCCTTGGCAAAGGGGCAGAGGTTGAGACCGATGACGGCGCGCTCTAGCCAGCGCTGGGTATCGGCTATGTAAATTTCATTGCTTATCATGACGTGATGAAGACTTTTTGACCAGTCAAACGCTCATGCTCGCGGGCAGCGAAGCGGTCTGTCATGCCGGCGATGTAGTCGGCCACGGCGCGGTGCAGGCTGACGGTTGAAGTTTTTTCATCAAATTGGAACTGCGTGGGGTCGTTGCAGTAAGCGGCAAACAGATCTACCACAATGTTTTGGGCGCGCTCAGTCGTTTCCATCACCTGTGGGTGGCGGTACAGGTTGGCAAATAAGAAGCGATTCAACTCGCCACTTTGCATTCTCATGGGTTCGCTGAAAGTGACCATAGGCTTGGATTGGCGCACTTGAGCCGTATTTTGGGGCTGGGTTTGTTCAATATTCGCGCTGGTGGCGGCAATCACGTCATACACTTGGGCGCTCAACATGCGGCGAATCGCTTCAAACAGCAAACGGCGGCCGGTTAGTTGCGGATATTGGCTCAGGCTTTCCAAGCGGTAGGTTTCAAACAAACTGCAATCGCTGAGCTGCTCTAAGCTGAGCAGGCCTGAGCGTACGCCGTCATCAATGTCATGCGCGTTGTAGGCGATGTTGTCGGCCAAGTTGCAGAGTTGTGCTTCTAGGCTGGGCGAGCGTAGCTTTGAGTGTTCTAAAAAACGCTCAGCCACGCCATTGGGTTCAATCGATTCAAGGTGTTTGGCGTTGGTGCGGGAGCAGTGTTTGAGAATGCCTTCGCGGGTTTCAAAGCTCAAATTCAGGCCGTTGTATTGCGGGTAGCGCTCTTCCAAATCGTCCACCACACGCAGACTTTGCAGGTTGTGCTCAAAGCCGCCATGCTCTGCCATACAAGCATTCAGAGCGTCTTGACCAGCATGACCGAACGGCGTGTGCCCTAAATCATGCGCCAAGGCGATGGCTTCGACCAAGTCTTCATTGAGTTTAAGCGTGCGGGCAATGGAACGGCCTAATTGCGCGACCTCCAACGAATGCGTCAACCGTGTGCGAAACAAATCGCCTTCGTGGTTCAAAAAAACCTGGGTTTTGTAGACCAAACGCCGAAAGGCAGTGCTATGAACGATGCGATCGCGGTCGCGAGCGAACTCTGTCCGCGTGGGAGCAGCAGGCTCTGCAAAACGACGTCCCCGTGACTGTGCGGGATCACACGCGTAAGGCTGCAAGGTCATGGCTACTTTGAATTAGCTATAAATTTAACTGCAGGCAGCAATAACTTCTCGCACGACGGCATCAGGCGCAGTCTGGACCACGCACTGGCCAGGCTGGTTGATCAAGATGAATTTGATCTCGCCCGCTTCGGCTTTTTTATCCACGCGCATGAGTTCGAGGTAGCGGTCGGCGTTTGCTTGGGCAGTTGGCGCTAAAGCTGGAGCGACAGTAGGCAATCCGGCTTTTTTGATCAAAGCTGTAAGGCGCGCCACAAACGCAGCATCCACCAAACCGAGGCGTTGCGACAGCTGCGCCGCCATCACCATGCCACAACCCACGGCTTCACCGTGTAGCCATGCGCCATAACCCAAACCGGCTTCAATGGCGTGGCCAAAGGTGTGGCCGAAGTTCAAAATCGCGCGAAGACCAGCTTCACGCTCGTCTTGCCCAACGACATAGGCTTTGATTTCGCAACAGCGTTTGACGGCGTGCGCCAAAGCGGCTGGGTCACGTGCCAATAAGGCATCGATATTGGCTTCAATCCAGTCAAAAAATACCATGTCAGCAATAGGACCGTATTTGATGACTTCGGCCAAACCGGCACTAAGTTCACGTGCGGTTAGGGTGTTCAACGTGCTCAAATCGCAGAGCACCAGCTGCGGCTGATAAAACGCACCCACCATGTTTTTACCTAAGGGGTGGTTGATGCCGGTTTTACCTCCCACGGAAGAATCAACCTGCGCCAATAGCGTCGTCGGCACTTGCACGAAAGGCACGCCACGCATATAGCTGGCAGCGGCAAAGCCAGTCATATCGCCCACAACGCCACCACCTAAGGCAAAAAGCGTGGTTTTGCGGTCGCACGAATTTTTGAGCAAATCATCAAAAATAAGATTGAGTGTTTGCCATGTTTTATAGGCTTCACCATCAGGTAAAACGATGGTGTGAATCGTTTTATACTGACCTTGCAATGATGTTTGAAGACGAGCGGCGTAGATGGGTGCAATCGTTGTGTTGCTAATGATAACTGCCACGCTGGCTTTTGGGAGGCCTGCGAAAACGTCAGTATTATCCAGTAAGGACGCGCCAATGTGGATGTTGTAGCTGCGTTCCGCGAACTCAATACGGACGATTTCGGAAGGCTTTGCAGATAGCTGGGCTGAGGGATGGGCGCTAGAAGTCATAGCGCAATTTTAAGTCAATCAAGGCCTAGTGTTTGATGCGGGAAGTTAGTCTGGCGACAACACACCAGCAAGTTCTAACTGCATGACGACCATGTTGAGTAAGTTGGCGGCGGAAGGGCGACCCGTTTCAACAACGAAATGCGCTGTTTCGCGATACAGTGGGTCGCGGATGGCATACAAATCACGCAAGCGGCTTAATGGATCCTCGACTTGCAGCAGTGGTCGTTGCATGTCATGACGAAGCCGGCGAAAGATTTCTTCTGGGGATGAGCGCAAATACACCACATGGCAACGCGAGTGCAGATGCTCGCGATTGGCTAAGCGCAAAACACTGCCGCCGCCTGTAGAGAGAATGCCGTTGTGCGATTGGGTCACCTCATCAATGACGGCTTGCTCGACATCGCGAAAACTAGCTTCGCCTTCACGCTCGAAATACTCACGAATAGAGCAGCCAATACGCTGCTCTATCACGTGATCAGTGTCTAAAGAAACAAGACCCAAGCGCCTTGCCAGCTGACGCCCGATGGTCGATTTTCCAGAACCAGGAAGTCCTACAAGTGCAATCCGCAACACGATATCCAGACCGATTAATGGGGCAGGTTGGCGACTAAATAATGATTCAACAAGACTCAATTCGTTTCCAAAGTTTTTTTATCATAGTGTCAGCAGCAATGCTGATTGTTACAGCATATACACATTTTAGAGACAATGCTAGCAGCAAGTTGGGGGGGGGGTCAGATGTTTTCGATCAATTGCTACAGTAGTTGTAGCCTCAATCCAACAAAATATATCGCACTAAAGGTTATAACTAACGCAAACTTACGTTATTTTCTTGAAGTATAGGCAGAAATAAGTAACTATGATGTCAGGGATAATCTAAGCTCTTGTTTGAATCATTTTCAAACTCAGCGTGAATGTGACCACTTAACTTAAATTTTTGCTTTTTGCACCATAAAAATGTCCCCAGATACTCAAGCACCTGCTGGCAGCAGCACTCAACTCTCTAAGTTGGATTGGCTCAAAAAAGCTGGGCTTTGGATTTTAGGGATTTTGGCCGTTGCAATCACGTCTATTTTATTGGTAGTAGCTGTTGCACTGGCTGTGGCTTACCCCAAACTGCCCGATGTGTCGGATTTGCTTGATTATCGACCCAAGCTACCATTGCGTATTTTTTCTGCTGAAGGCGTTTTGCTTGGTGAGTTTGGCGAGGAATTGCGCAATCTGACACCCATCTCGCAAATACCCAAAGTCATGAAAGACGCGGTATTAGCTATTGAAGACGCGCATTTTTACGAGCATGGTGGCATCAATTACAAAAGTGTATTGCGCGCGGCTGTAGCTAATTTGGGGCAAGCTAAAAGCCAAGGCGCTTCAACAATCACGATGCAGGTTGCAAAAAATGTCTACCTGTCTTCTGAAAAAGCATACACACGCAAAATTTATGAAATTTTGTTAACGTTTAAGCTGGAAAGTTTGCTCACCAAAGACCAGATTCTTGAAGTTTATATGAATCAAATCTTTTTGGGGCAACGCGCATATGGTTTTGCCATGGCGTCTGAAGTGTATTTTGGCAAACCGCTTAAAAATATCACGATAGCTGAAGCCGCTATGTTGGCTGGGTTGCCCAAAGCGCCTTCCGCCTTCAACCCCATCGTCAACCCTGACCGAGCGCGAACTCGCCAGCTGTACATCATTGAACGCATGCTTGAGAATAATTTCATCACCAAGGCCCAAGCAGATGACGCTAGCAAAGAGACTTTGAAATTAAAAATTGCCAACGAGTTTGACAAAGTTCATGCGGAGTTTGTAGCCGAAACTGTACGCCAACTCGTTTTCGCGCAATATGGTGCCGAAACGTATACGCGGGGCTTGAACGTCTACACCACCCTCAAAGCTTCCGATCAAAGTGCCGCCTACCGAGCTTTGCGCAAAGGTATTTTGGACTTTGAAAAACGCCAAGCGTACCGAGGCCCCGAAGTTTTCATTGACCTGCCAAAGAAACAAGAGGATGTCGATGATGAAATCGACGTAGCGTTGGCGGAACATCCAGACAATGATGATTTGAAATCTGCCGTAGTCATTGCCGTTTCACCTAAAAAAATAACAGCCATTCGACAAAATGAAGAAGTTATTGAAATTTCTGGCGATGGCCTAAAAGCCGCACAATCTGCACTCTCAGACAAAGCACCGGCCAATATCAAATTGCGGCGTGGCGCATTGATTCGCGTCATTAAAACCCCAAAAAACACATGGGAGATTGCGCAGTTACCTGAGGTTGAAAGTGCTTTTGTTGCATTAGATCCGCGCGATGGTGCCATCAAAGCCTTGGTCGGTGGCTTTGATTTTGATAAGAATAAATTTAACCACGCGACGCAAGCTTGGCGGCAACCTGGTTCGAGCTTCAAACCTTTTGTGTATTCTGCATCGCTAGAAAAAGGACTGTCGCCGTCTACTCTCATCAACGATGCCCCCTTGTTCTTTGACGCTTCAGTAACGGGTGGTCAACCTTGGGAACCCAAGAACTTTGATGGCAAGTTTGACGGCCCCATGTCGATGCGTGCCGGTTTGGCGAAATCAAAAAACATGATTTCCATCCGTATTTTGAAAGAAGTGGGAACTCAAAATACACAAGACTGGATCACGAAATTTGGTTTTGAAGCAGAGCGACATCCACCCTACTTGACCATGGCTTTAGGTGCGGGCTCCACCACGCCCATGCAAATGGCGATAGCGTATTCCGTGTTTGCCAATGGCGGCTACCGTGTCAACCCCTATTTGATTCGAAAAATAACTGACTACAAGGGTGCTGTCATCGTAGAGACCAAGCCCCCAGTTTTAGATGAATCCATGCGCGTGATTGATGCGCGCAACGCTTTTGTGATGAACAGTTTGCTGCAAGATGTGACAAGCGTTGGCACAGCTGCAAGTGCAAAACGCGTCCTTGGTCGCGCCGATATATTTGGAAAAACGGGAACTACCAATGACGCCATTGATGCATGGTTTGCCGGCTTTCACCCCACACTGACCGCCGTGGTTTGGATGGGCTACGATAACCCCAAACCACTAGGCAGCAGCAACGCTGAAACGGGCGGCGGTTTGAGTTTGCCGATTTGGATCAACTTTATGCAGCAAGCTTTGCAAGGCGTGCCCATTGCAACATTGACGCCCCCCCTAGGACTCACCAAGGCCAATGGTGACTGGGCTTACACCGAATTTGCGGGTGCTGGCGTAAGCAGCTTAGGCTTAGGCGACACGTGGGGACAGCCTAAGAAAGAGCAAGACGAACTGCTCAATCTGAGCCCAGGTGAAGCAAAGCCAGCCAGCGCCGAAGAGAAAAGCTCAATATTAGATTTGTTTAAAAAATAAGCCAGCTTGCGCTTGTTCGCTCGCGCAAGCAGACAAATGGGCAAACAGCTCTGCCTGGCTTTTGGTGTCTTGCCACTGACCATTGACAAACTTATAGTGGTAACCGCCGCGTTTAGCGGCTAGCCAAATCTCTTGCAGCGGTTTTTGCAAATTCACGACAATTTGGCTTTTGTTTTCAAAGCTCAGGGTGATCATGCCGCCCGTGCGCTGGTTATCAATATCAGCCTCGCCAGCATCGTTGATGCGGTCACAGCACGCTTCAATCGCTTTGAGGGCGCTTTCGGCTTGGTCTAAAAATTCAAGGTCAGTCATTACAATGCTAATCAGAAAGAGTTAAATCATGAAAAAATGTCATTCAAGCCATAGTAACAAAATTACAAACGCCATGCTGCGAAATGTTGTCATAGGCTGCGCAGTTTTGGGCTTATTGGCAGCTTGCGGGCAGCGCGGCGCGCTGTATTTACCCACTGCGCCTGAAGCAGCGCAGCGCTCTAGCATCGTTGAGACACTCAGCACGCCCGCCACAAGCGATGCTGACAAAAACAGCACCTCCAGCACGCGCACACCCATGACGCCGCCAGCTACCAAATAAAAATAATCATTTTTCATTTTTCATTTTTCATTTTTCATTTTTCATTTTTCATTTCAGTAATGTCATTTACCGCATCCATGTCGTCAAACTCTAACGCTTTACTCCCAGGCCACCCTCACATTGCCTACAAAAACGGCGATTTGCATGTTGAAAACCAACGCATTGCAGATCTAGCTGCACAGCACGGCACACCTTTGTTCGTCTACTCTAAAGCGTCCATGTTGGATGCTTTAGCCGCCTACCAGCGCGGTTTTGCAGGGCGCAAGG
>CANKRG010000088.1 GCA_947485165.1 Comamonadaceae bacterium
GCGAGCGAGAAGAAAAGCTTGTTGGAAGTAGCGCAGACCATCGCTCTGCTGTCGACCATCAGCGAGCGGGAGAAAGACCAAAATGTCGTCACCCTGTCCACCCTGCACGCCGCCAAAGGGCTGGAGTGGCCGCACGTGATGCTGGTAGGCGTGACCGAGGGCATGCTGCCGTTCAAATTGGAAGACAAGAAAAAGGGCGGAACATCGGCAGGCGGCTTGGGTGGCTCCTCCATAGAGCATGAATCTGCCAACGACGACATCGCCACCCGACTGCAGGAAGAGCGCCGTTTGATGTACGTGGGCATCACCCGCGCGCAGCGCAGTCTGGCGGTGAGCTGGACCAAACGCCGCAAAAAAGGGCGCGAGATGATCAACGCGCAGCCCAGCCGCTTTATTGCCGAGATGGGTTTGGACAAAACAACGGTAAAAGAAGACCCGCGTGAAAAACTGAAGGCGCTGAGAGCTGAGTTTGCCAAAAAGGCATTGGACGCCAGCCTAGCGAACTGAGCTTACAAAGGATAGCTTTACGGCAAATGCTGGTACTGCTTCGCCAAGTGTAAAAAGTCTGCAAGTTGTGGGTCTTGCCCCGTTTCCTCTTGCACTATTTTTGCAACAACGGCGCCAAGCTTTTCGGCCTGATCCGCGTCTAAAAACAGCAGGCGCGATCGCCTTGCCAACACATCTTCCACGGTGCGGGCGTATTCATACCTGGCTGCAAAGCGCACCATCGCCTCTGTCAGCCCAAAGATCAACTCACGCGATGAACCTTGCAAACTTGCAACGAAATCAGCCTCATCGCCGTAAGAATGCAGTCCTTGCGCTTCACCTATGTTGGACATTTTTTTTTGCTTTTTATCGGCGTGTTGCGCACCCACCAGAGAGAAATCAACCGTCGCGCCAGCCGGCCTTGCTGGTAGCAAGCCAGACTCAAAACACTGTTCCAACACGTCTTCCGCCATCGCGCGGTAGGTCGTCCACTTGCCGCCAGTCACCGTCACCAAACCGCTTTTGCTGACTAAAACTGTGTGCTCGCGGCTTAATTTTTTTGTATTGGCACCTTCGTCTTCAGGCGGTTTGACGAGTGGTCGCAACCCGACCCATATCGATTTAACGTCGGCACGTGTGGGCGCTTTGCTTAAATAATTCGCAGATTCATTTAAAATAAACTCAAGCTCTGCTTTGAAGGGTTCTGGCTCGCGTGCTAAGTCTTCACGCGGTGTATCCGTTGTTCCTAAAATTGTTTTACCCAACCACGGTACGGCAAACAGCACGCGGCCATCGGCAGTTTTAGGAATCAGCATGGCGTGGTCAGTCGGCATGAATTCACGATCCACCACCACATGTACGCCTTGGCTAGGTGCAACGATGTCTTTCACCGCCTCACCGTCTTTCTGACGGATTTCATCTACCCAAACACCAGTAGCATTGATGATGCATGAAGCTGAGATGTTGTATTTTTTACCCCTCTCTTGACCATGTTCTTGGTCTTGACATTCCAAACCGACGAGTCTGCCTTCTTCATGGATCAGCTTGGTGGCTTTGCAATAGTTCACCAGCAATGCGCCCACTTTAGCGGCACTGCGCGCCAAGGCAAGTGCCAAGCGCGCATCGTCGAACTGGCCATCCCAATACTTCACACCACCTTTTAAGCCAACTTTTTGCAAAGTCGGCAAGCAATGCAAGGTCTGCTTGGTGTTTAAAAATTCTGTGGCTCCTAGCCCTGCTTTGCCTGCTAAAGCATCGTACATTTTGAGGCCCACGCCGTAAAACGGTGCTTCCCAAAACTTGTAAGATGGCATCACAAAAGGCAGGGGTTGCGCGATGTGGGGTGCATTGTGCAAGAGCGTGGTTCTCTCCTGCAAAGCCTCGCGCACCAATGAAATATTGCCCTGCGCCAAATACCTGACACCGCCATGCACCAGCTTGGTAGCGCGTGACGACGTGCCTTTGGCAAAGTCATGCGACTCAACCAATACCACCTTGAAGCCGCGCAATGCCGCATCTAAGGCAATGCCAAGACCCGTTGCACCACCGCCAATGATGGCGATGTCGTATCGCTTTGGATCTTCCAGCTGAGTTATGAGCTGCAAACGCTGAGTAGCTAGTGGCATTCTGATGGGTGCACCAAAAAAAATGAAGTTAGATTATTATGCTGCATCATGGCTTATTTACTCGCACTTGACCAAGGTACCTCCAGCTCTCGCAGCATCGTGTTTGATGACCTAGGGCAAATCATCGCTATGGCGCAGCGCGAGCTGCCGCAAATCTTCCCGCAGCCGGGTTGGGTAGAACATGACGCTATGGAGATTTGGCACGGTCAGCTCGCTACGGCGCGTGAAGCTCTGGACAAAGCGAGGTTATCTGCCAGTGATATTGCCGCTATCGGCATCACCAACCAACGCGAAACCACGGTGGTGTGGAACCGAAAAACGGGTTTACCCATTCACCATGCCATCGTTTGGCAAGACCGCCGTGCAGAGCCGACTTGTGTGCAGTTGCGCGAACAGGGCCTGGCGCAAACGATTCAACAAAAAACAGGTTTGCTGATTGACGCCTACTTCTCAGGCACCAAGCTAAAGTGGATTTTAGACAACGTGCCCAACGCACGCGCGCAAGCAAAACGGGGTGAATTGGCTTTTGGCACGATTGACTGTTGGCTGATCTGGCAACTAACGAATGGCAAAGTCCACGCTACAGATGTCAGCAATGCATCGCGCACGATGTTGTTCAATGTGCGAACGAACCAATGGGATGCTGAACTTTTAAAGTTATTGGACATTCCTGCAGAGCTTTTACCCAGTGTGCTGCCATCAAGCAGTATCTTTGGACAGGTCAGTGCGGATATTTTAGGTGCTAGTATTCCTATTGGTGGCGTCGCGGGCGACCAGCAAAGCGCCTTGTTTGGCCAAGCGTGTTTTAAAAGTGGCATGGCAAAAAACACCTATGGCACGGGTTGCTTTATGCTGATGCATGTGGGTGATGTTTTTCAAACATCGACCAATGGATTACTCACCACAAGCGCTGCACAGCCATCTGAAACGTCGCAATTTGCCATCGAAGGCAGCGTGTTCATAGGTGGTGCCGTGGTGCAATGGCTGCGTGATGGCTTGCATGCCATTCAAAGCAGTGGTGAGGTACAAACGCTGGCACAAAGCGTGCCTGATTCTGGAGGGGTGATGATGGTGCCGGCGTTTACAGGGCTGGGCGCACCCTATTGGGACGCCAATGCGCGTGGCGTCATCACCGGTTTGACGCGCGGTAGCACCATGGCGCACATCGCGCGTGCAGCCCTTGAAAGTATTGCGTTTCAAAGCGCTGCGTTGTTACTGGCGATGAGCCGTGATGCCGTTGCTGCAGGATCCGCACCCGTGAGCGAGCTGCGCGTCGATGGTGGCGCGTGTAGCAACGATATGCTGATGCAGTTTCAAGCGGATTTGCTCGGCATTCCCGTGTTACGCCCGGCGGTGACTGAAACCACCGCTCTGGGCGCAGCCTACTTGGCCGGCTTGGCTGTTGGTGTTTACTCAGATTTAGAGAGTATTTCCAAGTTATGGCGCTGTGAGCGGCGGTTTTTACCGACCATGACACGTGCGCGTGCCGCTGAATTGATGACGCAGTGGGAACATGCGGTGCGTCAAGCTACGGCAAAATAGCTCTTTTTGAACAAGATGAAAGTTTTTCAGTGAACCATGACAATAACGATAGTAAAAACGCCAAAGCGATTGCCTTTATAGGCGGTGGCAACATGGCCAGTGCGATGGTAGGCGGTTTGATCAAGCAAGGCATGCCACCGAACAACATTTTGGTGGTAGACCCCTTTGAGCCAACCCGCGACAAGCTGTTGAGTGACTTCGGCATTCAAGCCAAAGCCACACCTTCCGCAGAACTGTCAAATGCCGGATTGATCATTTGGGCGGTGAAGCCACAAGTTTTCAAAGATGCTGCGCAGCAGATCGGCAGCTATGCGCCAAAAGCGCTGCATTTCAGTGTCGCAGCGGGTATTCGCAGTGACAGTATTGCCGCTTGGTTAAAAACCGACAACGTTGTTCGCTCTATGCCGAATACGCCAGCCTTGATTGGCAAAGGCATGACGGCCTTGTATGCCCGTCCTGCAGTTACGCAAGCAGGAAAAGCGTGGGTAGAACGCGTGGTTGCCAGCATGGGCGAATTTTTGTGGCTGAATGAAGAGTCACAGCTAGACGCTGTCACCGCCATTTCAGGCTCGGGCCCGGCGTATGTTTTCTACTTTTTAGAAGCCATGACAGAAGCCGCCGTCAAGATGGGCTTGAGCGCTGAGCAGGGTAGGCGCTTAGCCATCAGTACCTTCAGCGGGGCATCTGAACTCGCACACCGCTCTGATGAGCCGCTAGAAACGCTGCGCCAGCGTGTCACATCGAAAGGTGGTACGACTTATGCGGCGCTGATGTCGATGGAAGGTGACGATATCAAAGCACACTTTATCAAAGCCATGCAGGCGGCAGAGATACGCGCAAAAGAGCTGGGTGATGAGTTCGGCAACTAACGACGTTGTTATTGTTTGAACATCAAACTCACAGCAATACCCACAAAAACCGTGAAACCTAGCCAGTGGTTTAAGCGAAAAGCTTTGAAACAGGCTTCACGCTCGCGGTTTCGGATCAGCCAGACGTGCCAAAAAACTTGAACAATGGCAGCAAACAATGCTATTAAATATATAGCTGAATATTGATGCAATACGCCGGCTACAGTCCAAATTGATAGGTATAAAATATAGCATGCGGCAATGATGGCCACGTCGTATCGCCCCATGGTGATGGCAGATGTTTTCATGCCGATTTTCAAATCATCGTCACGGTCAACCATGGCGTATTCGGTGTCATAAGCCAACACCCAAAACAAATTTCCGAATAACAACATCCAAGCCAATATGGGAACGGTGCCTTGAACAGCGCTAAACGCCATGGGTATGCCAAAACTGAACGCAACGCCCAGAACAGCTTGTGGCATGGCGAAAAACCGCTTGGCGTAGGGGTAAATGACCGCGACTGCCAGAGCGGCGAACGACAACAGTACCGTCGCCCTGTTGGTCGTCAACACCAGACCAAACGCCAGTAACGCGAGCACGGCGCCCAAGGTCAGCGCTTCTTTGCTGCTCAAAGCACCGCGGGTGACAGGGCGGTTGGCCGTACGTTTGACGTGTTTGTCAAAGTCACGATCCGCTACATCATTCAAACAGCAACCTGCACTGCGCATCAGAATCGTGCCAAGCACGAAAACAACGAGTAAATGCCAGCCAGGAAAGCCGTTTGAAGCGATCCAAAGCGCACTCAACGTAGGCCACAGCAACAAGAGCCAGCCAGCGGGGCGGTTCCATCGGATCAGATCGAGATAGAGTGATATTTTTTTCTTCACTTAATGTTGCTTTATGACAGACGCGTCACCCCAGGTAATTCGCAAGCATAAATAGCGTTGCGCAAAGCGGCTATCGCTTCATAACGCGTGAAGCTTTTTCGCCAAACCATCACAACACGACGCGTGGGCGGTTGTGCGCGTTTGTCGTCTGTGATGGGGCGGTACACGAGCAAAGCATCTTCAGCTTGCGAATTGGCCTTGGTTTTTTTACTTGAACTCTCAACCAAGGCGCTCGCTGGCACACTCAAACGCGGCACCAAGGTAACGCCCATGCCAGCAGCAACCATGTGTTTGATCGTCTCTAATGACGAGCCTTCAAAACTCTTGCGAATGCCCATGCTATTGCCCGCGCTGTCGCCAGAAAAGCGGGCAAATTCAGGACAAACTTCTAAAACGTGATCTCTAAAGCAATGACCCGTGCCCAGCAACAGCATGGTTTCAGCTTTGAGCTGCTCCACCGTCACCGCATCTTGCTGTGCAAAGGGATGATTTGCTGGTGTCGCGGCTAAAAAAGGCTCGTCGTACAAAGGCGCAACCGCGAGATTGGTATCCGGAAAAGGCTCCGCCAAGATCGCGCAATCCAACTCACCCGTGCGCAACAACTCAAGTAATTTGATGGTGAAGTTTTCTTGCAGCATCAGCGGCATTTGCGGCGTTTTGGCGATGACATGTCTCACCAAATCTGGCAGCAAATAGGGGCCGATCGTGTAGATCACGCCCAGCTTCAAAGCGCCAGCCAAAGGGTCTTTGCCACGCTTGGCAATTTCTTTGATATTTGCGGCCTGCTCCAACACGCTTTGCGCTTGCAGAACCACCTCGTTGCCAAGCGGCGTGACCGTGACTTCGCTCGCACTGCGCTCAAACAGCTTTAAATCCAGCTCTTCTTCTAGTTTTTTGACGGCTAAACTCAAGGTCGGCTGTGAGACGTGACAGGCATCTGCCGCTTTGCCAAAATGCTTTTCACGCGCGACGGCAACAATGTATTTAAGTTCGGTTAATGTCATGGGTATTTTCTAATCGCTGAATTTTACATGTGCTGATGGCCGTCAAACCAGGGATGCCCTAGGGTTTACGCGGTGTCGATCTAGTTTGACAGCACCATAACCATGCATTAACCTTACAACTCTTAACTGACAACCGATTTAAAAATATGAAAAGGACGAGGCATGGCATCTAACTCTACGCAATCACGATTACTTGACATCATTTATGACCATGAAGCGTCTACCCCTAATTTGGTTTATCTGACACAACCCTTGGGCAACAACCAGGTTGTGGATTACACGTGGGCGCAAACGCTGGATCAAGCGCGCCGCATGGCTGCGCATTTGAAAAGCATGCATCTGGAGCCCGGCGCTCGCATTGGCCTGCTGTCTAAAAACTGCGCCCATTTCTTCATGGCAGAGCTGGCGGTCTGGATGGCAGGCTACACCACCGTGGCCATTTTCCCAACCGAAGGTGCGGATACGGTCAAGTATGTACTGGAGCACAGTGGCGCC
>CANKRG010000089.1 GCA_947485165.1 Comamonadaceae bacterium
CAGCCCGAACGGGAGGGGTTATGCAGAGCTTCCCTAGGGTGCGCATGAACTACGAATGGTATGCTGTAGTTTTAAAAAAATCAAAAATGAAAAATGGTACCCATCTAGCAGCAGTCGATCTTGGCTCAAATAGTTTTCGTTTGGAAATTGGGTTTTTAGACCATGGTCAGATCCATCGCACCGAATACCTTAAAGAAACAGTACGACAAGGCAATGGCTTAGACGAAGATAGAAATTTAACACCCGAAGCCATGCAACGTGGTTGGGATTGTTTGGCTCGGTTCGGCGAAAGAATTTCTGGTTTTAAATCAACTGAAGTGCGTGCAGTTGCTACTCAAACAATGCGAGAGGCGCGAAATCGTGAAGTTTTTTTAGTGCGTGCCTGCGAAATTTTAGGTTTTCCTATTGATGTCATCTCTGGACCAGAAGAAGCCAGGCTAATTTACCAAGGTGTCGCACACCTATTGCCAGCATCCGATGAACGACGACTGGTCATTGATATTGGCGGGCGATCAACTGAGCTTATTTTGGGTCAGGGGTTAACAGCACAGCTGATGGCCTCATACCGCGTGGGAAGTGTTGCATGGTCTATGAAGTATTTCCCCAATGGGCTGCTCACTGAGCAGGCTTTTAACGCCGCTGAAATCGCTGCAAAGGCAATTCTTGACGAAGCTATAAACACTTATAAGCGCAGCTCTTGGGATATTGCTTACGGATCGTCTGGGACAATTGGCGCTGTTTTCGATGTGCTAAAAGCGGCAGGCGTGAATCAGGAGGCCATTACTCGTGAAGGACTCTATTGGCTGCGCGAAAGACTATTGAAAGCAAAGCATATTGACCAAATTCGACTCGTCGGCCTGAAGGATGATAGACGCGCAGTTTTTGCAGGCGGCGTTAGTATTTTGTGCGCCCTGTTTGACTTGTTGGAAATCAATCAGGTCTATCCAGCAGATGGTGCCTTGCGACAAGGTGCTATTTACGATTTATTAGAACGTGATAGTGGCGTAGTAGATTCACGAAATTCCTCAGTCATGCGACTTGCAAAAAATTTTAGTGCGGATTTAGCTCAATCCAATCGCGTTGAAAAAGTTGCCTTGTCACTTTTTGAAAAAATTCAAACAAGCCTAAATTTAGATACAAGTAGCAACGAAAACCCCCATCAAATGCTGCGATGGGCAGCACAATTGCATGAGATTGGCTGTCAGATTTCTCACAGCGACTACCACAAGCACGGTGCATACATCCTTGATAACGCAGATGCATCTGGTTTTGATTTGCCAGAATTACATCGCTTAAGTATGCTGGTTTTAGGACATCGAGGCAAACTAAAAAAATTGGAGCTTGAACTTCAAGACCCTTGCTTCGCATACCAATTGATAAGTCTGCGCATGGCAGTCATACTCTGCCATGCTCGACGCGATCCAGATTTTAATAGGATCACTTTTTCCACGAATCGCACTTCATTACAGCAATTTTTATTGACCTGCCCCGTGGGTTGGTCGCAAGCACTACCGCAATCAGCTCACTTATTGCGTGAAGAGTCCATCGCTTGGAAAAGAGTCAATTGGGTATTGAATTTACGAGGCTGCGAGGCATAAATTCAAGCCTGCTTGCATTTAAAAATTAATGGTATAAACTATATACACCGTTAACTCCAAGGATACTGAATGACAACCCCGACCAAAGCACCAACTAAAACTTCAGTCAAAGCCACCACTCAAACAGCAACAAAGCCTGCTACCAGACCAGCGACCAAAGCTCCTACAACAGTAGCCAAACCAGAGATGACGTTAAAGAACTTAGACGTAAAAGTAAAAACTGAAGCGCCTAAAGCCATTTCAAAACCGGCTGTCAAAGCTCTGATCGAAAAACCACTCAAAGCGAA
Organism: Comamonadaceae bacterium; assembly: GCA_947485165.1. GTDB lineage: Bacteria > Pseudomonadota > Gammaproteobacteria > Burkholderiales > Burkholderiaceae_C > Aalborgiella. The sequence continues at coordinate 1,886 of CANKRG010000089.1, forward strand.
AAAAATCAAATTGGTCCGTGATAGTTTCACGATTCCAAAACCAGAATATCTTATCCTTGATAATTTGAAACTGCGCGCTGCAGATTTGAAGCATCCCGTCAAAAAAAGTGAGCTGCTGCGCGCAGGCATCAAAGCTTTAGCCGCTATGACTGATTCAAATCTACTGACTGCACTCAAAGCAGTTCCCATGCTAAAAACGGGACGTCCTAGCAAGTAAACATCACAGCATGTCTACACTTTGAACTGACACCAAGACCGTTTGCCTTTGCCCCTCACGTTCGCGGCTTCTTAGCCACCATACAGAACCCTTTCTAATCGGACATTCTGTCCCTTTCAGCCCCAATGCTTGGGCGACTATTTTCCCGAGCATTGGCTGGTGCCCAACCATCAAAACTGTACCTTTTGCACATGGCCACTGTATTGAAGTCAAAATTGCATCCGCATTAGCTTCAGGCAATAAGTCATTGTGCAGCTTGTATTTACGGTCTAACCTGCTGACCGTATCTTCGCAACGTTTGGCAGGGCTTGCAAAAATACGTGTGCTTTCGGGTAACTGCCGATCTAACCACTCAGCCATACGTATCGCTTGTTTGTAGCCACGTGCTGTTAAAGCACGATCAAGATCATCACAACCTGCTTGCAAATCTACAGCTTCGGCATGTCGCCAGATTACGAGATCCATTTAATTTCACCTAGTCTTTAATAGCTCGTTAGCATTTACCGCCGTTAAATTATTCTCAAAGATTTTTGCTGCATTTTCCCAGCTAAATTGCACTGCGCGTTGGCGTGCTTCACTTCTAGGCAGTATTAAAGCTTGATTCATACCAGACAGCAAATCTGCATCCAGAATTCCACCTTGTGGTATGCCCTTATCATCGCACAACACTTCCAATGGGCCATCTACCGGATAAGCCGCTGCAGGCGTACCACAGGCCATGGCTTCTAAGAGAACGAGCCCGAAAGTTTCTGATTTGCTTGGAAATACAAACACATCCGCTGCCGCATAAACTTTTGCAAGCTCTTCGCGGTCAAGTAGCCCAAGCCAAGTCACATCGGGATACTCTTTTTTTAAACTTAACGCCAATGGCCCCACACCACAAACAACTTTTGACCCTGCCACTTTTAGTTTCAAGAACGATTCAATATTCTTTTCATATGAAACACGTCCTACAAACAGGGCCAGCGGTCGCGCTAAGCCATCGAGGGCGTCATGCGCACGGGGCTGTGAATGGTAGCTAAATAATTCAGTGTCAACGCCATGCGTCCATTTCCGTAGATTCACAAAGCCACGTGCCTGCAGCATGTTTAAAACGCCGAGTGTTGGCACCATCACACCGGATGACGGCTTGTGAAAATATCGAAACAGTGCATAGCCCCAACTCAACGGTATTTTTAGCGCCGCATTCAATATTTCAGGGAATTTAGTGTGAAACGCTGTTGTAAACGCGAAGCCATGTTTCAAGCAATAAGCACGTGCTGCCCACCCCAAGGGGCCCTCAGTCGCAACATGTATCGCATCTGCGTAGCTGTTGCCCAATAATTGCGCAATTTTTTTCTTTGGACTGATTGCCAAATCGATGCCGGCATAACCTGGGCAAGGTCGTGTCCGAAACAGGCCTGGATGGATAACTTCCACCTCGTGGCCAAATTTTTGCATTTCGCGCACCAGCTCTACCAGCGTTGTCACCACACCGTTGACTTGCGGCTGCCATGCATCAGTGATTAAAACTAATTTCATGCAATGGCTACTTGTAATTTACTTTGTTTTTTAACCACCGCACTTTGTGCAGCCCAATGGATGAGCTCTAACCGTCCATCTAAATGCTCAACCAGCGCCGTTTGGCTTTCTACCCAGTCACCATCATTGCAATACAGTATGCCGTCGATGGTTCGCATTTCAGCTCGGTGTATGTGCCCGCACACCACACCATCGTGCCCCAGGTTGCGCGCTTCGCGTGCGACAGCCACTTCAAAATCAGTCACGTAATTCAAGGCTTTTTTTACTTTTTGCTTAAGATACGCTGATAACGACCAGTAGGGCAAACCAAAATGCCCACGCAAGCGATTCAAATGTCGATTCAGCTTGAGCGTGAATTCATACAAATTGTCACCCACATAGGCCAACCACTTGGCGCATTGGATGACGCCATCGAAATAATCACCGTGGATGACCCATAATTTAAGGCCTTTACCAGTGACGTGCACAGCATCTTGTACGACTTCTACACCACCAAAATGGTGCCCAATAAAACCACGTGCGAATTCATCATGGTTACCAGGGACAAATATCACCCTGGTGCCTTTGCGCGCACTTCTGAGTATTTTTTGCACCACATCATTGTGCGACTGCGGCCAGTACCATTTGCGCCGCAGCTGCCAGCCGTCAATGATGTCGCCGACCAAATACAGGCAATCACTGGGGTGTGCTTTCAAAAACTCAAGCAAAGGGCCAGCTTGGCAGCCTTGCGTGCCTAAATGAATGTCCGAGATGAAAACCGCACGAAATTTTGCATCTTGATGCCCCTCAAACTCTTGCATTGGTGCATTAGCTGAGAGACCTTGAACCCAAGCTTGTTCGGATTCAAAAAAAGAACGCATCAAGCACCTAAAAAATGCTTGCGGTAACGGCTCGGCATGTCTTCAATGCGCATCAGCATCGGCAGATCTGCGGTGTTGAAATCTGGATCCCAAGCTGGCGCGCCCAATATTTTTGCCCCTAAACGCAAATAGCCTTTGATCAATGCAGGCGGATCAATTTTTAAGGTGCCGTCCAACCGATCTACCGGCAAAGCCAAACGTGGCGTCACCCGTTGTTCTATAGGTGCCAAATGCGTTTGCTTCACTTGCTGCCAAATACTGGCTGCAGCATCGCCACTGATGATGCCGTTATGCAGCATCGGGATGCTGGCACAACCAATCATCGTGTGCAGCTGGTTACGCACCATGAACTCCGCCAAAGCGCCCCACAGCGCCATGATGACGCCACCTTGCCTGTAATCGACATGGACACAACTGCGCCCCAGCTCCACCATGTGCGGGCGAAGTGAGCGCAGACGCACCAAATCAAACTCGGTGTCGCTATAAGTGCTGCCTACGCGCTTGGCTTGTGCAGGCGTCAAGGCGCGGTAAGTGCCGACAACGCGTTTGGTTTCAACGTCACGCACCAGCAAATGCTCGCAAAAGTTGTCAAAGCTATCAATGTCATGCCCTGGGCTAGAGGTTTGTAGATTTGCGCCCATTTCGGTCGCAAACACATCAAAACGCAGGCGCTGCGCCTCTCTTACTTCGTCTTGATGCTTCGCCCATGAAACTTCGATGCTGCTGCGCCCAGTTGGAGCAACAATTTGCTGATTTTGCACAGGGTGCGGCTGTAAGGGTCGGTGAAGTAACCCCCGAGGTAAGGCTATAGGTGACAGATCAAACGTAGGCGTTGGTATCTCTCTCATGCTTATTCCTTTTTCATTCAATGTGCATGGAGTTTGCGGTTTGTGTGTGACAAGCTTATGAAGCTTTTATGGAGGTTTTATGACATTGAATGCGTTTTTAAAATCAAACATTTTTACTGATGCTTCCATATTTCAAATATAATTGAAATATGGAAGTATCAATCTCCCCACTGATCACAGAAACACATGCTGTCAAATCCTTGGCCGCCTTGGCGCAAGCCCAGCGTTTGCGCGCTTTCAGAGCCCTGGTGGTAGCTGGAAGCGACGGTTTGACGCCCGGCGTGATGGCCGAGCAACTGGACATTGCCGCCAGCGCGCTGTCATTTCACCTCAAAGAACTGGTGCATTCTGGGCTGGCCAGCTGCGAACCACGCGGTCGCAACCTGATTTACCGCGCCAATTTTGAGCACATGACCGCGCTTCTGGCCTACCTCACCGAGCATTGCTGCCAAGGACAAGCTTGCGCCGTGCCCGATGTAAGCCAATGCAGTACGTGTTAAAAGTTTGACCATCATGAGCAACACCGACATCTCTACGACTAGCTGCACCTACGGCTGCTCTTTTGCACCATCCCCTCTCTCTCACGCTCTCCCGACCCCAACTCAATAGCACTTTTAAAGGAAATTCGCCATGCCCGACAAACCCATCAACATCCTCTTCCTTTGCACCCACAACTCAGCCCGCAGCATTTTGGCTGAAGCCCTACTGAACCATATCGGCGGCGGCAAGTTCAAAGGCTTCTCCGCTGGCAGCAGCCCGCGAGATAACCAAGAGCCCAATCCCTTGGGCTTACAGGTTCTGCAAAATGCGGGCATCAAAACCGATGGCCTTTACAGCAAAAGCTGGGATGAGTTTGCGCTGCCTGATGCGCCGCACATGGATTTGGTCATCACCGTGTGCGACAACGCCGCCGGCGAAGTCTGCCCCTACTGGCCCGGCCAGCCCGCCACCGCGCATTGGAGCTATGCCGACCCCTCTGCCGGTGACGGCACAGAGGCGGAAAAGCTGGAAGCCTTTCGTCAAACCCTGCACGCCATGCGCCGCCGGCTGGAGTTGCTGATCAACCTGCCCAGCGCCAGCGTGACTAAATTGATGCTGCAAACCAGCGCGCGGGGACTGGCAAAGTCATGACTGAGGCATACGTTACGACACGAGATACGACACAGACAAAAACGACACTAACGACCTCGTACAGCCTCCAAAAGCAACTTTTCGCTGAGTTCACAGGCACCGCCGCCCTGCTCTGCGCCGTCATCGGCTCGGGCATCATGGCGGAGCGCCTGTGTGCTGGCAATGTGGGTTTGGCACTGCTGGCCAACACGCTGGCGACCGTTTTTGCGCTGTACGTGCTGATTGAGACGCTGGGTCCCATCAGCGGCGCGCATTTCAACCCGTTGGTGACTTTGGTGCTGGCTTGGGGTGACTATTCTAAAAAA
>CANKRG010000090.1 GCA_947485165.1 Comamonadaceae bacterium
GCGAAGTGACAGCAGCAAATCGCGGGTTTGTAACTGTGCCGTTGCCAAGTCCGTGACTTTGCCATGTCCAGGAACGATCGTTTGTGGTTTCAGCAATTCAATGGCAGCAAACGATTCCAACCAGTTTTTAGACCGACTCACAGGAATCAGACCCAACACACGGTCAACATAAACCACATCTCCCGCGAGCAGCACATTTTTTTGCGGTAACCATACCAACATATCGCCAGGCGTATGACCACCATTGCGGTACTTGAGTTCTATGACCACACCGCCTAACTCCAGCTTTGTATCGTTGTCTTTGAGAAAGCGAGTCGGTAAAGTGGGCACGGTGCCGTCAAGTCGCTCTTTGAGGACTTTTAACCCCTCCATTTGTTCAAATGTACGCGCTTTCATGTCAGCTTCGGCATTTGCATGGGCGATAATCTCTATGCCCAGCGCTTTGAAATAACCATTGCCCAACCAGCGGTGATCTTGATCTCCTGTATTGATGACCCACTTGATCGGTTGTTGCGTTATTTTCTGCACTGCCTTGTGAATTTTTTGAGCAGTCTGAAAGCTAGAGCCACTGTCAATCAAGACCGCCCCCGCTGGGGTAACAATCAGTCCAATGTTGGCATTCAAACCTTCATTTTCATAGTTGCGACCATCCGTATCACCAATGTAGGCGTAGACACCATCTGACACGGGTTTGAACTCAACTTCTACAGCATGTGCCGCGCTAGACAAAACGATAAACGCCGAAGTGAGTAAAAACAGGCGGTTGATACAGCGTGAAATAATCATAAATTTCTCCATCAAAAAAGCCAATAAATTTTATATGCAAACAACCATATATAAATATATTCATATAAATATATACTATTTCACGCACATTAAACCTCACACGCTGGAGATAGTTATACGTGTTTACCCCTCTTGTGCCTTGGTTTTTAGTCGTAAAAAGACCATTTCAATGGCTACTTATACCGCTTCGCCATATCATCCATCGCAATTGGCTTGATCTTGCTACCCTGCCCTGCGCAGCCAAAGGCTTCAAAGCGCAGTTTCACAATGCCGCGCGCGGCGTTTTTAGCGGCAACCAAGGCCTTGCGCGGGTCGAATTCGCTTTTTTGTTGTGCAAATATCTGACGCATAGCACCGGTCATCGCCAGCCGAATGTCAGTGTCGATGTTGATTTTGCGCACGCCGCTCTTGATCCCGCGCTGGATTTCTTCTACCGGTACGCCGTAGGTTTCTTTGATGTCACCACCATACTGCCGGATGATGGCCAACCATTCCTGTGGCACGCTGCTGGAGCCGTGCATGACCAAATGGGTGTTCGGGATTTGCGCATGGATGGCAGCAATGCGATCCATCGCCAAAATGTCGCCTGTGGGCTTGCGGGTAAACTTGTATGCGCCGTGACTGGTGCCGATGGCGATAGCCAAGGCGTCCACACCCGTTTGCTCAACAAAGTCTTTGGCCTGCACGGGGTCGGTCAGCATCATGTCGTGGGTCAGCTTGCCTTCAGCACCCGAGCCGTCCTCTTCACCCGCCTCACCGGTTTCCAAAGAGCCCAAACAGCCCAGTTCACCTTCGACAGACACACCAATCGGGTGTGCCATTTCGCAGACTTTGCGCGTTACGGCGACGTTGTATTCGTAGCTTGCAGGTGTTTTGGCGTCTTCCATCAAGGAGCCGTCCATCATCACACTCGTAAAACCCGAGCGGATGGACTGGATACACACTGCTGGCGACGCGCCATGGTCTTGATGCACCACCACAGGCACATCAGGGTGCGTTTCCACCGCAGCCAGCATCATGTGGCGCAAATAGGCTTCCCCTGCGTACTTGCGCGCGCCCGCAGAGGCTTGCAAGATGACGGGACTATCTGTCTCTTGCGCCGCTTCCATGATGGCGAGGATTTGCTCCAGATTGTTGACATTGAAAGCCGGAACGCCGTAGCTGTTGGTCGCTGCGTGGTCTAGTACTTGTCTAAGGGATACGAAAGCCATAAAAATCTCCTAAGTTTGATAAAAAATAAATATTAAAATTGCTATCAAAAAAATAGCAATTTTGGAAGGGTAAATATGATTCTAACCAGCGTATTTATTGCCTAAACCGCTATTAAAAACATAGTAAAAATATGATTTTAAGCGGTCTAGTTATTGGTTTAACCTGCCGCCCGTTTGGCCAAAATCTCAAACGCTGGCAAGGTCTTACCTTCCAGCACCTCCAAAAACGCGCCGCCGCCGGTGCTGATGTAACCGACTTTGTCCTCAATCCCATACTTGGCAATGGCAGCCAGCGTGTCGCCACCCCCGGCAATGCTGAAGGCGCTGCTGTCAGCAATCGCCTGCGCAATCACCTTGGTGCCGTTCTCAAACTTGGCAAATTCAAACACGCCAACCGGGCCATTCCACACAATCGTGCCGGCTTTGAGCAGTTGGGCAGCCAGTTTTTTGGCTGTTTCAGGGCCGATATCCAGAATCAAATCGTCATCCGCCACGTCTGTTGCGGCTTTGACGGTCGCCACGGCATCGGCAGAGAAGGTTTTGGCAGTCACAACATCGGTCGGAATCGGCACCTCAGCCCCACGCTCTTTCATGGCCGCGATGACAGATCTGGCCTGTTCCAGCAAATCGGGCTCAGCCAAGCTTTTACCGATTTTGAGTCCCGCAGCCAACATAAAGGTGTTGGCAATACCGCCGCCGACGATCAATTGGTCCACGTTTTTAGCCAAGCTCTCCAAAATCGTGAGCTTGGTTGATACCTTGGAGCCCGCCACAATCGCCACCAGCGGACGCTTAGGCGCGGTTAAAGCTTTAGAAATCGCATCCATTTCCGCTGCCAACAGCGGACCCGCGCAGGCAATCGGGGCAAATTGGGCGATGCCATAGGTCGAAGCTTCGGCTCTGTGGGCTGTTCCAAACGCGTCATGCACAAAAATATCGCACAAAGCGGCCATTTTCTTGGCCAGTTCGCTGTTGTTTTTCTTTTCGCCAACGTTGACGCGGCAGTTTTCTAACATGACGAGGTGGCCTGGCGCAACGTCCACACCATCCACCCAGTCAGAAATCACCGAAATCTCTCGCCCCATCAGCTCGCCCATGCGGCTGGCGACGGGGTCTAGAGAATCCTCAAACTTGAAATCACCTTCCGTCGGACGCCCCAAGTGCGACGTCACCATCACCGCTGCGCCAGCGTCCAAAGCCATTTGGATGCAGGGAATCGAGGCGCGGATACGCGTGTCTTCGGTGATATTGCCGTTGTCATCCTGCGGCACGTTCAGGTCAGCGCGGATAAAAACGCGTTTGCCTTTGAGTTGGCCTTGGGCGATGAGGTCGGAGAGGCGAATAAATTTCATAGCTATTTCCTATATTTGGTTTACTTAGAAACCACGCGCACCATCTCCAAGCACTTGTTCGAATAACCCCACTCGTTGTCGTACCAGCTGACGATCTTGACGAAAGTGCTGTCCAACGCGACGCTGGCATCCGCGTCAAAAATAGACGTACGGGTGTCGCCACGGAAATCGGTTGCGACAACTTTGTCTTCGGTGTAGCCCAACACGCCTTTCAAAGCGCCTTGTGATTGGGCTTTCATCTCGGCGCAAATCTCAGCCATGGTGGCTGGGTTGTTGAGTTCGCAGGTCAAATCGACCACAGACACGTCAGATGTTGGCACGCGGAAAGCCATGCCGGTGAGTTTTTTGTTCAACTCAGGAATGACCACACCCACGGCTTTGGCTGCGCCTGTTGATGATGGAATGATGTTTTCCAAAATACCACGGCCACCGCGCCAGTCTTTGTTACTCGGGCCGTCAACTGTCTTTTGGGTGGCAGTGGCGGCGTGTACTGTTGTCATCAAACCGCGTTTGATGCCCCATTTGTCGTTCAACACTTTAGCAACAGGTGCCAAGCAGTTGGTGGTGCAAGAAGCGTTAGAAATGATCGCTTGGCCAGCGTAGGTGCTGTCGTTCACGCCGAAGACGAACATTGGGGTGTCGTCTTTAGATGGTGCAGAGATGATGACTTTGCTAGCGCCTGCTGCGATATGCTTTTCTGCACCAGCTTTGTCCAAGAACAAACCGGTAGATTCGATAACGACGGTTGCGCCTACTTCGTTCCACTTCAAGGCGGCTGGGTCACGCTCTTGGGTGAGGCGGATTTTTTTGCCGTTGACGATCAAGGTGTTACCTTCAACAGAAACTTCACCTTTGAAGCGACCGTGTACAGAGTCATATTGCAGCATGTAGGCCAAGTATTCTGGCTCTAGCAAGTCGTTGATACCGACGATTTCGATGTCGCTGAAGCTTTGGATGGCTGAGCGAAACACGTTGCGTCCGATGCGGCCAAAGCCGTTGATGCCGATTTTGATGGTCATGGTGGTTTCCTGGTTAAAAATTTATCAAGCAATGATTTTTGTTGCCATAGCATTCAGCTTAGGCGGTATTTCAAAAGTATGGAAAGGTGCTGGAGACGCGACTTCCCACTCCAAGCCTTCTGCACCCTTGACAAGGTTGTCAGAGTTTTGGTCTTCCCATGGATTACTCGTCGCCTTCACGCCTTTGCCCATCATGGCAGGCAGGACAACGAAGAAGAAGAAATAAACTTGCGCCAGACCGAAGGCAAAAGCACCGACGGTAGCAATAGCGTTAAAGTCCGCAAATTGCATTGGATAGTCAGCATAACGACGCGGCATACCAGCCAAACCCAAGAAGTGCATTGGGAAAAAGGTGATGTTAAACGAGACCAAAGACAACCAGAAATGAATTTTTCCGCGTGTTTCGTTGTACATCACGCCCGTCCACTTAGGGCACCAGTAGTAGAAGCCAGCAAACATGGCATACAAAGAGCCGGCAACCAACACATAGTGGAAGTGAGCAACTACGTAGTAAGTGTCATGCAACTGGATATCGATAGGGGCCATGGCCAAGATCAGACCTGAAAATCCACCAATGGTAAACACGAAAATAAAACCGACCGCAAACAACATCGGGGTTTCAAAAGTCATGGAACCGCGCCACATCGTAGCAATCCAGTTGAAAATTTTCACAGCAGTTGGAACTGCAATCAGCATCGTTGCGTACATGAAGAACAATTGTCCGGTCACAGGCATACCAACGGTAAACATGTGATGCGCCCAAACAATGAAGCTCAAAATGGCAATGCTTGATGTAGCGTAAACCATAGAGGCATAACCAAACAGCTTTTTACGAGAGAAAGCGGGAACAATGTGACTGATGATGCCGAAGGCTGGCAAGATCATGATGTAAACCTCTGGATGTCCAAAGAACCAAAAAATGTGTTGGTACATCACTGGGTCGCCGCCACCTGCCGGGTTGAAGAAGCTGGTACCAAAATGGCGGTCAGTCAATGTCATGGTGATCGCACCAGCCAACACAGGCATCACGGCAATCAGCAAATAGGCAGTAATCAACCATGTCCAACAGAACATTGGCATCTTCATCAAGGTCATGCCAGGAGCACGCATGTTCAACACAGTCACAATAATGTTGATGGATCCCATGATCGAGCTAGCACCCAACAAATGCAAAGCAAAAATACTTGTGTCCATAGATGGGCCCATTTGCAGCGTCAATGGCGCATACAAAGTCCA
>CANKRG010000091.1 GCA_947485165.1 Comamonadaceae bacterium
GTTGCAAGGCTTTAAAGCTGAAGATTTCAATGCTAAAAATTTCACCAGTGGAGCAGCGCAGAAAGCAACGGTGATTGAAGATTTGGTCGCTTATATTTATGACGAATCACGTGGTGTAACTATAAATGTACCGCAGAGCCATCCTATGGAAAAAGCGGCTTTTGCACGCGGTAAGGATACTTTTTATTTCAAAGGCGGTACGCATGACTTTAGCTGTGCGGCATGTCATAACCAAGACGGTAAGCGTATTCGTTTGCAAGAATTACCAAATTTAACCGGTCCTAGCAAGGCATCGCAGGATGCTTTCGCACAGTGGCCAGCATACCGTGTCAGTCAAGGTGGTTTGCGCACCATGCAGTGGCGTGTGCAGGATTGTTTGCGTGGTCAACGCATGCCTGAGTTGAATTACCTGTCTCAAACCTCTGTTGATCTGATCACCTTCATGGGTGTGAACGCTAACGGTGGCAAGATGGCTGCACCTGCACTTAAACGTTAAATATTGAAGAGGAAGATACAATGAAAAATAAGCCTCTAGCCGGCATAAATATTGCCTATGTTGCTATTAAAAATATAGCAAAAATAACTACTTGCGTATCAGCTGTTGCCGTGCTCGCAAGCTGCGCAGCACCTTCAATGGGTATGCCAAGTGCCGCAGAATTGTTGGCAACTTTGAAAAGCAGCTTCTCTGAGCGTGGCCCAGCAAAAATGGATCGTTTAGATCAAAACGAAGTGCAACGCATTTGCACTGAAGCTGATAAAACAGGTAAAGCTGTTGACGAAGCTACTCGTAAGAAAATTGAAACAGCTCTGTATGCGGGCATTCCTTATCCAGCAGATGCCAAATACATCGGTAACTGGCAAGAAGGCGAAAAAATTGCACAAGATGGTACAGGCTTGCAATTTTCTGATGCTATTGGCAAACCAAGCGGTGCTAACTGCTATGCATGCCATCAAATGGCACCCAAAGAAATTAGTTTTGGAAACTTAGGGCCTTCGCTATACAAATATGGCGTTAATCGTGGCGTCAAAGACCCGAATGCTCCAGAGTCTGAGGCGATTGTTAAGTACACATGGGCACGACTTTGGAATACCCATTCTGTGAATCTGTGCAGCAGTATGCCGCGTTTTGGTGATGCCAAAATCTTGACAAATCAGCAGCTTAAAGATGTCATGGCGTTACTGCTTGATCCGCAATCGCCAGTCAACAAGTAAAGCAATTCGTCCTTTTCATTTTTTAGACCTCCAGTTAGCCACTTTCTCATCATGAATTTATCGCGTCGTGAATTTACATCCGTTTTGACCGCTGCCGTTGTGGCTGGTTTCCCTTTAGGGCGTGAAGCCAGCGCACAAGAGGCTGATCAGCTATATAACGTACCCAAGACGGGAAATGTCCATTTATTGCACATGACAGATTGCCATGCGCAGCTTTTACCCATTTATTTCCGCGAGCCCAATGTCAACATTGGAATTGCTGGAATGACAGGTAATGTGCCGCATTTGGTGGGGGAGCACTTGCTGAAGTATGCAGGCTTGAAGGCGGGTAGTGCAAATGCACATGCGCATACTTACTTGGACTTTGAGCGTGCTGCCTTGCAATATGGCAAAGTTGGCGGCTTTGCCCACTTGTCTACCTTGGTCAAGCAACTGCGCGGCAGCCGACCTGGTGCGTTGTTGCTTGACGGTGGTGATACCTGGCAGGGCAGTGCGACCAGCTTGTGGACGAATGCGCAAGATATGGTTGACGCTTGCAAGTTGTTGGGTGTGAACGTGATGACAGCACACTGGGAGTTCACCTACGGCGAAAAACGGATGATGGAGATCATCGAGAAAGACTTTGCCGGCAAGATTGATTTTGTGGCGCAAAACGTCAAAACCAGAGACTTTGAAGACCCAGTATTCAAGCCGTATGTTCTCAAAGAAATGAATGGTGTGACGGTGGCGATTGTCGGGCAGGCTTTTCCATACACACCGATTGCCAACCCCGGCTGGCAGGTGCCGAATTGGACGTTTGGCATCCAAGACGAAAACATGCAAAAAACAGTCAACGAAGCGCGGGAAAAAGGTGCGCAAGCCGTGGTGCTGCTGTCACACAACGGCATGGATGTAGATTTGAAAATGGCGTCACGAGTGACCGGCATCGACGTGATTTTGGGTGGCCACACACATGATGGCGTACCTGTGCCGACGATGGTAAAAAATGCTGGTGGTCAAACTCTGGTGACCAATGCCGGTAGCAATGGGAAGTTTTTAGGTGTGTTGGATCTTGATGTACGCGACAAAAAAGTTGTCAATATCAACTACAAGCTGCTCCCTATCTTTGCCAATTTTTTGCCAGCGGATAAAGAGATGGCAACATTGATCGACAAAGTTCGCGCACCCTACCAGGCCAAATTGTCAGAAAAATTGGCCGTTACCGAAGGTTTGTTGTATCGCCGGGGCAATTTTAATGGCACGTTTGACCAGTTGATCACCGATGCACTCATCAACGTGCGTGGTGCGCAAATTGCCTTCTCGCCGGGTTTCCGCTGGGGCACATCGTTGTTGCCCGGCCAAGCCATCACGCGTGAGCATGTGATGGATCAAACCGCCATTACATACCCTTGGACGACTTTGACTGATATGTCTGGCGAAACTATCAAAACGATCTTGGAGGACGTGTGCGACAACCTATTCAACCCTGATCCTTATTATCAACAAGGTGGCGATATGGTTCGCACGGGCGGCATGACGTACACCTGCAATCCAACAGGGAAAGCGGGTTCACGCATCAGTGATATGCGTTTTGGTGGGCAGTTGATCGAAGCGGGTAAAACTTATAAAGTGGCAGGCTGGGCACCCGTGCAGGAAGCCAGTAAAAACGCTGGCCCCCCCATTTGGGATATTGTGGAGAGCTACCTCAAAGACAAAAAGACGATTGGCCCCGTCAAGCTGTACAACCCGAAACTACTGGGGCTTGATGGCAACCCCGGTGTAGTTTTGTAATACAAATAGGGAGAAAAGCATGAAACTCGTATTCAAAGTTTTCGCAGTTTGCGTCGCATTTTTCTTAAGTACGGGCTTGGCATTTGCGCAAGATAAAGCTGTCTATCACATTGACAATGCTGAAGTACAGGCCACCAAAGGATTGCGAAACGTGCGAAATCATTTGGATGTAGCGCCCGACACCAAAATCATCATCGTCACGCACGCCAATGGCGTTGATTTTTTGATGGAAGGCGCCAAAGACAAAGCCAACCCCAACATCGACTATTCCGCATTGGTGAGTGACTTGAAGGCGCGTGGGGTCAAATTTGAGGTTTGCGAAATCACGCTGAAAAATCGCAACCTGAACAAAAACCAGTTCATTTTGGATGCCGAATTTACGCCGTCTGGTGTGGCGCGTATTGGACAATTGCAGTCGCGTGAGAAGTTTGCCTACATCAAGCCTTAAAGCTCTCTGAGAATGTCATGCGATTCTTTGCCAGAAAAACTTTTGCCATATTGTGTGCAGTTTTTTTGCATGCACCGGCTTGGTCGCAGCATGACGATTCCATACGATTGGTGCCGCAGAAGGTAAGTCCTTCTGTCTGGTACGTGCAGGGCGAAAGTGCCTTAGGTAGCCAAGCCAACAAAAACTTTATATCCAACGCCGCCTTTATTGTGGCTAAAGAAGGTGTGGTGGTCATTGATGCGCTTGGTTCGCCTGCGTTGGCTGCGTCTCTGATCCAGGCAATAGCCAAGATTACGCCTTTGAAAATAACCCACGTCATCGTCACACATTACCACGCAGACCATGTTTATGGTCTGCAAGAGTTCAAAAAAATTGGTGCAAAAATCTTGGCACATCCTGCAGCCAAGGCGTACCTCAACTCCGAAACAGCAACGAATCGATTAGCGGCATCGCGCGCAGAGCTATTTCCGTGGATTGATGAAAACACCCAGTTGGTGCCTGCTGATACCTGGTTGGAAAAAGAAGCCAATCTAAATTTATCCGGGGTTCGTCTCACCGTCAAACCCGTTGGTCCGGCGCACACACCCGAAGACCTCATTGTGTATATGCCTTCAGAGAAAGTGCTCTTTGCGGGGGACTTGGTATTTAAGGGGCGTATTCCATTCATCGGCCCCACGGCTAATACTGCACCATGGCTTGCTAGTTTATCTGTCATGTTGAATTATGGTGCTGACGTCATTGTGCCAGGCCATGGTCCAGTGTCGGATAGTACTAAGGCTGATCTAGAACTGCTGCGCGATTATCTGGCCTATTTGCGTTCCACCATGGGAAAGGCAGTGGCTGAACTTGAGTTGTTTGATGAAGCCTATGCGGCCACCGATTGGTCCCGCTTTGAAAAAGTTCCGCTATTTCGTTTTGCCAACCGCATGAACGCCTACAACACCTACTTACAGATAGTTGGTGAAAAAAAATCACCTTGAAATAAGAGCGAAAAGCAGCTTAAAACAAGTGCTGCAGCCCTTATAGAGCACACAGGCGCTCAGACGGCCACCCCTGAGGCTGTGGTATCAAGCCTTCTGCCTTACAACTCAAAGCTTTGCATACCCCAGGGCATACGGATGGCAGCATGAGTTTTGTGTCGGGTAAAAACGCTTTCACTGGCGATACTTTGCTTATTGGTGGATGTGGACGCACAGATTTTCAGTCGGGCAGTGCACAGGCGTTGCATCACAGCATTTCCAGTATTCTCTTTAGTCTGCCCGACAGCACTGTGGTGTTGCCCGGACATGACTATAATCTTTAGACAGTAGTACCATTGCACGGAAGAAAAGTACAAATGCCCGCATCACGGAGAACGGTCAATTGCGCAGTTTGGAATCCTTTGTGCAACGCATGAACAATTTGAACTTGTCGCGACCAAAAATGGAAGTTAATCCTAATTTCGATCAACAGCTTAAAGATGTGGTACCCGCAGGCAGTAAGATTGTCATGTTGTGCCGTTCTGGTTTGCGTTGCGTGCCTTCATCGCAGCGCGCGCAAAGCTTAGGATTTGAAGCCTACAACATCTTGGAAGGTTTTGAGGGCGATCCAGACTCAAACGCCAAGCGTGGCAAAAAAGGTGGATGGAAGTTTTACGGCTTACCGTGGCGTCAGAATTAGCATGTTGCCGATTAATCACCCTGATCGTTTATCGCTACAAGCAGAGATACACGCCAGACCACACGCCCGTATAAGATTGCCAGCTCTCGTCACCAACGTTTCAGTTTTCAGCGAGGGCGTGAGTGTAGAGGATGAGCTAAAAGTACTTCGGCAACTTCCAGGTCAACGGTAATCCCCCCATTTTTAGCACCACTGCTTGGTAGAGGGTTGGTGAAATAGTCTGTAGGCTTGTAGTTTTTGATTGGGCGTCAGCCCATTCAA
>CANKRG010000092.1 GCA_947485165.1 Comamonadaceae bacterium
GCGCAGGTGATTGCGGGCAACACCAATTGGAGCACCAGCATCATGGGCAGCACCAATGACTATTTGGAGGCCCGTGAATGGCCGCTGCAAAGTGGTCGTGCCTTTGAAGCTGCTGAAATTCAAGGCTCAGCCAAAGTTGCCATGATTGGGCAAACCGTGGCGACACAACTGTTTGGCGAATCTGATCCGCTGGACCAAGTCATCCGCGTTAAAAAAGTGCCCGTCACCATCATCGGCGTGTTGGGTAAAAAGGGGCAAAACTCATTGGGGCAGGACCAAGACGATATTGTGGTTGTGCCTATTTCCACCTACCGCAACCGCATTCAAGGCGGCAATGCAGGCAAGCTCAAACGCGTCGGCTCCATCAGCGTGAAGGTCAAAGAAGGCCAAAGCATGAAAATTGCCGAAGAAAACATCAAAGACCTGCTGCGCCAGCGCATGAAAGTGCAGCCCGGCGGCGATGAGCCTTTCACCATCCGCAATTTGACCGAAATTTTGCAAGCCCAAGAGGAATCCAGCAAAGTCATGACCCTGCTTTTGGCGGCTGTGGCAGGCATCAGCTTGGTGATCGGCGGCATCGGCATCATGAATATCATGCTGGTCAGCGTGACCGAGCGCACCCGTGAAATAGGCCTGCGCATGGCGGTCGGTGCGCGCGGCAAAGACATCTTGACCCAGTTTTTGATTGAAGCGGTCACGCTCAGTTTGATAGGTGGCGCGATTGGCGTGTTGATTGGCGCAATGGCGACGTGGGCCGTCGGCCAGTTCGCCGGCTGGCAAGTCAGCATGACGCTGGCATCGATTTTCTTGGCGACTGGGTTTTCAGCGTTTGTGGGGATATTCTTTGGCTTTTATCCGGCTAGGAAAGCGTCGAAGTTGTTGCCGATTCAGGCACTTAGGTATGAGTGATAGGGTTGTTAAAGCTTTGATTTGACAAAGCGTACCAAATAGCGTACGCTAGCGATCATGCAAACCCTCACCGTCAGCGAAGCCCGCGCGAATTTATACCGATTGATGGACCAAGCGGCGCTGGCACACGCGCCGATCACTATTTTGGGTAAGCGCAGCAATGCGGTGCTGATCTCTAGCGAAGACTGGCAAGACATTCAAGAAACATTGTTTTTACTGTCCGTGCCTGGCATGCGCGAGAGCATCAAAGAGGGGATGTCCGAGCCTTTAGATGCTTGTGCAACTGAGTCGGAGTTGGACTGGTGACAAACTGATGACTTGGGTGCTGGTATTTTCCAAACACGCTCAAAAAGATGCCCAAAAACTGGCTGTTAGCGGTCTAAAAAGCAAAGCGCAAGAGCTTTTAGCCGTCGTTCGTGAGAACCCTTTTCAAAACCCGCCACCGTATGAAAAGCTGGTGGGCGATTTGCAAGGCGCTTATTCACGGCGTATCAATATTCAACATCGCTTGGTGTATCAAATTTTGATGGATAAAGACATCAAAACCGTCAAGGTGCTGCGTATGTGGTCACATTACGAGTAATTTTTACTATATATTAAATAGCACGTCAGTTAATAAATACGCCGGCTAATTGCGTATTTATATATTATTTAAGCCACTTTAGACAAAACATGTTCAATCTCCGCTTTACTGGCTTGAAGCGGTGCATCAAACAGGTGGTTTATCAACGCAGCTTCGCGTTTCTTCACGGTTTCTAAGAAGAAATCAGGGCCTTCTGGTTCACCGTTTTTACTGGGTTTTTTGGGTGTCATCGCCGTAAAGGTGTCGAAGCCTGATTCTAAAAAATGCTGCAACGCCGCCATACCGGCTAAGGAGGCGGGTTTGCGCATCATCTTCAAAGCCATGCGCAAACCGGGGGTGCGGGTGAGGATGACGAGTTCTTGTCCGACGGCGAGTGCGCGTGACAGCTGCGCATCACGGTCAGCGCGTCTACCAACTTGGTGCCATGCAGTGATGTAGCGTTCTGTGTTGTCACTGCATTTAATATTAGTGAGCCAGCTTTGCGCCATCGCCAAGTCCAAATCTTCCGTCAAACTGTGCAATTGCGCCAACGACACGGCGGTTTGTACCACTTGCTTAGGGAACATGCGCTCCAGCGTGCCGGCGATGCGGGAGAATTGGGCATCGCGCTGGGAATAGTCATTTTCGCTGTACAGTTCTTCCAAGAAAAACTGGGTGGCGGGCTGGTATTGTGGGGTGTGCAGCAGGTCAAAATACGTGCCTGTGAAGCGTTGGGCTTGAAAGGCTTTGATCTGGCTCACCGCTTGTGCCAAACCAGGCGTTGCCGCCGCCACTTGGCGCAGTTGAGCTACTTTGTCGACGGCGTTTTGAATAGTTTGCTTGGCAGACATGTTTTTTAATGATTTCGGGATGATGACAAGAATGACTAATCAGCTTATTTTGAACGATCCAGTGGGTCGATTGTTGCAGCTTCTAAATCGGATGAAGCAGACTGATGCCTCTAAACGCATCGTCATCGGTGTCGTCGGGTTGCCAGGTTCGGGCAAAAGCACGTTGGCGGCTAAGTTTGTCGATGCAGTGAATCAGCCAACTGGTTCGCCCACAGCGGTGGCACTCAGCATGGATGGCTTTCACCTCAGCAAAGCGGCTTTAGCGCAGTTTGCTGACCCCGCAGCAGCACTCGCCCGACGCGGCTCGCCGTGGACATTTGACCCTGCTGGTTTGGCGATTAAATTACAGCAATTGCAAAATAATTCTGCTGAATCAACCACTTGGCCAGATTTTCAACATGGCGTGGGCGACCCCGTGGCAGATGCAATCTGTATTAATCCAGAGGTAAAGCTCATCATCGTGGAAGGTTTGTACCTGCTGCACCGCGAGCATGGCTGGAATTTGAACGGTTTGCTGGACGAATGCTGGTATCTGGACACACCTATGAACGTGGCGATGGAACGGCTGGTCAAGCGGCACATGGCTTCTTGGGGTTTTAGCCGTGAGCAGGCGTTGGACAGACTGGCGATGAATGACCGTTTGAACGCCGACATCGTGCTGCAAAGCCGTGCGCGAGCGGATAAACTGGTTCAAGCATGATCCGTACCAAACACCTCAACTACGTCTACGCTGGCCAAGCGGCGCTGGTCTTTCCTGATGTCGACTTGTCGCAGGGCGACACACTGGTGCTACGTGGCAACTCTGGCTCAGGTAAATCAACCTGGCTGGCGCTTTTGGCGGGGCTACTAACGCCGCAGCAAGGCGAATTAACCGTGGCAGCGCAGCGCTTGAACGGTTTGTCAAACACCGCTCGCGACGCTTGGCGGGCGAATAATTTGGGGTTTTTGCCGCAAAAACTGCATTTGAGCGAGGCTTTGACGGTGGCTGAGAACCTGCAATTGGCCTATTTTGCAGCGGGTTTGCCACTCCATGCTGCTGCAAAATCGCAGATTGAATCGACTTTGGCAGCCTTGGGCGTGGCTGATTTTGCACAGCGCAAACCGTCCACCCTGTCTGGCGGGCAGGCGCAGCGCGTGGCTTTGGCGCGGGCTGTCCTACTGAATCCTAAGATTATTTTGGCCGATGAGCCGACGGCGAGTTTGGACGACGATGCCGCAAATGCTGCTTTGGTACTCCTGCAAGCCAGTGCAGCGCGTTGCAACGCGACTTTGGTGATCGCCACGCATGATTTCAGGGTTTCTGAGGTCTTAAAAACAGCTAAAACACTAGAATTTGGCAAAAAAGTGCTTAATTCGACAATAAATTCACCTGTAGCCGGCGTATTTGTTGCCTAAGCAGCTATGAATAGTATAGCAAAATGAAAATCATCACTTTATCGTTCAAATACCTGTGGTCGCGCCCTTTGGCTGCGGCTTTGAATGTGCTGTTGCTAGCGCTGGGCGTCGCATCCATCACCCTGGTGTTGCTCACCAGCAGCCAAATCGACCATGCTTTTGAGCGCGATTTGAAGGGCATTGACGTCGTCGTGGGTGCAAAAGGCAGCCCCATGCAGCTGATTTTGGCGGGGGTGTTCCACATCGACACCCCCACAGGCAATATCCCGCTGGCTGACGTGACAAGCCTGCAACAAGACCAGCGAGTCGCCACTTTGATTCCACTGAGCTTGGGCGACAGCTTTAGAGGTTTTCGCATCGTCGGCACGACGGCGGATTATGTGACGCATTACGAGGCAACACTGGCAAGTGGTGTGCTGTGGAAACTGCCGCTGGAGGCGGTGATTGGCGCTGAAATCGCTACAAATACGGGGCTGAAACCGGGAAATAGTTTCATCGGCTCGCACGGGCTGGGGGCTGAAGGCCATGCCCACGGCAGTACGCCCTACCAAGTCACCGGTGTGCTTGCGCCCTGTAGCTGTGTGCTGGACAGGCTGATTTTGACGGCGACCGAATCCGTCTGGCGCGTGCATGAAAAAGCGATCGAGGGCGACACGCCGCTGGATGCGGAAGACAAAAAAGCCATTGAAGATGATCGCGAGGTGACGATGGCGCTGATCCGCTACAAAAGCCCCTTGGCGGCGGTGAGTTTTCCGCGTTTTGTGAACACCACCACCAACATGCAAGCCGCCGCGCCAGCCATTGAAATCACCCGTTTGCTGCGCATGGTGGGCGTGGGGACCGATGTTTTGCGTGGTTTTGGTGCGGTTTTGCTGCTGACAGCGGGTTTGAGCGTGTTCATCGCCCTGTGGAACGCTGTGCCGACCTAGCCATGCTGCGCATGCTAGGTGCCAGTCCGCAAAAAGTGGCGGGTTTGCTGGTGTGCGAGGCGCTGTGGTTGGCATTTTTGGCATCTATTTTGGGATTATTTCTGGGACACCTATTGACAGCTGCCGTAGGCTATTTATTGCAGGTTGAAAAATCGCTGCCGGTCACGGGTTGGATTTGGTTGGTCGAGGAATGGGCAATACCTGCAACAGCGGCTGGTGTGGCCGTTGTTGCGGCATTAATACCTGCTATTTCTGCGTATCGGGTGGATGTTCAATCGTTGTTGAAATCTTGATTTTTCTGCTTACTTTGTTTTTTGTAACTCTTATTGGAGAATTTCTATGTTTAAAAGCTTTTTGACGGTTGTTTCTTTTGTTTTGATATCTGTTTCAAATGTTGCTTTCGCCGCTGAAACACACGGTGACAAAGAGCGTAAAGTAGACATTGAACGCCACCGCGCTATGGCCAAAGCGCACACAGACGCAGCGATGTGCTTAGAATCAGGCAAAAAGGAAGAAGTTTGCGCCAAAGC
>CANKRG010000093.1 GCA_947485165.1 Comamonadaceae bacterium
CACACCCAACACCTTGGTCTTGGGCAGCTCGCAGAGTTTGAGCGTGAGCGCTTGCGTGATGCCCAGCGTGCCTTCGCTGCCCACAAACAGATGCGCCAGATTGACCGAGCCGTCAGACGTGTAGGGCTTCTCGTTTTGGTTGTTGAAAATATCGAGGTTATAGCCACCTACTCGGCGCATCACTTTAGGCCAGTTCGCAGTGATTTCAGGCTGCAAAGCATGCGCCAATGATTTGACATAGTCGCCCAATTCACGCTCTATGCCACTACTATTTTGATAGCTGCTCAGGCATATTTTACGCCGGCTAGATAGCAAAATATCCGCTCCCAGCACGTTGTGCACCATGTTGCCGTAGGCGATGCTGCGACTGCCGCAGGAATTGTTGCCCGCCATGCCGCCCAGCGTCGCCTGCGCACTGGTCGACACATCCACCGGATACCACAGGCCATGCGGTTTGAGCTGGGCATTGAGGTGGTCCAACACGATGCCGGGCTCGACTTTGACGGTCCGCTCGGCCACATTCAAGTCAAGCACGCGGCGCAGGTGTTTGCTGTGGTCGATCACCAAGCCAGCGCCCACGGTTTGACCGCACTGGCTGGTGCCACCGCCGCGCGCCACGATGGGGACATGAAAATCGCGGCAAATATCGAGCGCCAATTCAACGTCTTGTGTCGTTTTGGGCACAAAAGCGCCAACTGGGATGACTTGGTAAATCGACGCATCGGTGGCGTAGCGGCCACGGTCTGCAGGGCTGAAGAGCACTTCGCCCTGTGTTTCCTTGGCCAGACGCTGGGCTAAGATATTGCCATCGTCAATGTTTGGTCTTGCGCTCATGCGGATACTTTCTCGACTTTGTTGGGGGTTTTAAGTGATGTTTCTGTGCGCAGTTGCTCGATCACCACATCGCGCTTATGGTGCAGATGCTGCACCAGCACGGCTTTCAAAGCGGCGCCGTCGCGTTGGGTCAGGGCGTCAATCATTTGCCCATGCTCCGCCACCGCACGCGACCATTTGGCTTCGTCCTGGTTGGAGCGGAAGCGCAGCGCCTGCAGTCTTGCATTCACTTGGCTGTAAGTCGTTGTTAATACGTCATTATTAGCTGCGGTATTGATAGCGCGGTGGATCTGCGCGTTGATGCGGTAATAGGTCGACAAATCGCGCCTAGCGTGCGCCGCCAGCATTTCAAAATGCAGCGCTTTGATTTCGGTCAACTGCGCCTCAGAAATCCGTTGCACCGCCAGTTCGCCCGACATACCTTCTAAACCCGCCATCACCTCAAAAGTGTTGCGCACGTCTTGCTCGCTCAAGTTGACCGCCACCGCGCCCCGATTGGGCAGCAATTCGACCAAGCCCTCTGCGGCCAGCATTTTGATCGCCTCACGCAAGGGTGTTCGAGAGACGTTGAGTTGCAACGCCAGTTCGCGCTCGTTGAGCTTGGCGCCAGGCGCGATCACGCCTTCGACCAGTAATTCGCGTAGCCGGTAGGCCACTTGCTCATGCAGGGCTGCGCGGGGAATGGAGATAATTTGTGCAGTCATTTTTGTATTTTGTATGCAATTTATTATTACGTCAATAAAATTTATCACAGTTAACATTTGCTTTAAAGGTAAACCCTAGGTTGACAATTATATTTTGTATGCAAAAATTGAAAGCAACAGATAGAACATAACCAAATCATCGATTGGAACTTTGAACGTGTTGAATTTAGACTTTCACCCCACAGGCCGTCACTTTTTGCAAATCCCCGGCCCCTCACCGGTGCCTGATCGTATTTTGCGAGCCATGAGCTACCCGACCATCGACCACCGTGGGCCAGAGTTTGGGGCACTGGGATTACAGGTGCTGGGAAAAATCAAGCAAATTTTCAAAACCCAGCAACCCGTCATCATCTACCCCGCCTCCGGTACGGGCGCATGGGAAGGGGCGCTAGTCAACGTTTGCAGCCCGGGCGACCATGTCTTGCTGTACGAAACTGGGCATTTTGCATGGCTGTGGCAAAAACTGGCGGTGCGCTTGGGTTTAAATGCTGAAATCCTCACCATGGCTGGCACAGACGCCAGCAGCGGCTTACCCAATGCCTACCGCCACGGCGTACAAGCGGAGATGATAGAAGCGCGACTCAAAGCAGACACAGCGCACAGCATCAAAGCCGTTTGCGTGGTGCACAACGAAACTTCTACTGGTGTCACCAGCAATATCGCCGCTGTGCGTCAAGCCATCGACGCCGCCAAGCACCCTGCTCTTTTATTGGTGGACACCATCAGCGGCTTGGCCTCTGCCGATTACGAGCACGACGCTTGGGGCGTGGACGTGACCATCAGCGGCAGCCAAAAGGGCTTGATGCTGCCACCGGGCATCAGCTTCAACGCCTTATCCAGCAAAGCGATGGCAGCCAGCAAGTCTGCCACGCTGCCCAAAGCCTATTGGGCGTGGGACGAGATCATTGAGATGAACAAGACCGGCTTTTGGCCGTCCACCCCCAACACCAACTTGATTTATGGCCTGGACGAAGCCTGCGACATGTTGCTGAACCCACGCCATGGCGGACTGGCCACCACGTTTGCCCGCCACCTGCGCTGGGCCGAAGGCGTACGCGCGGCGGTGCGGGCGTGGGGATTGGAAATTTTGTGTGCAGATGATGCAGTTTATTCACCGATTCTCACTGGCGTTGTCACCCCTGTGGGTGTTGATGCGGACCAAGTTCGCAAGATCATTTATGAGCGTTTTGACTGCTCGCTGGGCACCGGTTTGGGCAAGCTCAAAGGCCGCATGTTTCGTATTGGGCATTTGGGTGATTGCAATGATTTGACCCTCATTGCCGCGTTGGGCGGCTGTGAAATGGGTTTGAAGCTAGCAGGTGTTAAATTAGCGGGCAGCGGCGTGCAAGCGGCGATGGATTATTTCAGCGCCAATCTAGCGCCTACAGCATAAAACCACGCATCAACCCACGGCATATTTTTTAAATTGAGGAAATAAATCATGCAACGCAGAACCTTGATATCCGCAGCCGCTGCCGGTGCAGCCACATTGGCTTCACCCATACTGCGTGCCCAGAACCAGAACCTGCCGACCGGCCCGATCAAAATCATTGTCGGCTTTCCACCCGGCGGCGGCACCGATGCGCTGGCTCGCGTCATTGGTCAAAAGCTGCAGCTGATGTGGGGCAACCCGGTGGTGATTGAAAACAAGGCTGGTGCAGCCGGCGTGATTGCCGCTGATTTTGTCAGCAAGCAGGCACCCGATGGCAACACCTTGTTGATGGCGCATATCAACAGCCACGCGCTGGCACCAGCGCTGAATGCGGCAGGGTCGGGTGTCAAATTGGGCTACGACGCAAACCGTGATTTTTCACCCATCAGCATGGTGGGTATCACACCCAATTTACTGGTTTGCAACACCAACCAACCCGCAAAAACCGTGCAAGACTTGGTCGCATTGTGTAAATCTAAGCCCGGCCAGATCAGCTTTGCCAGCGCCGGTGGCGGTTCGGCGCAGCACTTTGCGTTGGAAATGTTCAAGCTACAAGCCAAGGTATTCGCCCTGCACATCCCCTACCGTGGCTCCGGCCCCGCGCTGGTCGATTTGATCGGTGGGCAGGTCAATTACTGCTTTGAAACCATGACATCGGCTATACCGCACGTCAAAGGCGGCAAAGCCATCGCGATCGCACAAACGCGCCTAAAACGCGCTAAAAGCCTGCCCAATGTACCCACCATGGCCGAGTCTGGCTTCCCTGGGTTTGAGGCGACCGTGTGGTACGGTTTGGTAGGGCCCGGCAAGATGCCGCAAGCCATGGCGCAACGGATGAACGACGACGTCAACAAAGTGCTGGCGATGCCCGATGTGCAAGAGAAAATGGAACTCTACGGCGCGGAAGACGGCGGCGGCAGCATCCAAAAGTTTGCCGATTTCATCAAAGCGGAGCAACAAAAATGGACGCTTGTTGCCAAAGCAGCCAACGTCAAGGCTGATTCTTAAAACTTGATTTTTAAAGGCTGATGTGCGGGGTGAATTCTTTGTGCTTAAACTCACGCTATGACAACACCCCGCTACCCTGCCCCAGATCTGACCGATTTACCCAGCGACATTCTGAGCAAAATCTTAGAAGTCCAGGCCAAAGCCGGCTTCATTCCTAACGTTTTCTTGGCATTTGCCCGCCGACCCGCCGAGTGGCGGGCGTTTTTCGCCTACCACGACGCGCTGATGGTGCCTGAATCGGTCGGTCGCACCAGTAATTTAACCAAAGGCGACCGCGAAATGATCGTCACCACCACCAGCGCGGCGAACAACTGCCTGTATTGCGTGGTCGCGCACGGGGCGATTTTGCGAATTGTGGAGAAAAAACCGTTGGTGGCCGACCAAGTGGCGGTGAACTATAAAAAAGCAGATATCAGCCTGCGCCAACACGCCATGCTGGACTTTGCGATGAAGATTTGCAATCACTCTGCGGATGTTGAAGACATCGATTTCGACATTTTGAATGCCCACGGATTTGACGACGAAGACATTTGGGACATCGCCGCCATCACCGCATTTTTCGGCCTGTCAAACCGCATGGCCAGCTTCAGCGGCATGATGCCGAATCCGGAGTTTTATTTGATGGGCCGCGTACCTAAACAAAAGTAAATGTGGCGCTGAATTCGCTATTCATCCCGTCCTTCAAGGCTGTACTTGGGCATCACTTTTGACGCCTAGGACAACATTGGCCATGCCGCGCAAACGATGTAAGCCCTAACCGCAATTGTGCCACCCCCTACCCGTTCGGGCTGAGCTTGTCGGAGCTGCTTTGGGATTACTACTAATTTTATAGCGCCTTAGGCAATTAATACGCCGGCTATAGCCATATTTGTTACTATATTTTACAAAATTTACGTGTTTTGACTCAATCCACTGTCACGATCTGGCGCATCCAATCCGGTAAGTCATGTGACTTCTGTTTCGGGAAATTCACCCAAATAGTCGTCGCGCCGCCGGCAGCGTAAATCACGCCCGGTTGGTCGGCTCGCTCCATGGTTCCCCAGGTTTCAAACGTGGTTCTGGCGGGGTCGCTGACGTACATTTTCACGACCACGTCGCCCGGGTATTCCAGCTGTTTGTAGAAATTGCAGAACGCGTTGACGATGACCGGGCCGTCGCCTTGGGCGTCTGGCAA
>CANKRG010000094.1 GCA_947485165.1 Comamonadaceae bacterium
CCCGGTTTGCACCCTGAGCAGGCCCAAAAAAGTAGGGCCAGCGATGCAAAAATATTGGTCAAAGGCAATGACAGCATGGTTCCGACCAGCGCCACAACGCCAAAAACTCTAGCCCAACCTAGAAAACCTAAATTCTGAGCTAAGTTTTTCGATGCGGCCAACGAAAGCGTGCGTTCTGTCATGCAGCGATAATACAGGCACTTTATGCCCCTTTTGCCTACACAACACCCGCCCCAGTGACAAATTCAACCAGATCTTCAGTTTCAGTGAATAAATCCTTACGCCAGCGTTTTGCACGGCTGCTGCCCTACTTTGGTCAGCCTAAAAGCGCGTGGATCATTGCGTTTTTAGCTGTGACCATTGCCGCCTGTACAGAACCGATGATTCCCGCTGCGCTGAAACCCCTGCTTGATCGCGGATTCGCCAAGGGCAGCCTGAGTGTATGGATGATCCCAGTCACGCTCATCGCCCTGTTTGGCGTTCGCGGTATTGCGGGCTTTGTGGCGGAATTGGCCGTCACCAAAGTCACCTCAAAAGGCTTGATGAAGCTGCGCCAAGCCATGTTTAGCAAGGTTTTAGACGCCAAATTTGAGCTTTTCGCCGACCAAACCTCCAGCGAGCTGGCCAATACTGTCGTTTACGAGGTCAACAACGGCTCAACCCTGCTGGTTAATTCCTTGATGGCTTTGGTGCGCGATACCGTCACCATGGTTGCGTTGGTCGGCTACCTGCTTTACCTCAACTGGCAGCTCACAACCATTGTTGCCATCATGCTACCTGCCATCGCCTTCATCATGGTCAAGTTGTCGAAAAAGCTTTACGGCCTGTCCAAATCTAGCCAAAAAGCGACCGACGACTTGGCCTATGTGGTTGAAGAAAACGTCTTAGCCCACCGCGACATTCGCCTGCACGCCGCACAGCCCGCGCAGGCAGATCGTTTTATGCACATCAGCGACACGCTGCGCCGCCTATCGATGAAGACGACTGCCGCCTCTGCCGCCATGAAGCCATTGACGCAAATGATTGCAGCTGTTGCCTTGTCAGCTATTATTTCTGTCGCCCTTGTGCAAAGTGCTGACGTCGGCACCAGCGTTGGCGAGTTCACCGCCTTCGTCACAGCCATGCTCTTGTTGGTTGCGCCCATCAAGCATTTGTCTGAAATTGCCAACCCGATCACCCGTGGTTTGGCATCCTTAGAGCGCGGGTTTGACCTGCTAGACCTGTCCGACAGCGAACACTCCGGCACCTTCAGCAAAACGCGGGCTGATGGGCATATTGAGTTTTTGAACACCAGCGTCAAATACAAGGAAGGCACTGGTTTTGCGGTTGAAAACCTCTCTCTCACCATCGACCACGGCGAGACCATTGCCCTGGTAGGCTCATCGGGCTCAGGCAAAACCACCTTGGTTAATTTATTGCCTCGGTTTTTAGAGCCTTATTCTGGCAATATCAGTTTAGATAATCAATTGTTAAAAGATTGGGATTTAACGTCACTGCGCAACCAGTTTTCATTGGTCAGCCAGCATGTGGTGATGCTGAATGACAGCCTTGCTAACAATGTGGCGCTGGGCGTAAACGAGGCCACTGTAGACCGAAACAAAGTCCAGCAATGCTTAGAAGCAGCGCGCTTAGGCACTTTCATTGCAGACCTGCCACGAGGCATAGACACCACCGTCGGCCACAACGCCGTGCAACTTTCAGGCGGCCAGCGACAACGCCTAGCCATTGCCAGAGCCCTATACAAAGACGCCCCAATATTAATATTAGACGAAGCCACTTCGGCGCTGGATGCAGAATCCGAACGTGCTGTGCAAGAAGCCCTGCAAGTATTGATGAAAAACCGCACCACCTTGGTGATTGCGCACAGATTATCTACGGTTGAACATGCAGACAGAATCGTCGTGATGGAAGCTGGCAAAATTATCGAAATTGGCTCACATGCCAAACTGCTGGCTGACAACGGGTTTTACGCCAAGCTG
This sequence comes from Comamonadaceae bacterium, assembly GCA_947485165.1. GTDB lineage: Bacteria > Pseudomonadota > Gammaproteobacteria > Burkholderiales > Burkholderiaceae_C > Aalborgiella. The sequence continues at coordinate 1,980 of CANKRG010000094.1, forward strand.
TACCGCTTAGGTTTACATTCTGCATGAGATTCTAATATGCTATATATTTAATAGCAACTTAGGAAATAAATACGCCGGCTAATGACATAATTGGCACTTAAAACTTAATTTTTTAGTTACTTCAGCTCAATCCCAACCTAACCATCCAATCCGCCAAAGCCCGTTCATTGTCATTACCTGATGCGTACATGTCGTGAAGTGCGGAGTGTGATTCTGGTCTATGCTGATTGATCTTGATTTTGCATTGTAAATCAACAACTTGCAACTCAAAACCGACAATACCCGCGAGCATTTTGTGCTGAAATTCTGTGCCTAAATCGATCCATTGCTGCTTGTAAGCTGGCTCGTGGTCGCCAATCAGCTTCTTCAGCAGCCGGTCTTTGGCCAGCGGCTCCTCAATGATCGTGGCCTTAACGGTGCAATGCACGGCAACGTAGTTCCAAGACGGCACGCGTGCGAGATCGGGGTAAATTTGGGGTGATAAGTAGGCGTTTGGCCCTAAAAACGTCACCACGGCCTGCGGACGCGCTTGCAGGTACTTCCAATGCGCATTCTGTTTGGCGCAATGCCCCCAAAGCACAAGCCCATCGCCCCGCTCCTGTGCATGCAGCGGCAAATGCGTCACAAACGGCAAACCTGCATCGTCCACGCTGATCAGCGAAGCAAGAGGATGCGCACGCATGATCTGCAAGGCCTGGGCTCGGTCTTTGGATTGGAATTGAGGCGGTTGGTACATCTTTAAAATGGTTACTATTTTTGTTCAAAACGCGAAAGCTTGTTATAGCGAATAATACATAACTAAACGGCTACCAGAGCAAAAAATTAGGGATTTAACCATGACGACGACAACCGAAACCGCCATTTTGGCCGGTGGATGCTTTTGGGGCATGCAAGATTTGATCCGCAAATTACCCGGTGTTACCAGCACGCGCGTGGGCTATAGCGGGGGTGAGGTTGCGAATGCGACTTACCGCAACCATGGCTCGCATGCAGAAGCTATCGAGGTCAAGTTTGATCCTGCGGTTTTGAGCTTTCGCCGTCTTTTGGAATTTTTCTTCCAAGTACATGACCCTTCAACACCAAACCGCCAAGGCAATGATCGCGGTGCGTCTTACCGTTCAGGCATTTATTTCACCAGCAGTGAGCAGGAAAAAGTCGCGGTAGAGACGGTTGCCGACGTTGATGCCAGTGGCTTGTGGCCAGGAAAAGTGGTCACAGAACTCAAGGCGGCAGGGCCTTTCTGGGAGGCGGAGCCAGAACATCAAGACTATTTGGTGCACATTCCGCATGGCTACACCTGTCACTTTGTGCGACCCAATTGGAAATTGCCGCGAAGAGCTGCTCAGGAAGAAAATTGAAGATTGCCTTTGACAATTCCTATGCCCGCGAATTAACGGGCATGTACGTGCCGTGGCATGTCGGCGGTGCACCCAAGCCGGAGCTCGTCTGGTTGAATGAGCGGTTATCGGCTGATCTCGGGTTTAATCCTGAAGATTTGCATACCACCAAAGGCTTGGACATGTTGTCGGGCACCCATGCGCCCGAAGGCGCCCAAGCTATCGCACAAGCTTATGCCGGCCATCAGTTTGGGCATTTTTCACCGCAGTTGGGGGATGGGCGCGCGCTGCTTTTGGGTGAGGTGCTGGATCGACAGGGGCAGCGCAAAGACATTGCGTTCAAAGGCTCAGGTCAAACGCCATTTTCAAGAGGTGGTGATGGCAAGGCTACCTTAAGCTCAGTACTGCGCGAAGTGATTATCAGTGAATCCATGCACGCTTTGGGTATCCCTACCACCAGATCTCTGGCCGCCGTCGCGACGGGTGAAACCATCATGCGCGAGCGTGCCGCACCCGCTGGCATACTCACGCGCGTGGCAGCCAGCCATCTGCGCGTGGGCAGTTTTGAGTTTTTTGCCGCGCGTGGCGACAGTGACAGCTTGCGCCGTTTGGCTGATTACGCCATTGCTAGACATGTTGCCAGACACGATTCAAGTTTGACAGAAGCGCCTGATCGATACCGGTTGTTGCTGCAGCATGTCATTGACCGTCAAGCCAGATTGATCGCGCAGTGGATGGGCGTTGGCTTCATCCACGGCGTGATGAATACGGACAACATGACCATTTCTGGCGAGACCATCGACTACGGCCCCTGCGCGTTCATGGAGGCTTACACCCCCCATGCCGTCTTCAGCGCTATCGACACGCAGGGGCGTTACGCCTATGCGAACCAACCCAGTATTGCCAAGTGGAATCTCAGCCGTTTGGCATCAGCGCTGCTGCCACTGCTTGACCCCGAGCTTGAGCGTGCAAAAGTGCTGGCCATGGATGCCATCAACACATTTGACACACTATTTGCAGAGCACAGCCTTGCTGTGTGGCGTGCCAAACTAGGCTTGGATTCGACCGGTGCTGATGACGAACGCCTAGCAACCGACTTTTTGCAATTGATGCACAACAACAACGTTGACTTCACGCAAGGGTGGCGAAGTTTGGTGACAGCAAGTCAAAATGATGAGACGGCCTTGCGATCACTGTTTGGCACGTCAGACGCCGTGGCTGAATGGCTGCAGCGCTGGCATCAGCGCTTCAACCAATCAATCACGCAAACGATTGATTCAGCATCCATATCAACGGCTCGAACAGCGAGCATGACAAGAGCAAATCCCATCCATATAGCGCGCAATCATTTGGTGGAACATGCGCTGACCGAAGCCACAGAGCGCAACGATTTTTTACCGTTCGAGGCGCTGATGACCGCTATAAGACAACCCTTGGAGGCAGGGAGTATTGATAGCAAATTTGCCACCCCCGCTCCAGCCGAGGTGACCGCCTGCTATCGGACTTTTTGCGGTACTTGACGCACAGTAACGCAAGCTAAACCGCTCAAAGTGCTAGCGGCCAGCGCCCCAAATGATTTTGACGATTTGGGGGATGGCTTCGTCGCTGGGGTAATCCCCCCTAAAAAAAGCACCATGTAAAAGTAGAATTTCAAGCCCAGCTGGGCAGAAAGACTTTTCATGAAAACTTCCAAGTACAGCGACAGCGCCATCATGGCCATCTTGAAGCAAGGGGAAACGGGCACGCCAGTGCCCGTTC
>CANKRG010000095.1 GCA_947485165.1 Comamonadaceae bacterium
CGGTTTACACACGCACCAGCGCGCGATTGATGCAGGCTGCAAATTCGCCGGCGCGACGGTGCACCAAGTTACTGCGGAGTTGGATGTGGGCCCGATTTTGGCGCAGGCTGTTGTTCCTATTTTGGGCACCGACACCGCAGCGACATTAGCCCAAAGAGTAGTGTCGCAAGAGCATTTGATTTATGCGCAAGCGGTTGCCTCACTCATCAAGTATGTTCTTTAAATGCTGTATGCAAGGCTGCACGTGAAGTTGCATGACCCTGCAGAATAAAACAGTTCAACTTGTTTTAGTCAGATGGCAATATTGCTATTTTTTATATAGGAAAAGGCGTAAATAACCATGATTTCAACGACGTTTGCTTATTATTAGTTTTCCCAGGCCAAGGCATGATTCCTCTAGGGAACACCTGCATAAGTCCGTTCGCATTGAGCCTGTCCTGAGCCCGTCGAAGGGCTCAGCCCGAACGGGAGGGGTTGTGCAGAGCTTCCCTAGCCCATGCCAGCAATTTGCCGAAACGCCTATATTGCTATATTTTTAATAGCGATATAGACATATAATACAATGGACATAGACATTTCATGCCTTATTTTGAGCTATTCCAGCTTACTCTGGCTTGATACCAGCCGCTTTGATGGTTTTTTCCCAAAAAGCGGTTTCATTTTTTACCAAAGTGTCTAAAGCCGCAGGCGGCAAGTAGCGCAACTCAATGCCTGCACCGTCAGCGCGGATTTTGGTTTCTGGCAGCTCTAAAGCCGTTTTGATGTGGCCACTGAGTCGATTCACCACGTCTGCGGGTGTGCCTGCCGGTGCGAAGATACCGACCCAGGCCTCTAATTCAAAGCCTTTCATACCGGCTTCTGCCGTCGTCGGCACAGTTGGCAGGCCTGGATGACGCGTTTTTCCCGTCACCGCAAAGCCTTTCAGCTTGCCGGCCTGCACATGCCCCATCACCGACGGCGGTGTGGTCATGAACACCTGCACTTGGCCTGACAACACGTCTTGAATCGCCGGGCCAGAGCCACGATAAGGAATGTGCACCATGCTGGTTTTGGTTTGCAGCTTGAACATCTCTGTGCCGATGTGCGACAGTGAGCCGTTGCCTTGGCTGGCGTAGCTGAGTTTGCCGGGGTTGGCGCGCACGTAGGTGATGAATTCAGCCAAATTATTCGCTGGGATGGAGGGGTGGACGGTCAACACATTGGTCGCCACGGTGATCAGCGCCACAGGCACGAAGTCTTTCTGCGCCCACGGTAGTTTGGGTGTCAGGTTGGGGTTGCCCACATGGTAGGCCGAGTAAGAATTGAGCAGTGTGTAGCCGTCCGGGTTCGCCCGTGCGGCAAATTGGTAGGCCACATTACCACTGCCGCCACCTTTGTTGTCCACAAGCACCGATTGACTGGTTACTTTGGCCAATGAATCGGACAAAATCCGCGCCGATGCGTCCACAAAACCGCCAGGCGGGTTGGGCACGACCAAGGTGATGGATTTGGTGGGATAAGCCTGCGCGGCAGCCAGTGCAGCAGTTAAGACCAAAGATAGCCCCGCCAAACCCTTGATAAATGCACATTTATTCATATTGTCTCCGTTGTTAAGCTGTCACCTGAATTGTTCGTTGGGTTGTCACCCAAATATTTAAACCTCGGCTGCATCACACCATCAATCAACACCGTTTCGTTGAACATCGCAGCCGGGCGCACCCACAAGCCGCGCTCACCGTACAAAGCCCGGTACAGCGTCATCGGTTGCAGGTCTTCCGAGTGCCTCACGGTGTCGACGACCTCATATTCACCCCCTTTGTAATGCCGGTAAAAGCCCGGTTTGGTGGTGATAAAAGGTGGCAAATGTTCAGAATGTGATTCAGTCATACAGCAACTATAGATGAATCAAAACCCTTCTTGATGGCTTTAGGCGGATAAGCGTGGGAAAATGGGGGTTATGCATCCACAAATAATCCTAGAAGCCTGCACCGAACTTGTTCGGTTGACCCTCAAATTTGACCACCCCACCGACGCCATCGTCGCCAAGTTTTTCCGCGACAACCGCGGTTTTGGCCCGCGCGAACGCGCTACGCTGACCGACACCGTCTACAGCGTGCTGCGCAACAAGCTGCGTTTCGACCACTTTGCCCCCTCTGGCAGCGGCGGCAAAGAGCGGCGTCTGGCGATTTTGGGCTTTGCCGCACCGCGTGCATTCCTTGAAGGAGCGATCACCGAGCAAGAGCTGGCTTGGATCAAAAAAATCGACGCCGTCAAAACCGACGAGCTGTTGGACCGACATCGCCACAACTTACCCGAATGGTTGGTTGAACCGCTCAAAGAGCAACTGGCCGACAAAAAAGGCGCGGGGTTTTGGCAATATGTGGAATCGCTCAATGTGAACCCGGGTTTGGATTTGCGCGTCAACATGCTGAATGAAAAGCGTGACGATGTCGCCAAAGAGCTCGCCAAAGTCGCGATCAGCTCTGAGCCCACGCCGTTTTCACCGTGGGGATTGCGCGTTTCTGACAAAGTGCAATTGCGCAATTTAAGCGTTTACAAACGTGGCGCGATTGAGGTGCAAGACGAAGGCTCGCAGTTGCTGGCGCTGTTGGTCGATGCCAAGCGCGGCGAAATGGTGGCTGACTTCTGCGCAGGCGCGGGCGGCAAAACACTGGCGATAGGCGCCTCCATGCGCAACACGGGTCGCTTGTACGCGTTTGACACCTCAGCCCACCGCTTGGAAGGACTGAAGCCGCGCTTGGCACGAAGTTCCTTGTCCAACGTACACCCCGCCGCCATCGCCCATGAGCGGGATGAGCGTATCAAACGCTTAGCCGGCAAGATGGACCGTGTGCTGGTCGATGCACCGTGCTCCGGCTTGGGCACGCTGCGCCGCAACCCTGCGCTGAAATGGCGGCAAACGCCCAAAACCATTGAAGAAATGGCAACGCTGCAAACCGCTATTTTGCAAAGCGCGGCGCGTTTGGTGAAATCTGGCGGGCGCTTGGTTTATGCCACCTGCAGCTTGCTGAAAGATGAAAATGAAGTGATTGCGCAGCAGTTTTCAGCCGCCAACCCAGAGTTTGAGATGCTGCAAGTGGGCGATGTGCTGACACAGCTGAAGGTGGAAAACGCTGCTTCTTTGTGCACCGGCACGGGTTTAGAAGGCAGCACCGGGCTTGAATACCTGCGCTTGTGGCCACATATTCATCAAACTGATGGATTTTTTGCTGCGATTTGGCAAAAGAAGTAACCCTTCATGCTATTTAAATGTCATTGATGCGGCATTCGCGTACATTTTGCTTTTGCTTGGTTTTGTTTGGCTTGGCTTTAAGGAATTGACGATGTTTTTACCCGATTGGGCGGCTCTGAACGCCACTCTGAACTGGCTGGCTCACGGCCTGTGGAACCTGTCATGGTGGCAAGTGGTGATTTACACCTTGGTGGTCACACACATCACCATCGCCAGTGTCACGATCTACCTGCACCGCCACCAAGCACACCGGGCGATGGATTTGCACCCTTCCATGTCTCATTTTTTCCGTTTTTGGCTGTGGCTGACCACCGGACAAGTGACCAAAGAATGGGTAGCTATTCACCGCAAACACCACGCCAAATGCGAAACCAAAGACGACCCGCACAGCCCGCACGCGCACGGCATTGAAACCGTGTTTTGGAAGGGGGCTGAGCTGTACCGCGCGGAATCTAAAAATTTAGACACTGTGGCGAAATTTGGCCACGGCACACCGAACGACTGGGTTGAGCGGCATGTTTACACACGCTTTTCGTGGCAAGGCATCGTTTTGATGCTGCTTATCAATTTGGCGCTGTTTGGTGCAGCCGGTTTGACGGTCTGGGCCGTGCAAATGATGTGGATTCCGGTGATGGCAGCTGGCATCATCAACGGCATTGGTCACTACTGGGGTTATCGCAATTTTGAAGCGCCAGATGCCAGCACCAACATCACGCCTTGGGGTATTTTGATTGGCGGTGAAGAGCTGCACAACAACCACCACACTTACCCAACGTCTGCCAAGTTCTCCGTCAAAAAATACGAATTCGACATGGGCTGGGTCTACATCAGCATCATGCAGGCGTTAGGCTTGGCCAAGGTCAAAAAGACGCCACCCAAGCTGCAACGCGGCACATTTCAACCGCTAGCTACTGAAAACACACTGGAAGCCTTGATTGCGAACCGCTACGAAGTGATGGCCAATTACGCCAAACAGATGCGCCTTGCCTGCAAAGCTGAACTTGCCACATTAAAAGCCAAGCGCGCTGACATGACGACCTTGCTTGCCGCCAAGCGTTGGCTGCACCGCGACGCCGACAAAGTGCCTGCCGCTGCCTTGCCGAATCTTGAACTGGCGCGTGCTGAGCACCCTATTTTGGACAAAATGGTCGCTATGCGTGAAGAATTACGCCAGTTGTGGCTCAACACTTCCATGTCTCGCGAGCATTTGACGGCAGAATTGGCCGCCTGGTGCCATCGCGCCGAAGCCAGCGGCATTGCAGCGCTGCAAGAATTCTCCATCATGCTGCGTACGGCAAAAGCGTAAAAGAATGAGCAATACGCGGAATAAGATACGATGAGTGACTTGAGCATTGATGTTGAGCTCGACACACGTGGACTGAACTGCCCGCTGCCGATTTTGAAAGCCAAAAAATCTCTGGCGAGCATGACCAGTGGCCAGCTGTTACGCGTGGTCGCCACAGACACAGGCTCGCTACGCGACTTTCAAGCCTTTTGCAAACAAACCGGCAACGACTTGGTGGAGCAGCAAACTCTGGAAACCAACCAGGAAAAAGAGTTTGTGCATATCCTCAGAAGACGATAACTAACTACACAATGTAGCACCACGATGGATTCCCGCCTGCGCGGGAATGACTGTATTTGGGCTAAAG
>CANKRG010000096.1 GCA_947485165.1 Comamonadaceae bacterium
AAAACGCACCACAATGCGCTGGATCAAGAGATGTTCTTGCGCATCGCACCTGAGCTGTACCTGAAACGCCTGATTGTGGGTGGTTTTGAGCGCGTGTTTGAAATCAACCGCAGCTACCGTAATGAGGGTATCAGCGTGAGGCACAACCCTGAATTCACCATGATGGAGTTTTACGCAGCATATTGGGATTACAACGATTTGATGGCCTACACCGAAGCGATCATTCGCGATGTCGCGATGAAGGCGACGGGCTCACTGCAACTTAGCTATGGTGGCAAACCTGTAGATTTGAGCCAGCCATTTGAGCGCTTGACGATAGTAGAAGCCATTGTGAAGCACACCGAAGCAGGCAGCAACGTGACTGATGCGACTTGGTTGACCAATGCATTGAAAAAACTGGGCATGAACGAGGCCAAGCACAAGCTGTCAACCCGCACGCTCGCCAGCTTGCAAGTGCTGTATTTTGAAGAAACGGTGGAAGAAAAGCTCTGGCAGCCCACCTTTATCATGGAGCACCCAACCGAGATTTCCCCCCTCGCTCGCGCGAATGATGACCGCCCCGAGGTGACCGAGCGTTTTGAGCTGTACATCACCGGTCGCGAATTTGGCAATGGGTTCAGCGAACTTAACGATGCAGAAGACCAGGCTGCCCGCTTCAACGCGCAAGTCAGCGCCAAAGACAGCGGCGACGACGAAGCCATGTTTTATGACCACGACTTTGTTCGTGCGCTGGAATACGGCATGCCGCCAACCGGCGGTTGCGGCATCGGCATTGACCGCTTGATGATGCTGCTGACCGACAGCCCCAGTATTCGCGATGTGATTTTGTTTCCTGCATTGCGAAGAGAAGCTTAATGCTTTTGCGCTGCGACTCTCGAATTTAACCGCTGCGTGAAATATTTAGCACATTACTCCGAGGGCGTTCAGGCACAAGTACGCGAGTTAATTGCGAATAACAAACTGGGTGATCTGCTTCTCAAAAAATATAGCACCACGCATAGCATTCATAACGACAAAACGTTATTTGACTATGTGATGGCGCTTAAAAATGAGTTTTTACGTGGCGCAGAGCCGGTGAGCAAAGTGGCTTTTGACAGCAAGCTCAAAGTCATCCAGCACGCGCTAGGAACACACACCACGGTGTCGCGAGTGCAAGGAAACAAGCTCAAAAGCAAGCGCGAAATTAGGGTTGCCTCGCTTTTCAAAGATGTGCCTATTGAACTACTCAGAATGATCGTTGTCCATGAACTCGCACACATCAAAGAGCGTGAGCATGACAAAGCGTTTTACAAGCTTTGCACCTATATGGAGCCGCAATACCACCAGTATGAGCTGGATTTGCGGTTGTATTTGACGTATCAGGATTTACCACAAATTGAGGGCGGTTCACCACCATTGTGGTTGACAAACGCATGATTTAATCTTCCAAATAATCACGGGCGATGTTCAGCATTTACCGCTGAAAACTTCAGCTTTGCCAGTCGAAACACCAGCAGCAGCAACGAAAAGTTTAATGGCAGCCAGCGCCGCAATGGCTTTTCATCAAGGCAACAAGCTCAATGCCTGCATGTACCACGGCTGTACCATCAAGGCATCCCACTCAGGCGCTGGCGTCGTTGGTCGCAATGCCAAGCGACGCAGATCGCTAGCCTCGCAAGGCAGCCACAGCTCTCTCACCACAGCTTCCACCATGCCGTTGATCAACTCATCCACGGCTTCGCCACCATCAACCGATTGGTTGCACAGCAAGACCATGTCGCAACCGGCATTGAGCGCTGTCACAGCGGCTTGCGTGTAACTCACACGCTGGCCGTCTATCAACCGTGCCGCTTCCATGCTCAAGTCATCACTAAAAATGGCGCCGGTGAAGCCGCATTGACCACGCAAAATATCACCCAGCCATTTGCTAGAGAAACCAGCTGGCCGGCTATCCACTTTGGGGTAAATCACGTGAGCCGGCATAACACTGGTGAGGCTGCTAGACAGCCAGTTGTACGGCGCAGCATCGTCTGCCAAGAGGGCTTTGAGGCTGCGCTTATCTAGCGGAATATCGGTATGCGAATCTGCTTTGACAAAACCGTGTCCAGGGAAGTGCTTGCCACAGTTGGCCATGCCGCCTTGCAGCAAACCGTGCATCAAGCTTTTAGCCAACAGCGCGGCGACGCGTGGGTCGCGGTGAAAGGAGCGGTCACCAATCACACTGCTTTCGCCAAAATCCAGATCGAGCACGGGCGCGAAGCTGAAATCAACACCACATGCGCGCAGCTCAGACGCCAAAATATAGCCGCAAGAGGTGGCAGCATTGGTGGCCTTCATGGCATCTTTCATCCACAAATCACCCAAAGTGCGCATGGTTGGCAAATGGGTGAAACCGTCTGTTTTGAAGCGCTGCACGCGTCCGCCTTCGTGGTCCACACAAATGAGCAAGTCATTGCGCACCTGTTTGATGTCAGCACACAAACTACTTAGTTGTGAACGGTCTTGCCAATTGCGCGCAAACAGAATAATGCCACCCACCAACGGATGCTTGAGGCGCTGACGGTCTTGCTTGGTCAGCGTTAAACCGGCAACGTCGATGATCAGCGGGGCATGTTGTGTCATATTACAAGTTCTTTTCAAGTTTAAAATAAATGCACATTTAGCTATATTTTTAATAGCAAATTATTCAATGAATACAATGGTTAAATTCATATTTTTAATGATTTTATGCGTTTTTCTCGACAACACAGAAACTAGCGGCATAGTCCGATTCATCAGTTACTGTGATATGCGCTGTCAGTCCTTTTTCAGTAACCCAATCTTTCAAAGCGCCGTGTAAAACGATTTCTGGTTTGCCACTAGCCATTTTGCTGATTTCACACAACCGCCAGCTCATGGGCATGCACATCCCTAAACCGACGGCTTTGCTGAACGCTTCTTTGGCTGAAAACCGTGTGGCTAAATAACGCAGACCGCGCTCTGGCCAGCGGGCACTGCGGGTTTTCCAGACTTTAAACTCTGCATCACTGAGTATTTTGCTTGCAAAACGATCGCCATTTCGATCTAACGCCGCTTTGATACGGCGAATATCGCAAATGTCAGTGCCTATGCCGTAAATCATGGTAAATCAATGTTGGTGTCTGCGATGCATTGCAAATAGTCTGCAACCGTGGCCGAATAACCCAGTTCCAAGGCGTCGGCAATCAAGGCATGACCAATCGAGACTTCTTGCACGCCGGGAACTTGCTTCAAAAAAGCTGTCAAATTAGCGCGATTCAAGTCATGACCCGCATTGACACCCAAACCAGCATCCAATGCCGCTTGTGCAGCTTTCGCAAATCGCTCCAGCTGCGCTGATTGCGTCGAAGTGCCCCATGCTGCAGCAAAAGGCTCGGTATAGAGTTCGACTCTGTCGGCACCCACAGATTTCGCCCAAGCCATGTGCGAGGGCTCGGCATCCATGAACAAACTGACGCGCACGCCCAATGCTCTGGTTTCAGCAATCAAGGGGAGCAACTTGTCGGAATCTGTCGCAGGATTCCACCCGTGGTCACTGGTGAGTTGGTCTTCACCATCAGGCACAAACGTGGCTTGATGCGGTTTGAATTGCCGTACAAAACCCATCAAGTTTTGCAACGGATTACCTTCGATGTTGTATTCACGGTCTGGCCAAGCGCGCATCAACTCCGATAAATCTGCCACATCTGATGCGCGAATATGCCGTTCGTCAGGCCGTGGGTGTACGGTGACACCCTGCGCGCCTGCTTGCAAACACAAAGTTGCAGCATGCGTGACGCTAGGAATGCCAAGATGACGGGTATTGCGCACCAAGGCTACTTTATTGAGATTGACGGATAAATGTGTGCTCATAGGATTTGACTCATAAACTCTGAATATCTACCATCATTTGGCGTGTTTTTAAAGTCGTGACACCGCAATGGTAATGCAGCAGCGTGCGCAGTTGTGTTTTGAGAGGTTGCAAGCAACTGCTGCAGGCTTGCAAAAGCTGCGAAAACGGCGCACCCGAATCCAGCGCGGCTTGCAGCGACAGCCATTGCATTCCGGTCAAACTACTGCGATCTTCTGAATGTGCAGCCCGCAGACCACCTTCAGGAATCAATACATAAGCAGTATCAGCCTGCAAGGCTGCCAAACTAGCTGTTTGCGATTTCAAAGACGGCAAAAAACCAATTTCACGCAGCAACATCAACTCAAAAGCGCGTAAAGCAACTTCTAAAACACGTTCAGAGGCACGTTCTACGCCATCCGCAGTTGCAGCGGTCTCCTCAGACTTTTTGAGAAACTCTTGCGCGATGATGTGCACAGTTAAAGCGTAGGCGTCAAATAAAGCTGGGTGCGGATCATCCCGCGCCAACAGCCGCATCAGCAACTCATTCAGGTAATAGCCAGCTATCAGCGCCTCGCCCGTCGGCATGACGTGACCACCCATCCATTCAGAACTGCGAAGTGTACGGATTTCGGCATCACCACCGAAAGCCAAATGCAGCGGTTGCAGCGGCAGCAAAATAGGACGGAAATTGGAACTGGGCTTTTTCGCCCCCTTGGCGACCAAGGCAATCCGGCCATGGTGACGTGTCAGCACCTCAAGAATCAGGCTGGACTCGCTCCAGTCGTAGCGGTGCAGCACATAAGCAGGTTCGTCAGTAATGCGCTTCATTCATAGCCGAAGGAACGAACTCTAGCCTCATCATCTGCCCAACCTGAGCGTACCTTCACCCACAACTCGATGAACACTTTGGCATCCATCAGTCGCTCAAGTTCCACGCGTGTTTCGGTACCAATGCGTTTGATGCGTTCACCTT
>CANKRG010000097.1 GCA_947485165.1 Comamonadaceae bacterium
ATGAAACCGGTGTTGAAATCACCCGCCACAAACTTGGGGTGTGCCAACAGCGCCGCCTGAAACGGGATATTGCTGCTGACACCGCGAATCACAAAGCCATTCAGCGCCTCGCGCATCTTGGCAATCGCATCGAGCCGGTCAGTGCCGTGCACGATGAGCTTGGCGATCATCGAATCGTAATACATCGGGATCTCGCCGCCGTCCTGCACGCCCGTATCCACGCGCACGCCGTACCAATTTTCCACATTGGCCTGGAACATCGTCTGCGCTGGTGGTGCAAAACGCACCAAGCGCCCAGTGGATGGCAGAAAATTGCGGAACGGGTCTTCGGCGTTGATGCGGCACTCAATCGCCCAGCCGCCGCGTTTGACTTCAGCTTGCGTCAGCGGCAGCTTTTCACCGGCAGCGACGCGAATCATCAGCTCCACCAGATCCAGCCCGGTGATGCACTCGGTCACCGGATGTTCCACCTGCAGGCGGGTGTTCATCTCCAGGAAGTAAAAGCTCTGGTCTTTGCCGACCACAAACTCCACCGTGCCGGCGCTTTGGTAGTTGACGGCCTTGGCCAACAACACGGCTTGCTCGCCCATGGCTTTGCGGGTCGCATCGCTGATAAACGGGCTTGGCGCTTCTTCAATCACCTTTTGGTGCCGGCGCTGGATCGAGCACTCGCGTTCGTTCAAGTAAATCACGTTGCCAAAGCTGTCGCCGACAAGCTGGATTTCAATATGACGTGGTTCTTCGACAAACTTCTCGATAAACACGCGGTCGTCGCCAAAGCTGTTGCGGGCTTCGTTGCGGCAGCTGGTGAAGCCTTCAAAGGCCTCTTTGTCGTTGAACGCAACCCGCAAACCCTTGCCACCGCCACCCGCTGAGGCCTTGATCATGACCGGGTAGCCAATGCCCTGGGCAATCTCGACCGCACGTTCTGCCGTTTCAATCGCGTCATTGACACCGGGAATGCAGTTGACCCCTGCCGCACCGGCTAGCTTTTTCGACTCAATCTTGTCACCCATAGCGGCAATGGAGTGGTGCTTCGGACCAATGAAGGTGATGCCCTCGTCTTCTACCCGTTTCGCAAAACCGGCATTTTCCGATAAGAAGCCATAGCCCGGATGCACGGCCTGTGCGCCCGTGGCTTTGCAGGCGGCGATGATTTTATCGGCGACCAGATAGCTCTCGCGACTAGGCGCGGGGCCAATGTTGACGGCTTCGTCCGCCAGCGACACATGGCGTGCGTCTTTGTCAGCATCCGAATAAACAGCCACGGTTTTGATACCCATTTTGCGGGCAGTCTGAATAACGCGACAAGCGATTTCGCCACGGTTGGCGATGAGGATTTTTGTGAACACGGTAAATCTCCTAATATTTAGTACGTTATTGCAACCCAGACTTGCCTGTGCATTTTGCGCAGGTCAAGGAGGAAGCCGAAGGCTGGGGGACACTGCGCAAAGTGCATGGGTAGGTCTCTAATAGAACAAATGCTTGCATCAACATTCAACCAATTACAAAGGAATGTTCCCGTGTTTGCGCCACGGATTCTCTAGCTTCTTGTCTTTCAACATCACCAGACTGCGGCAAATACGCTTGCGGGTTTCGTGCGGCAGGATCACATCGTCGATGAAACCGCGTGCGCCGGCGACGAAGGGGTTGGCGAAGCGGGCTTTGTATTCGGCTTCTTTGGCAGCTAATTTCGCCGGGTCGCCTTTGTCTTCGCGGAAGATGATCTCCACCGCACCTTTGGCTCCCATCACCGCGATTTCGGCATTCGGCCAGGCGAAGTTGACGTCACCGCGCAGGTGTTTGGACGCCATCACGTCGTACGCGCCACCATAGGCTTTGCGGGTGATGAGCGTTATTTTTGGCACGGTGCACTCAGCGTAGGCGTAGAGCAATTTCGCGCCATGCTTGATGATGCCACCGAACTCTTGGCTAGTACCTGGCATGAAGCCGGGCACGTCCACAAAGGTGACGACTGGGATGTTGAAGCAATCGCAAAAGCGCACAAAACGCGCCGCCTTGATGGACGATTTGATGTCCAAGCAACCGGCGAGCACCAGCGGCTGGTTCGCTACAATGCCGATGGTCTGGCCGTCCATGCGGGCAAAACCGATGATGATGTTTTTGGCGTATTCGGGCTGGATTTCAAAAAAGTCGCCATCGTCCACGGTTTTGACGATGAGTTCTTTCATGTCGTAGGCTTTGTTGGCGTTGTCTGGAACGAGTGTGTCCAGGCTCAAATCCATGCGGTCAGATGGGTCGCCGCTCTTACGCACAGGTGCTTTTTCGCGGTTCGACAGCGGTAGGTAGTTGTACAAACGGCGCAGCATTAAGAGTGCTTCCACGTCGTTGTCAAACGCCAAATCGGCCACACCGCTCTTGGTCGTGTGGGTGATGGCACCGCCCAGTTCTTCGGCGGTGACTTCTTCATGCGTCACGGTTTTAACCACTTCGGGGCCGGTGACGAACATGTAGGACGAGTCTTTGACCATGAAAATAAAGTCGGTCATAGCCGGTGAATACACCGCACCACCGGCTGAAGGCCCCATGATCATGCTGATCTGCGGAATCACGCCGCTGGCCATGACGTTGCGCTGGAACACGTCTGCATAGCCGCCCAAGCTGGCTACGCCTTCTTGAATACGCGCGCCGCCCGAATCGTTCAAACCGATAACTGGTGCACCCACTTTCATAGCCTGATCCATCACCTTACAAATCTTCTCGGCATGTGCTTCAGACAACGCGCCGCCAAACACGGTGAAGTCTTGACTAAACACAAACACCAAGCGGCCATTGATCATGCCGTAGCCGGTGACCACGCCATCGCCCGGGATTTTGGTCTCATCCATGCCAAAGTCCACACAGCGGTGTTCGACAAACATGTCCCATTCTTCAAACGTGCCAGCGTCTAAGAGCACTTCCAAGCGTTCACGCGCCGTCAGTTTGCCCTTTTTGTGCTGCGTGGCGATGCGCTTTTCACCACCGCCCAAGCGGGCAAGTTCACGTTTAGATTCGAGTTGTTTGAGGATGTCTTGCATGGTTTGTCTTTGTTTTAAAGTTTAAATTACAGTTTAATTTGATTAAAATTTATAGATTTTTACTATTATTTTGATAGCTGTTTAGGCAATAAATACGCCAGCTAGATGCCTATTTTCCCCTTACTTTCTACATTCAAGAGATTTCTAGCCGCGGTAGACGCCGCTACCCGCCCCTCAGACACAGCTTTCAGCATTTGCGGCAACAATGCCTGCACCTGCGGGTTTTGCTTGAATTGCAGCTTCAAACCCGCGTCAATCCGCTCCCACATCCAAGCCAACGACTGCGCTTTGCGCCGCTCTGCCAACTTGCCATTGGCGTTTTGCAAGGTTTGAAATTCGTTCACTGCAGCCCAAAAAGTATCCACGCCCTGACCGTTCAAAGCGCTCAAAGGTAGGGCTTTGGGGTGCCAATTCAACTCCGAATAGCCACCAAACATCCCTAAAAGTTGCATCGCTGCGGTGATTTGAAGCCGAGCACGCTCAGCAGCTAGCGGGTCGATATCCGCTTTATTAATCAGCACCAAATCCGCCAGCTCCATCACACCCTTTTTGATAGCCTGCAAATCGTCCCCCGCATTGGGCAACTGCATCAACACAAACATGTCGGTCATACCAGCAACGGCTGTCTCAGATTGCCCCACGCCGACAGTCTCCACAATCACAATGTCATACCCCGCCGCCTCGCACACCAGCATCGCTTCACGGGTTTTCTCCGCCACGCCGCCCAAGGTACCGCTGCTCGGGCTGGGGCGAATGTATGCTCGCTCGTCAACGGAGAGTTTCTCCATACGCGTTTTGTCACCCAAAATCGAACCGCCTGAGACTGTGGAAGAAGGGTCAATCGTCAGCACCGCGACGCGATGACCGAGTTCAATAAGATACAAACCCAGCGCTTCAATAAACGTAGACTTCCCCACGCCCGGCACGCCACTGATGCCCAAGCGCAGCGATTTGCCGGTGTGCGGCAACAAGGCCGTGAGCAACTCGTCCGCCTGCGCACGGTGGTCGGCGCGGGTCGATTCCAGCAGGGTGATGGCTTTGGCGATGGCGCGGCGTTGCACGGCTGAAGCAGCCGGCTGAAGCACACCATCAATCAAACCAGCAGGTATCACGTACTAACCTATGGCTTTAGTAATCTGCAACAACACATCCCGCGCACTCACCGGAATCGGCGTGCCCGGGCCGTAAATACCTTTGACACCCGCCGCGTACAACATGTCGTAGTCCTGCCGTGGAATCACGCCGCCTACGAAGACAATGATGTCATCCGCGCCTTGCTTACGCAGTTCGGCGATGATGGCGGGGACCAGGGTTTTATGGCCTGCGGCTAATGTTGAGACGCCTACCGCGTGCACGTCGTTCTCAATCGCTTGGCGGGCGCATTCTTCTGGGGTTTGGAACAGGGGACCCATATCGACGTCAAAACCGAGGTCGGCGAAGGCGGTGGCCACGACTTTGGCGCCGCGGTCATGGCCGTCTTGACCTAGTTTGGAGATCATCACGCGCGG
>CANKRG010000098.1 GCA_947485165.1 Comamonadaceae bacterium
GCTCGACGCTGTGCCGCTGGCGATAGTCAAACGCAATCGTCTCAACGCGTTCGTACTTGCTCAGAGCGAGTGCCAGGCAGGTGGTGGAATCTTGTCCGCCGGAAAATAAAACGAGGGCGCTGGTATGCATATCAGTTAACAGGGCGTATTAGGTGAAGTAAATTGCAAAACCCAATTTTAAACGCCCCTACACTAACAAGTATGAGCCACTGCCCTGAATCGTCACATGCAAAAAATTTGCTGACTTCCTATTTTTGGAGTGGCGATGCCATCCGTAGCCGAAACGTGAGCGATGTTGTGATATCAGGCATGGTTGATGTGCCTGCACCACCAGCAAGACTGATAGCAGATTGGGACAGGGAAATATCACAGCACTTAGAACTAGAACCCGGCGACGTAGAGACATTGCCCTTGGCTAGAGCACGCATGCGTTGGCCAGACTACAGCCGTTGTGTGCAGGCGGTGTCTGATTGGACGCGCGAATTTGGCCTGCAAGATGTATTTACCGCAAGCAGCATCGCACTGATGGCCTGCCGGGGCGCGAAGTACCACCATGATGGCGAACACTATGGCGGCGCGGCCTTTTGCAATCTTTTCTTGAGCGAAGACAAAGGCCTAGATTTGCATTTTCCATCTACCGGCCATCGTATCCCCTTGGTCAGAGGAACGGTGGTTATCTTCGATACTGGGCAGCCGCACGCTGTTATTCAGCGCAACAGCAATAGCTTCAAAGCGGCCGACTTCCCTACAGAGCTAGATTGCTCGCAAGTCTTTCTCACGTGGGAGCTTCCTATTGAAAATGCTTTTTTTGCAAAAGCACTTCAGATCAACTTTGACACCAACCCTTCAACCGCATTACTTCTTAATGAAGAACAAGTTTGGCTGAAAAACGCACGGGGCAAAGTTTGTTCGGATTCAGGAGAATGGCTTATTCCACCGTGACAGATTTGGCCAAATTACGAGGTTTATCCACATCTGTCCCTCTGACCAAGGCCGTGTGATACGCCAGCAGCTGCAGTGGCACCACATGCAACAGCGGGCTCAACGCGCCATAGTTCGCGGGCATGCGTATAACATGAATCCCCTCTTCGCTCTCAATCTTGCTATCCGCATCGGCCAGCACATACAGCACACCGCCCCGTGCGCGGACTTCGTGCATATTGCTTTTGAGTTTATCGATCAGCGCATCGTTAGGCGCGACCGTGACCACCGGCATAGCGCTTGTGACCAACGCCAGAGGACCGTGTTTGAGTTCGCCAGCGGGGTAGGCTTCGGCATGGATATAGCTGATTTCTTTGAGCTTGAGCGCACCTTCCAAAGCAATCGGGTAATGCATACCACGGCCCAAGAAGAGCGCGTTGTCGTGTTTGGCAAAATCTTCGGCCCAGCTGATGAGCTGTGGCTCCAGCGCCAGCACGGCTTGCAAGGCAGCTGGCAGGCGGCGCATGGCTTGCAGGTGTTCAGCTTCTTGCGATTCCGTCAAACGCCCTTTGCTTTGCGCCAAAGCCAAAGTGAGCAAAAACAAACCCGCCAATTGGGTGGTGAAGGCTTTGGTCGATGCGACGCCGATTTCAACCCCTGCACGCGTGATGTAAGCGAGCGAACACTCGCGCACCATGGCGCTGGTGGCGACGTTGCAAATCGTCAACGTGTGCTTCATGCCCAATGACTGTGCATGGCGCAACGCCGCCAAGGTGTCGGCCGTTTCGCCGGATTGGGTGATGGTGACGACCAAGGTGTTTTGATCGGGCACAGAGTCGCGGTAGCGGTATTCGCTGGCCACTTCCACTTGTGTGGGGATTTGCGCAATGCTCTCCAGCCAATATTTGGCGGTGCAACCGCTGTAGTAGCTGGTACCGCAGGCCAAAATCAGCACCCTGTCGATTTTTTTAAATACCGCGTGTGCATTCGCGCCCGCCGGGTGCGTCATGAGGGTGTCGAACAGTTCGGGCACGATGGCATTGACGCCCTCCAGCGTGTCGGCAATGGCGCGGGGTTGCTCAAAAATCTCTTTTTGCATGTAGTGGCGATACGGCCCCAGCTCGGCCGCGCCGCTGTGCGCCAGCACGGTTTTGACCGGGCGCTGCGCCGCTTCCAGGGCTTTGCTCCAGCCGTCGGCTTTGCCAAAGATCCAATATTTGCCCAGTTGCATGTCAACCACATCACCCTCTTCAAGGTAGACGATTTGGTCGGTCACGCCGGCTAGTGCCATGGCGTCGCTGGCCATGAAGTTTTCACTGTGTTCTTTGCCCACGCCCAAAATCAGGGGCGAGCCGGCGCGCGCGCCGATGATGCGGTGCGGCTCATCCTTGCAAAAAACGGCGATAGCATAGGCCCCGTGCAGCTGCGGCAGGGCGACTTTGACGGCCTCAAACAAGTCCCCGTCATACAGGCTGTCGATCAAGTGCGCGATCACTTCGGTGTCGGTTTGGCTGACAAACACATAACCTTTGGCGCGCAGTACAGCGCGCAGTGCATCGTGGTTTTCAATGATGCCGTTGTGAACCAGGGCGATTTGGCCGGCTTTGACGCCGGCTTCACCCGTGCCAAAGCTGAAATGCGGGTGTGCATTACCCTGGCTCGGCACGCCGTGCGTGGCCCAGCGGGTGTGGGCGATGCCGGTGTTGCCGGCGAACTTGTCGGCGGCAATCTGCGCTTGCAGCTCAGCCACACGTGCCGTGCTGCGGGCGCGCTGCAAGCCGCCATTTTGAACGGCGACGCCGCAGGAGTCGTAACCACGGTATTCCAAACGCGCTAAACCCTGCACCAGCACCGGCACCACATTGCGGTCTGACACCGCTGCAACAATACCGCACATAGAACACCTCTTTTTTAAAAATTTTGAGCCAAACCACCAACCTATGTGTAATAGTAGGAAGAATCATGAATAATTAATCGTCTATTACTGGTTATTTTTGTAATTTAATTTCATTTAAATGTACATTTAATTTTTTATTCCATATAAACTAAATTTATGAAACAAATAACGCTAGATGCGATAGACCTAAAACTGCTGGACTTTCTACAAACAAACGCCAGCATAAGCAACCAAGCCATGGCCGAGCGGGTGCACATATCGCCGCCCACGTGTTTGCGTCGCGTCAAAGCCTTGCGTGACAGCGGTTTGATTGAGCACCAAATCGCCATTCTGAACACGGATAAATTAGCAGCGATTCAGGGCCATGGGCTGACCGCCTTGGTAGAAATCACCTTAGACCGGCAAGGCGCCGAGCATCTTGAAGCATTTGAAGTGCGGGCAGTTCAAGACAACGCTGTGCAACAGTGCTACCGTGTATCGCCAGGGCCAGATTTTTGTTTGGTGGTTTATTGCGCCGATATGCCTGCGTATTTGGCTTTGGCAAACCGACTTTTCACGCAAGATGCGAATGTGCGTAATGTGAAAGCTTTTTTTAGCGTAAAAAGAGCCAAATTTGCGCCAAGAATTGATGTAAACTTCAAAAAATAGGCTGGAAACAGCTTTAGACGACGTATTTATTGCTTATACTGCTATTTAAATTATAGCATTCATAAGAAAAATGCGCTTCAAATGTAGACGAAATCAACGCTTCTATGGCGCTTAGAGCTTGCCTTAAAATCATAGGCTTTAGCTGGGTGCTAATTTAAGCTTTCCAACTTTTCAATTTCCGTCTAATTTTCGTATTCATACCCGTATTCTTAACGTTATCAACGCTCCGCCATGTCAGACCCACAAAACACCCCTGCCGCACAATCGCCTCAAGTTGACCATCAAGAAGAAAACCAACTCATCCTAGAGCGCCGCGAAAAGCTCAAAGCGATTCGCCAAGCACAGGCTGATGGCAAAGGTGTCGCCTTCCCCAATGATTTCAAGCCACAACACCGCGCTGTCAAACTGATTGCCAGCTACGACGGTGAGACCAAAGATGAGCTGGATCCGCAAAAAATAGTCGCCAGCGTGGCCGGCCGCATGATGCTCAAGCGCGTGATGGGTAAGGCCAGCTTTGCGACGCTGCAAGACAGCACGGGGCAAATTCAAATTTATGTGACAAATGACGGCGTAGGCGAAGCGCTGCACAGTAGCTTCAAACACTGGGATTTGGGCGATATCGTGTCCTGTGTCGGCACGCTGTTCAAAACCAAAACGGGTGAATTGTCCATCCACGCCACCGAAGTGCGCTTGTTGACCAAGAGCTTGCGCCCCCTGCCAGACAAATTTCACGGCATGGCCGACCAAGAGACCAAATATCGCCAGCGCTATGTCGATTTGATCACCGACGAATCTGCCCGCAACCGCTTCAAGGCGCGCAGCAAAGCGGTGAGTGCGATTCGTGAATTCATGGTCGCCAACGAGTTTTTAGAGGTGGAAACGCCGATGCTGCACCCAATTCCAGGCGGTGCCAATGCCAAACCGTTCAAAACGCACCACAATGCGCTGGATCAAGAGATGTTCTTGCGCATCGCACCTGAGCTGTACCTGAAACGCCTGATTGTGGGTGGTTTTGAGCGCGTGTTTGAAATCAACCGCAGCTACCGTAATGAGGGTATCAGCGTGAGGCA
>CANKRG010000099.1 GCA_947485165.1 Comamonadaceae bacterium
GAAACTTTCCCAATAAATCAACTACTTACAACAACCTCGACTAATTCAGAACCAGATTTAGAGTCTAAACAGCTCTCGCTGCTCTGAAAAACGTTGGGACACTACTGAAGTTATATATATAAAGCAATTAACCGTTTATCGAGCAATAACTGCCGACCGTCTGAAAAATGATTCATGCCACGACAATTTAGTTACAAAATACTACTTATGTCACATTCACATCTGGGCGATAGCAGCGACAGCACGGCCATATCGACCATGCAGCAACTCATGAAGTCAGCACTTCTGCAGGCCGAGTTACATCAATGGCTATCAGCACCCAACCCCGCCGTCGGTTGCGTCCTCGTTTCTGATAGCGGCAAAATCATAGCCCAAGGCCACACCCAAGCCGTCGGCGGCGCGCATGCCGAAGTCATGGCATTGCGGGATGCGGCGGCTCAAGGCGAATCTACTGTGGGCGCGACTGCCTATGTCACCTTGGAACCGTGCTCCCATTTTGGCCGTACCCCGCCGTGTTGCAACGCGCTGATTGAGGCTAAAGTCGCCAAAGTGGTGATCGCCCTGCTCGACCCGAACCCTTTGGTGGCCGGTAAAGGGGTTGAAATGCTGCAAAAAGCGGGGATTGAGGTCGAAGTTTTGCCGGTTGACCATCCGCAAGCAATAGCCTCAAAAGAACTGATGATTGGCTTTTTCAGCCGCATGGTGCGTAAAACGCCATGGGTGCGGATGAAGATTGCGGCATCACTGGATGGGAAAACAGCGCTTCAAAATGGGCAAAGCCAGTGGATTACGAGCAGCGAAGCGCGTGACGATGGCCACGCTTGGCGGGCGCGGGCGGGTGCTATTTTGACGGGTATTGGCACCATTCTGGCGGATGACCCTAGGCTGGACGTACGCGCAGTACACACGCCGCGGCAACCGCCTGTGGTGATTGTGGACAGTGCGTTGCGAACACCTGTTACAGCGCAGATATTTAATTGCGATAACAAAATTATCAATTGCGCCACTAATAATATAGCGCCTAAGTCAACAAATACGCCGGCTAGAGACATATTTATCTATACAAATTCACATGATTCCGATAAAAAAAGAATTTTAGAGCAACGTGGTGCAACGGTTGTTGTTTTGCCTAATTCCGCAGCATTCGAGGCATCTGGCAAGGTTGATTTACGTTTGATGCTGCAAGATTTAGCCAAACGCGAGATCAATGAGCTGCATGTGGAAGCTGGGGCAACGTTGAACGGTGCGCTGATTGAGGCAGGCTGGGTCGATGAGTTTTTGATCTATTTAGCCCCAAAACTGCTGGGTCCTGGGCGAGGTATGGTGGATTTTGCGCCTTTGGCTGATTTAACCCAAGCCATGCCAATGGATTTTGTATCCGTCGACAAAATTGGCCCTGACGTGCGTCTTTTAGCGCGCGTGACAGGTCGGGATGCTTTTTAATGCGAAAATAGGCATATGTTTACCGGAATCATCACCGGTGTGGGGCGCATCGTCGCTATTCACGCCTTTCACGCCATCAGCTCTTTAGAATCTTCTGCCGATACTGCGTCCAGCGTGTTCGGCAAAAGGCTGATGATCAACACGCCTGCGGGTTATTTAGACGATGTGGGCTTGGGCGACAGCATTGCCATCAATGGCGCTTGTATGACAGTGACGTCGTTTGACCTTGCTAACAACGAATTCAGCATCGATATTTCCGCCGAATCTCTCCTCAAAACTGCAGGTTTAGCCGAGCTTGGAACAGTTAATTTAGAAAAAGCCTTACGAGCGCATGACCGTTTGGGTGGTCATATCGTTTCTGGCCATGTCGATGGGGTCGGTCGTGTCAGCTTTTTTGAGCCTGTGGGCGAAAGTTGGGAGCTGCGTATCACCTGCCCGCCTGAGCTGGGTAAATTCATGGCTTACAAAGGCTCCATCACAGTCAACGGCGTGAGCTTGACAGTGAATCGCGTTGTTGATTCAACATTAAACGGCCAGCTCAGCACGGCGTTGAGCATCAACTTGATTCCCCACACCATTGAGAATACGGCGCTTGGCAATTTGAAAGCCGGTGCCAACGTCAATTTAGAAATTGACACGGTTGCGCGGTACGTTGAACGGATGCTTAGTTTTGAAAAACTTGCCGCTAAAACCATATAAACGAATCGCAACTTATTTGCACGAAAGACCTGACCCATGACCGCACTTTCCATCGTACCCAAGAAGAGCAAAACGCCCGTGAAAATTTCTCCAGTTGAAGACATCATTGCCGATATGGCTGCCGGGAAAATCGTCGTCTTGGTTGATGAGGAAGACCGAGAAAATGAGGGTGATTTGGTTCTAGCCAGCGACTTTGTTACTGCAGATGCTATTAATTTTATGGCGCGATTTGGTCGAGGACTAATCTGCTTGACGTTGACCAAAGAGCGCTGCGAGCGCTTGCAGCTGCCACCCATGGCGACCCGCAACGGTGGTAAATACTCGACTGCGTTTACCGTCTCGATTGAAGCAGCTGAGGGTGTGACAACGGGTATTTCGGCAGCTGACCGCGCCATCACCGTGCAAGCTGCCGTCGCCAAAAACGCCATCGCGCTAGATTTGGTGCAACCGGGCCACATCTTTCCGCTGCAAGCGGTGGACGGCGGGGTGCTGATGCGTGCTGGCCACACCGAGGCTGGCTGCGATTTGGCACAACTGGCGGGTTGCTCACCGAGCGCTGTTATTTGCGAAATCATGAAAGACGACGGCACCATGGCGCGCCTGCCAGATTTACAGCTGTTTGCGGCGGAGCATGGTCTCAAAATCGGCACGATTGCTGATTTGATTGAACATCGCAGCCGCAATGAGTCTTTGATTCAAAAAATGGGGACGCGCACGCTGCATACGGCTTACGGCGAATTCACAGCGCACGCCTTTCAAGACAAACCCAGCAGCGGTGTCCATTTGGCACTGGTCAAAGGCAGCTGGCAACCACAAGACACTGTGCTGACGCGCGTGCACGAGCCGCTGTCTGTCATCGATTTGTTGGACCAAGGCCGAACCATGCATTCTTGGAGTTTGGACGAGAGCTTAAAACGCATCAATGACGAAGGGTGCGGCATTGTTGTGTTGCTCAATTGTGGCGAGAGTGCGACGCAATTGCTCGCGCAATTTGAAGGCACCGCACGCCCTGCCCAAGCGCCCGAGCGCGGCCGCATGGACTTGCGCACTTACGGCATTGGCACACAAATTTTGCGCGATTGCGGCGTCAAAAAAATGACGCTTCTTGGTAACCCACGCCCTATGCCCAGCATGGTGGGCTACGGCGTTGAAGTGATGGGTTATTTGCCCAAAGTCTAATAAACCAAATCAACATATTCGTAGAAATATAAAAAAGGAAAACCCATGTTTGGTGTAGACATTAAGAACAAAGGCACGTTAGATGTGTCTGACCATAGACTCGATGGGAAAAAACTATACATTGGCATTGTGCAAGCGCGATTCAATGAGACTATCACCAACGCATTGGCTGAGGCCTGCAAAACCGAGCTCTTGGCGCTGGGAGTCGTCGCCAAACATATTGAGCACTTCAGCGTGCCCGGTGCTTTGGAAGTGCCCGTGGCCTTGCAAGCTTTGGCAGAAAGAAACGAATTTGACGCGCTGATCGCCATTGGTTGCATCATCCGTGGTGAGACGTATCACTTTGAACTGGTCGCCAACGAATCAGGTGCCAGCATTTCGCGAGTTGCTTTAGATTACAAATTACCGATTGCGAATGCGATATTGACTGTAGAAAATGCAGCGCAAGCGCAAGCGCGCCAAACCATCAACGGTATCGAAGCCGCCCGTGTTGCTGTGGAAATGGCAAACTTACTGGACACCGTGTCATGACCTCATCATCTTCATCTGAAAAACCAAACACCTTTGCGCCAAAACCCTTTGTGGCACAAAGCCTGAGTACGGACAGCACCTCAGACAACAAAGCCAAAAGCGCAGCTTCTGGCAAACGCCCGCCGCGCCAGATCCGCACTGGCGTCACCAGCACTGGCGCACGCAAAGCTGGCAGCAAATCGGTACGCAGCCGCGCGCGTGAGTTTGCACTGCAAGCGCTGTATCAGCATTTGGTTGGGAAAAACGATGCAGATTCGATTGACATTTTCACCCGTGATTTAGCCGGTTTCAGCAAAGCCGATACAGCGCACTACGATACTTTGATGCACGGCTGCATAGAGCAAGCGACTGATTTAAACGGGCTTATTTTGCCTTTCTTGGATCGCCCATTGGCTGAAATTTCCCCCATTGAGCACAGCGTGATGTGGATTGGCGCTTATGAATTCAAGCATTGTTTGGACGTGCCGTGGCGCGTCGTCATCAACGAATGCATCGAGCTGGCCAAAGAATTTGGCGGCACGGATGGCCACAAGTATGTCAATGGTGTGCTTAATGGGCTGGCTTCAGAGCTGCGCTCGCGTGAAGTTCAAGCAGATATTGCGAGCGGTAAAGTCAACGTGGTCACTGATTGATTTTGGGATTAATTTTCTAAAAAATAAAAAAA
>CANKRG010000100.1 GCA_947485165.1 Comamonadaceae bacterium
AATGTGAAACTGGCTGACTATCCGCCAGACGCTTGGGCACAAGTGATCAACGTTAATTTGAACGGCACCTTCCACTGCTGCCGCGAGCTGGCGGCGCACATGCAAGGCAACAGCTACGGCCGCATCGTCAACATAGCCTCCGTCGCCGGCAAAGAAGGCAACCCCAATGCCAGCGCCTACAGCGCCAGCAAGGCGGCGGTCATCGCCCTCACCAAATCGCTGGGCAAAGAGCTGGCCAACAGCGGCGTGCTGGTCAACTGCGTGACGCCAGCCGCCGTCAAAACCGCGATGTTTGACCAGATGACGTCTGAGCACATCGCCTTCATGCTGTCCAAAATCCCGATGGGACGTTTCGGTAACACGGACGAAGTCGCGGCCATGGTGAGCTGGTTGTGCACGGAAGATTGCTCGTTCTCCACCGGTGCGGTGTTTGACCTGTCGGGTGGACGCTCCACTTACTAATACTGTTTATTGCGGCTGTTATTGAATTTTGTTGATTTTTAGCTTCTTTTAACCCAATTAACCAAAGGAAAACCATGAAACTCGTTCGCTATGGCAAGCCCGGCAAAGAAAAACCCGGTCTGATTGACGCTGAAGGCAAATTGCGCGACTTGAGCGCTATCGTCAAAGACATAGGCGCTGCGCAGCTCAGCCCCGCCGCGCTGGCCAAAATCAGCAAAGTCAAGACCGACAAACTGCCGCTGGTCAAAGGCAAGCCCCGCTTCGGCAGCCCGGTGGCGAACGTCGGTAAATTCATCGCCATCGGCCTGAACTACACCGACCACGCGGAAGAATCCGGCATGCCAATTCCGGCCGAACCGGTTGTTTTCATGAAAGCCAACAGCTGTGTGGTTGGCGCTAACGACGACATCATGCTGCCCAAAGGCTCGGTCAAAACCGACTGGGAAGTGGAGCTGGGCATCGTTATCGGCAGCAAAGCGCGCTATGTGTCGCAAAAAGAAGCGCTGAACTTCGTGGCCGGTTACTGCACCATCAACGATGTGAGCGAGCGCGAATACCAGTTAGAGCGTGGCCCGCAGTGGGACAAGGGCAAGGGTTGCGACACCTTCGGCCCGATTGGCCCGTGGCTGGTGACGACAGACGAAATCACCAACCCACAAAAACTCGGCATGTGGCTGGATGTGAACGGCCAGCGCTTTCAAACCGGCAACACCAAAACCATGATTTTCAGCTGCGCGAAAATTGTCAGCTATTTGAGCCAGTTCATGACGCTGATGCCAGGCGACGTCATCACCACCGGCACCCCGCCGGGCGTGGGCTTGGGCATCAAGAAAGACGGCAAACCCGCGCCGGTGTTCTTGAAAAAGGGCGATGTGGTCACGCTGGGTATCGAAGGCTTGGGCGAGCAACGCCAGCTGGTGGTGCCGTTTAAGTTGTAAGTTTTTCCACAGCCCGTACGCGGGCCGCATGCATCAGCTCGCCAATCTGCTTGCCAGACGGTGTTTTTGCCTCTAAAAGTTCACTTTTAGAGGCATTTTCGCTTATAGACGGCGTATTTATTGCCTTAACAGCTATATTATTAATAGCATTTTCAGCCGTCACGGTTTGTGCTGCTTGCAGGCTTTGCAGCAAGCGCTGGCGCTGCGGGTAGGCGGCATCTTCAAAACCCAGGCGACCACGGGCGTCGCATTCGCAGGCCAGCAGCACCTCGGCAAAGCGGGCGGGTTTGCGGAAGGCGTCGCAGCGCTCTAGCAAGCGCACGATGGCTGCGGCGCTAAATTCACCGCTTCGGTGGATGTTGCCATGCTCACGCGCCACCACTTCAGCCAGTTCTTTGCACTCCACCGGCACACGCAAGCGTGCGCTCACTTCGCGTAACAGCTTGACACTGCGGTCTTCATGGCCGATGTGGCGCGGCAGCACGTCGGCGGGTGTGGTGCCTTTGCCGAAGTCGTGGCACAGGCAGGCGTAGCGAATAACTAGATTGCAATCTAGCTTGGCGCTCATGTCCAGCACCATCATGGCGTGCACGCCGGTGTCGATTTCGGGGTGGTATTCGGCCCGCTGTGGCACGCCCCAGAGTCGGTCCAGCTCGGGCAGCAGCCGCTGCAACGCCCCGCATTCGCGCAGCACCTCAAACATGCGTGAGGGTTTGTCGCACATCAGGCCGGTGGCGATTTCTTGCCAAACGCGCTCTGAAACGAGGGCATCGACCTCGCCGTTTTCCACCATCTGGCGCATCAAAGCCATGGTTTCAGGGGCGACGCTGAAATCGCTGAAGCGCGCCGCAAAGCGGGCTAATCGCAGAATCCGCACCGGGTCTTCGGCAAAGGCGGGGGAAACGTGGCGCAGCACTTTGGCATCTATATCGCGCAGCCCGCCGTAGGGATCTATCAGCTGTGCTCTATCCAGTGACATCGGCGTATTTGCTATAAAAACATGCTCAAATTGGCTATTGAAACCATGCTCAGCCAGCGTATTTATTTCCTCTATTGCTATTGAATTAATAGTAAGATCGCGCCGTGACAGGTCTTGCTGCAGCGTCACATCCGGCGCGGCATGGAAGGCAAAACCGTGGTAGCCGGGCGCTGTTTTGCGCTCTTGCCGAGCCAGGGCGACTTCGTCTTTGGTGACGGGGTGTAGAAAAACCGGGAAGTCTTTGCCAACCGGCAGATAGCCCAAATCGAGCAGCTGCTGCGGCGTTGCGCCCACAGCCACCCAGTCCCTGTCCTTCACTGGCAAGCCCAGCAAAGCATCCCGCACCGCACCACCCACCATGTAAATTTGCATGGGGGTAGTTTACAGATTTACGGTTTGGTGGTTTGGTGGTTTGCTTATGCCTTAACGCGGTACTGCTCGTCCATCACGACAAAGTCTTTTTCCAGCAAGGCTGCCTGAAGCCAAAAAGCATGGAGCCTTGGTAAGTCTCTAGCAACAGCCACGGGCGCATGGACCAAGAGGAGTCGTTGTTGTTACCAATGTAGAGCTTGAACATCGTTTTCCGTGAAATAGGCCCTTAAAACCGACCCGCTGTTTTACGAAACGCCAACTGCTGGCGCAAAACGCTGTTATTGCCCAAATAGGTGGGAACAATGGCGGCCAAGGCGCTGGGCGTGATGCCCAAAGTTTGCAGATTTGGCAGTTTGCCCGTGCCAACGTTGTCCACCTGCATGGAGTCCAAGTTGTCTTGGCTGATCAAGGGCTCGCCGGGCAACAAACGCATCGCCATGGCTTGCAGCTTGCCTAAGAAGGGCGACAAGGCAATCACTGGGCGACCACGACCACGGTTGATACCAGCGGCGATGGCGGAGAGTTGTACCAGCTCTTTCAGCGTGATCACATCAGGGCCGGAAGCTTCAATGACTCTGTTTTCAGGTGAGGATTGCTTGGTCAAACTGTTCACCACGGCTTGCGCTACGTCTTCCACCCACACCGGCTGAAACTTGGTGTTTGCGCCCGCCAAAGGCATGACAGGGAAAATGGTTTGCAGTTTGGCAAACAGGTTCAAAAACTTGTCATCAGCCCCAAAAATAACGCTGGGGCGCAGAATGGTGAGGTCTAGCCCCGCGGCTTGCAACACCGCTTCACCCCGCGCTTTGCTGCGCTGGTACATGGAAGGCCCATCAACTGCGGCGCCCAAGGCGCTGATGTGGACGACGCGTGTCACACCCGTTTGCTGGCAAGCTGCTGCCAATTTTTTCGGCAACGCTACATGGGCACGCTCAAACGCGGCTTCGTCGCCATGCAAGACCGCGACCAGATTAACCACCGCATCGTGGCCTGCCAGCAAAGCGGCCAGTGCGGCTGGGTCGTGAATATCAACTTCCAGCACATCCAGCATGGGCAGCGCTTGCACGTTGTAAGCGTTGCTGCGCCTGCGCGTGGGCACGGTGACGCGGATGTTGAGACGCATTAATTTTTCACACACGTGGCGGCCGACAAAGCCTGTGCCACCCAAAACCAGCACTTTTTCTAATGTTTTTTTCATAGCATCGAGCGTATCACGGCAAATCTGTATTCACAGCGGGTGCAGCAACACCGAGCGGGCCAATCATGCCGAGGCGATTTTTGAGGGATTGCGGTTGCCCCGTCAAAATCGCGGCGTAGTTGGTGGTGTTGGAGAGCACTTTTTTGACGTAATCGCGCGTTTCGGCAAAAGGCACGTTTTCGGCCCAAATAGCGGTTTCCACCACCGCGCCGTTGCGCCAAGCGCGCGGCCGGCTCGGGCCCGCGTTGTAGGCGGCTGCCGCCAAAGGCATGGAGCCTGCAAAGTCGTCCAGCACCAGCT
>CANKRG010000101.1 GCA_947485165.1 Comamonadaceae bacterium
CTGGGCGTTGTTGTTTTAGCCCGAACATTGTCAACCACCCGCAGCGATGTTGTTAGCTGCTTGGGTGTGAACTCAACCACACCATAGCCTCTGAATTTGGCATCCGCAAACACAAAATGTGGATTTTCAACCAGGCGTTCAGGCGTTTTTTCAACCGCACTACTACCCGCTATCGAGGTGATGCTGGTGCCGCAAAACTCCACGCCAATCGCCGGTGCAGCCTGTGCAGCGGCGGTTTGCGAATAATCAGCCTTCAAGTACCCCACCCAGTTTTCATGCACATCGCCGCCTAGCATCACCGCGTTTTGCACGGTATTTTTCTGCAAGGCATCGGTCAAACGCTTACGTGCAGGTGCGTAGCCGTCCCAACCGTCGTTGAAAAAGCTTTGTCCGTCGCCAGGTGTGTTGTCACGCAGGCCAAACAAGGTGGACTGGGCCAGCACGTTCCAAGTCGAACCACGTTGCTTGGCAGATGCCAATTCAACACTCAACCAGCTTTCTTGCTGCGCGCCCAGCATGGTGCGTTTCGGGTCTAGCCAATCGGTACATTTAGCGGGGTTGACCATACTTGCACCCAGTTTGCCGTCTTTGGAGCAAGCTTGTCTGTCGCGGTATTGGCGTGGGTCAAGCATGTAAAACGAGGCCAATTGCCCCACATCAACCCGTTGAAAAATTCGCATTTCAGCGCCAGACGTTAATCCTGCCAAGCTCTTCGTCAAAGTTGATGCACGAATCGGCATGTTTTCATAATAGGCTTGGTAGGCAGCGGCGCGGCGCATGGCAAAGTCTGCGGGGTTGGAGAAGATATCGGCAATACCACTGTCACCCGCCGTCAAGCTCGCATAGTCGTTTTGCACCTCGTGGTCGTCCCAGGTCAGCAGCCATGGGCAGGCGGCGTGCATGGCTTGTAAATCGACATCACTTTTGTACTGGGCGTAGCGGCTGCGGTAGTCGTCCAAAGTCAACACAAAACCCAAACTTGAGGTGGAACTTGGCAACCGCACGGCAGAAACAGGGTTACCTGGGTATTCGTAGATGTAATCGCCCAAAAACAGTACGGCGTCTAACTTTTCAGCCAGCATGTGCTTGTAAGCGGTGAAATAACCAGCCTCCCAGCGCTGGCAAGATGCATAGGCGATTTTTAACTTGTCTGCCGATGCGCCCGCTTTGGGGAAAGTGCGCGTTTTGCCAATGCTGCTGATGGCGTCTCCCGCCATGAAACGGTAGAAATACCAACGGTCAGGCTGCAGATTTTGCAGTTCCACATGGACTGAATGCCCTAAATCAGCCGTAGCCAGATGCTGACCACTTTGCGCGATGCGGGTAAATTTATCGTCATCCGCCACTTCCCAGCGCACAGTCACAGGTCGACTATCCAAACCACTTTCCACCAGCCGCGTCCACAGCACCACCGAGTCGTGCGTCGGCGAGCCACTGGCCACGCCCAGGGCAAACGGGTTGCTTTGAAACTTGTGTGAGGTGTCTGTCCGGCTCCAAACGCTGCGCGGCAGCGACAAGGTGGCAGCGCTGGCTGCTGCAAAGCTTGCCAATTGTAAAAACTGTCTTCGTTCAAAAATAACCATGCCGACAGCATAGCCTTTATCCTTTGGTTGAAAATAATTGGTGTTATATTTTTTTTGAATAACTTTTTTGAACTAACTTTTAAAAAGAATCAACATGGCACTGAAGCAACGACTAACCGCCCAAGACTTTGACCAAGAACTCCTGATTTTGTTTGATACCTATGCGCACGGCGGTATGTGAAGGGCTGAGTGCAGTCGCTTAGATTTATGACTGAAATCCGCCCTTTTCAACCCACCGACTGGCCAGCCATCTGGCTGATATTACAAACCACCTTTGCAGCTGGTGACACCTACACCTTTTCACCCCAAAGCACCGAGACGGAGATTCACAAAGCGTGGGTTGAGCTACCCGCTGCCACCTTCATAGCCTGCAACGAAGCTGGCAACATCCTCGGCACCTACTTCATCAAACCCAACCAACCCGGCTTGGGCGCGCATGTGTGCAATTGCGGTTATGTCGTCAGCACTGATGCGCAAGGCCAGGGCATTGCTTCCCAGATGTGTGAGCATTCGCAGAAATTAGCGGTTGAGATGGGTTTCAGGGCGATGCAGTTCAACTTCGTCGTTTCAACCAATACCGGCGCAGTTCGGCTTTGGCAAAAGCTAGGTTTTGAAATTGTCGGTACTCTTCCAGAGGTGTTTCAGCACCAAAAGCTGGGGTTTGTGGATGCGTTAGTGATGTTTAAGAATTTGTCTTCAATTTAGTCTACTATTCATCTCATCAACACGGTGACAGTCAGGAGGTTGAAGATGCAAATTGCATTGCTAGGCGCAGGCCACATTGGACAGACCATTGCTCGGGTCTTGGCGGACTGCGGTGACTACAGCGTGACCATTGCCGACCAATCGACCCATGCGCTGGACAGGCTGCACGACTTGAATGCGCAGCGCGTGCTGTTGCAGCTGGGGCAAGTTCCGCTAGTAATGTCACGATCGTCGCCAACTCAGGTAGACGGCCTGACGTTTGGCGCAGGACGTGCAGTTTTAGCGACGATTTGGTTGCTGGGGCACTTGCGCAGCATGGCGCAGTGGTTTCAGCAGATCGGATAGGCCATTGCTATCAATCTCCTGCATCAACGCCAGCAGCTGGCCAATGCTGTTGTCGGGGAAGCCCTCTCTGGCAAACCAGTTGAGGTAATTGCCAGGCAGGTCGGCGATCAAAACGCCTTTGTGTTTACCGAAGGGCATGGTGGTGGTGACTAGGCGTTTCAGATCACGCGCTGGGTCTGGTGGTTCTTTATTTTCTGCTTGGCTCATAACTTGATATTGTGCCAAAAACACCCATATACTTATGGCTTCCCTAGAAGATTGTCTTAACTATGTCAGATCACTATGCAGCTTTAGGCCTTGCCAGCAGCGCCACGCTTGCCGAGGTGAAGAAGGCTTATCGTCAAAAAGCCGCCTATTACCATCCAGACCGCAACGATGCTGAAGATGCTGCCGACCGGTTTCGTACGATTCAAGCCGCCTTTGATGTACTCTCAGACACCGACAAGCGCCAAGCCTACGACGACAACCGCCGTCGCAATTTACTGGACAACCCGCTAGAAACAGCGCAAGGTATTTGGCATAATTATTTTAAAAATATATTTAAAACATAATGTTATATAACTTTATTAAAGTAAATTCTTAAACTAAATACAACCATGAATGACGAGATTATCATGACCACATCTGCCTACTTTAAACACCTACGCACCAGCTACCAAGCTGAGCTGGACGATCTGACTTCTGACTCTGAGGGCAAAGACGTTTTGAAAAAGCGCTTGGCTGAAAAATGCAAAGAGCTGGCTTTTTTGAAGTTGATGATTGAGCTCAGCCCCGAGATGGTGGCCGTTATTTTTCACAATGCTTTCACCATCAAACTGCCCGCGGTGATGGACGATTTGCTGAGTTTTGAGTCTGACGAACTGCCCGAATGGAGCACCCTGAGTGATGTGGTCACGCTGGCTGATTGGGCGAAAGAACCCGCAAAAGTGATTTTGGCAGAGCCGCAAGGCGAATGGTTCATGACTGTCGCCGCTGCGCTGGAATACATGTTCCACAAGAAAACCCACCGCCCTCCTTTGCATGAAAATGACGAGGAAGACGACGACAACGAAGACCATGACGGCGGCGCGGACTACGACAGCGAGCACGACAAACAAGCCAACAAAGAAGCCAAAGCCCGTGAGGAAGCGGGGCAAGATTGGATGGTTGAGCAGGGTTTTGACCGTAAAGATTAGCTTTCCGCGTTCCAACCAACGCCGTTCGCCTTGAGGTATTGATGGGCTTAGGAAGGCTTCGATACCTCAGCCCGAACGGATTTTTTTAAGTTTCCTGAATGAAATCTTGATTGAACTTACATTTATAAAAGACACGAAATGACCGAACAAACCAGCAGCCAACTCGCCCTGATCACCAAAACCCAAGCGCTTATCGCCGCTGGCGACATTGTGGGCGCGGAGTATGCGCTGGTCGAGCTGGCAGACGCTGAGGGCGACCAGGCGCTGATGGTTGTTTTGGAGCAGCTGCCACCCAAAGACATTTTGGCGGTGATGCGCGAGTATGACAATTCCAAGGAATCGGTCGTCAAC
>CANKRG010000102.1 GCA_947485165.1 Comamonadaceae bacterium
GGCTGCCAGTTTTTGACGGCTTCGGATGGGTTTTCAATCGTCGCTTCATTAGTAGTACGGGTGGACTGTGTCACCAACTCCACCAGTGCCTTGACCAATGCAAACGCGCCCTCACGCGGCGGGTCCATCAGCCACTTTTCGGCAATACCATCGGCAGCCAATACCGAACCGGTGATTTCAAACAGGTTTCTTACTACAAAATTAGTAGCAGTCAAGGCAGTATTTGTGATGGCTGGGTGCTTATTTAGCAGGTAATTTTGCCTGGATCGAGCGACCAGCTCCTCGCTCCCCTCCACGCCCAGCACCTCGCGTGCTTGCGTCGCCAGTGGCAGCGTAAAGTTGCCCAAACCACAAAACCAGTCAATCACCCGCTCCGTCTTTTGCACGTCCAAGAGCCGCAGCGCCCGCGCCACCAGCACCTGGTTGATGTGCGGATTCACCTGGGTGAAATCGGTCGGTTTGAAGGGCATGGTGATGCCAAACTGTGGCAAAGCGTAAAACAAAGTGCTGACTTTACCCAGCTTCTCGTCCATCAAGTGCACCGTATCCAGCCCTTTCGGTTGCAGCCACCATTGCACAGCTGGGTGTTGAACCGTGAATTCGCGCAATTTGCCCATATCGCCCTCGCTCAAAGGCGCCATGTGACGAACAACCATCGCCACCACATCGTCACCCACGGCGAGTTCGAGTTGCGGAATCGTCTCTTTGGCGTCCATGCTGCCAATCAGCGCACGCAACGGCAACAGCAAATCGCTGACGTGTTTGGGCAAGACGTGGCACACCTTCATATCGGCCACATAGCGGCTTTTGCGCTCATGGAAGCCGACCAATACCTGGCCGTTCTCGCCTTTTTTACGAACAAATTTCACTGAAATGCGGGCGCGATAGCGGTAGCCCCAGGCTGGGCCTTCAATCGGACGCATCACGTTGCCAGCTTTGAGCTTACCCAAATGCCACAAACCGTCTTCCAAGGCGCGCTGCTTGACGGCAACTTGCGCCGCCACGTGCAAATGCTGCATCTTGCAGCCGCCGCACGCACCCTCGTGCATGCCAAAGTGCGGGCAACCAGGGGTGACGCGTTGGGACGATTCGTGCTGAATCGCCGTCAACGTCGCTTTTTCCCAGTTGTCCTTTTTGCGATTCGTGTTGGCACTGACCACCTCAAACGGCAACGCGCCGTCGATAAACACCACCTTGCCGTCGGCTTTGTGAGCGACGCCCTGGGCTTCAATGTCCAAGGATTCGACGTTTAGCCACTCGACGGGGCGTTCAGTCCAGGTTTTTTCGCTTGCTTTTTCAGGTGCTTTGTCAGCTAATTTCACAATTTTCGGAGATTCAATTTTTTCAGTCATAGCCCCTATTGTCTCAGAGCTGGCTCGCCAACAATTGCGCCACGTGGATTGCCGCGCGCTGCTGCGAGCCTTTCGTGCCATCATGGATCTGATGGCGGCAGCTGGTGCCGTCGGCGACCACAATAGCGTCGGGCTGCTTGCGGATGGCTGGCAGCAGGCTCAGTTCGGCCATTTGCATGCTCACCTCGTAATGGCTGGCCTCGTAGCCAAAACTACCCGCCATGCCGCAGCAACTGCTTTCGATCAGTTCAGGTTTCGCACCGGGGATGAGTTTGATGACGTCTAGGATGGGCGAGACCGCATCAAAGGCTTTTTGGTGGCAATGGCCGTGCAGCAAAATCGGCTGGTTGACGGGTTTGAGCTTGGTTGCCAAAACGTCTAACTTCCCGGTTTTAGCCTCATTCGCCAAGAACTCTTCCCATAAAAAAGCGTGCTCGGACACCAACTTGGCGTCTTCCCCCAAGCCCCCCCCGAAGCCAATAACCAGGGCTTCGTCGCGCAGCGTCAGCAGGCAACTGGGCTCCAAGCCGACGATGGCGATGCCCTGCTTGGCATAAGGCAGCAAGGCGGCGACCAGTTCTCGCAGCTTCTCACGCGCCTCGTCCACCATGCCGCTGGCCAAGTAGGTACGGCCACAGCATAAGGGTTTTAAATTTATAGATCCACTATTTGCTGCATTTTTAGTAGCTACACCAACCGTATATTCGCCGGCTAGAAGCACTTTTAAGGCTGCATGTGCGTTGTCAGACTCAAAAAACGCGTTGAACGTATCGACAAACAAGACCACTGGTTTTTTAGCCCGTAAAACTTCTTCTTTTGAAGCGAAAACGGGCGCCGAATTCCAGAACGTCTTGCGCTGCCACTGCGGCAGGGTGCGCTTCTCTGAGAAACCCAGCAGCTTTTCGCTGAGCTTGGCCAAACCCGGGACTTTGTCGCGTAGGTTCAGCAGCGGTGCCAGTCTAGCCCCCCAAGGCGCGTAGTCGGGCAACCTGGCGATGAGTTTGTCTTTGAGGCTGTAGCCGTTCTTGGCCTTGTAGTGGTGCAAAAACTCGACTTTCATCTTGGCCATGTCCACGCCCGTGGGGCAATCGCGCTTGCAGCCTTTGCAGCCGACGCATAAATCCATGGCTTCGTGGACTTCTTCGCTGGCCAGCCCGTCTGTGCCCAGTTGCCCGCTTAAAGCCAGGCGCAGGGTGTTGGCACGGCCCCGCGTCAGGTGCTTTTCGTCGCGGGTGACGCGGTAGCTGGGGCACATGGTGCCGGCGTCAAACTTGCGGCAGTGGCCGTTGTTGTTGCACATCTCGGCCGCTTTGGCAAACCCTTCGGCCGGGTCGCCCCCCGTGCCGGGAGCGGTGGTTTGCTCGGTGACGGGGTCGTTTTGCACGTTCCAGGCGCTCCAGTCGAGCGCGGGTTTGAGCGGGATGATGCGGTAGGGTTTCTCACCGGCCGAACCGGAAGAAAAGCGCATCAGGCGCGAGTCGTCCATCTTGGGCACAGACTGCTCTGGCATGCTGACCATGCGACCTGGGCACAGCAGGTTGATCGGGTCCAGGTGCTGTTTGATGGCTTTGAACGCTTCGTTGATTTTCGAGCCAAACTGCCACTCAATCCACTCGCCACGGCACAGACCATCGCCATGCTCGCCGCTGTACGCGCCTTTGAACTTGCGCACCAGGGCGCTGGCTTCTTCGGCGATCTCGCGCATTTTGACCGCGCCACCGTCTGGCCCGCCACGGCGCATGTCCAAAATGGGCCGCACATGCAGGGTGCCCACACTGGCGTGGGCGTACCAGGTGCCGCGCGAGCCGTGTTTGCGAAACACCTCGGTCAAACCATCGGTGTATTCGGCCAAGTGCTCCAGCGGCACGGCGCAATCTTCAATAAAACTGACGGGTTTGCCATCGCCTTTCAAGCTCATCATGATGTTCAGGCCCGCTTTGCGCACTTCCCACAGGTTTTTTTGCGGCGCGTCCTCTAGCATCTCCACCACACAATCCGGCAGCCCCAGGTCGCCCATGAGTTCGACCAACTGGCGCAGCTTGGGTAGCAAATCAGCTTTGCTAGCGCCTGCAAACTCAACCAGTAAAACCGCTTCGGGCGTGGGTGCGTCTGGTTTGACGAGAGCGGTACGGATGGTGGGCGCGAAAGCGGGGTTTTGCAACGCCAAATCCAGCATGGTGCGGTCGACCAGCTCCACCGCGGTCAACAGGCCATCGGCACCCAGCTTGACAATGTGCTGCGCAGAATCCATGGCTTTATGGAAGCTGCTGAAATTGACCACACCCAACACCTTGGTCTTGGGCAGCTCGCAGAGTTTGAGCGTGAGCGCTTGCGTGATGCCCAGCGTGCCTTCGCTGCCCACAAACAGATGCGCCAGATTGACCGAGCCGTCAGACGTGTAGGGCTTCTCGTTTTGGTTGTTGAAAA
>CANKRG010000103.1 GCA_947485165.1 Comamonadaceae bacterium
AAACGGATTTCACGTGCACGGCCCGCACGACCACGAGCTGGAGCACGCCGCCCAGGGCGGGCATGGTGACGATCATGGTGGCAGCGACAAAGGCGGTATGATCGGTCAAATTGCCGTCGTAACCGCCATCATTGCCACCGTAGGCGCTATTTTTTCGTACCAGGGCGGTGCGACGCAAGCCAATGCTGGGCTGTTCAAGAACAATGCGGCGATCAAAAAAACCGAAGCGTCGAACCAATGGAATTTCTTTCAAGCCAAAAGCACCAAGCAGTCTTTGGCTGAACTGGCGAAAGATTTAGCGCCTGAGGATAAAAAAGCGGGCTACCAGGCCAAAATTGACCGCTACGAGAGCGAGAAAAACAAGATCAAAGGCGATGCAGAGAAGCTGGAAGCGGCGTCGACGGATTGGGACAAGCGAAGCGACGAGCAAATGCATCAGCACCACCGCTGGGCACAAGCAACCACCGTCTTGCAAGTGTCGATTGCGATGGCCGCGATTGCGCTGCTGACCCGAAAAAAATGGTTCGAATACGCGATGTTTGGCATTGCGGGCATTGGTCTGGTGCTTGGCGTGTTGGCCATGCTGCACAAGTAATACCATGCAATTTGCGACCTGGAACGTCAACTCCCTCACCGTGCGGCTGCCACAAGTGCTTGCTTGGCTGGCTGACAACCCTGTGGGCGTGCTGGTGCTGCAAGAAACGAAGATGACGGACGACAAGTTTCCGGCGGCGGCGTTTCTTGAAGCGGGCTACAACGCACAGTGGTTTGGTCAAAAAACCTACAACGGTGTGGCGTTGTTGAGCAAAACGGCGCTGCCTGTGACGGATGTGGTAAAGAATATTCCGGGCTTCACCGATGATTTGGCGCGGGTGATTACCGCCACCGTTACTGATGAAAAATTAGGCAATATTCGTGTCGTCGGTGCCTATTTCCCCAATGGGCAAGAGCCCGGCAGCGAGAAGTTTGACTACAAAATGAGCTGGCTGCGCGGCCTGCGCGATTGGCTAAAGATCGAGCTGGCAACGCATCCAAAACTTATCATCATGGGCGACTACAACATCACCTTTGATGATTTGGACGTGTGGGACCCGATTGGGCTAGAAGGTACGATCCATTGCACCGAAGAAGAACGCTACCAGCTGCGCGCCTTGATCGCGCTGGGTTTGACGGATTCACATCGCCTCTTCGAGCAACCCGCCAAATGCTACAGCTGGTGGGATTACCGCGATTTTCGCTTTAGAAAAAACCAAGGCTTGCGGATTGACCATATTTTGGTCAGTAACGCGTTAAAAGCATCTGTCACCGCCTGCGTTATCGACAAATTACCCCGTAAAAATGAACGCCCGAGTGACCATGCCCCGGTGGTTCTAACGCTATGATATTTACAGCAATTTAGGCAATGAATGTGTTGACTAGAGCTATTTTTAACCCTATTTATTCTTTGCCCAAGCCCAACTCTTGAATCTTGCGGGTGATGGTGTTGCGGCCAATGCCCAGCTTGTGCGCAGCGTCTATGCGGCGGCCTTTGCTGCTGTCCAGGGCGGCTTGAATCAAATGAGTTTCGAAGCGGCGCGTCATCTCGTCCCACACGTCGGTGCGGTCGGTTGCCAACAGCTGTTGTGCGACTTTGTACATGCCCTGCTCCCAATTGTCGCTATTGGCTATAGACATGGTATTGACGGCAACCTGAGCAACCACTCCCCGTTCGGGTTGAGCCAGTCGAAACCCTTCGATAGGCACAGGGCGAACGGTTTGTTGTAACTCAGTGATTTGATGGGGTAGCTCAGCACTGAGGCTCACGGCAGCAGGCACTGTTTGCTGCACTTCTGGCGGCAAATCTTTAGGCTCAATCACTTGGCTGGGCGCCATGACGGTGAGCCAGTGGCAAATATTCTCCAACTGGCGCACATTGCCCGGGAAGCTAAAACCAGCCAATTGCGCCAAAGCCGCTTCGGTGAAACGCTTGGGTTCAACGCCCAGCTGCTTCGCACTTTGAATCAAAAAGTGCTTGGACAGCATAGGAATGTCTTCGCGGCGCTGGTGCAAAGCGGGCAAACGCAGGCGAATGACGTTCAAGCGGTGGAACAAATCTTCCCTGAAACCGCCCTCTTTGACGCGTTGCTCCAGGTCTTGGTGTGTCGCAGCGATGACGCGAACATTGGTTTTGATGGCCGTGTGGCCGCCTACGCGGTAAAAATGACCGTCACTCAAGACGCGTAGCAAGCGCGTTTGCAGGTCAAACGGCATGTCGCCAATTTCGTCCAAAAACAGCGTGCCACCATCGGCCTGCTCAAAGCGGCCACGGCGCATGGTTTGTGCGCCTGTGAAAGCGCCGCGCTCGTGGCCGAAGAGTTCGCTCTCCAGCAAGTCTTTGGGGATGGCTGCGGTGTTGATGGCGACAAAGGGGCCTTCGCGGGTCAAAGTGGACAGCAAACTTGAGCCAGATTTAGCCGCTGATTTGCTGACGTCGCCGCGCGGCGAATGTTTGTGCAGCGCACGAGCCACCAGTTCTTTACCGGTACCACTCTCGCCCGTGATCATCACCGTGACATTGCTTTGACTCAATTTGCCGATAGCGCGGAAGACGTCCTGCATGGCGGGCGCTTGGCCCAGCATTTCGGGCGCGGCCACCATGCGCTCTTCCGCCACTTCTTCGCGCAGGCTTTCGTCCACCGCACGGCGAATCAGCTCGACAGCTTTCGGCACGTCAAACGGCTTGGGCAAATACTCAAACGCGCCACCTTGAAAGGCGGAGACGGCGCTGTCCAAGTCGGAATACGCCGTCATGATGATGACGGGCAAACCAGGGAATTTTTGTTTCACCTTTTCGAGCAAATCCAAGCC
Organism: Comamonadaceae bacterium; assembly: GCA_947485165.1. Taxonomy (GTDB): domain Bacteria; phylum Pseudomonadota; class Gammaproteobacteria; order Burkholderiales; family Burkholderiaceae_C; genus Aalborgiella. The sequence continues at coordinate 2,848 of CANKRG010000103.1, forward strand.
CGAACCGCCTGGCATGCGGATGTCGCTGACCAAGATTTGCGGCGCTTGGTCGCTGCCGTCTTCAAGCTCCGCAAGTGCGGCGAGCACATCGCGCGGGTTGGTAAAACTGCGGGTGGGCAGGCTTTCGCGCAGCAGCGCTTTTTCTAAGACGAAGCGGATGGATTGGTCATCGTCTACGATCCAAATGGGCTTCATGTACTTTACTTGCCTTCCAGTGGCTGCCAAGAATACATCAAAGCAGCGGTATTAATATTTTAAAATCGGTCCGTCCTGGCACGCTGTCGCATTCAATCAAGCCATTGTGCTGCCCCACAAAGGTTTGCGCCAATGTGAGCCCCAAGCCAGAACCACCATCTCTGCCCGATACCAAGGGGTAAAAAATACGCTCCTTGATCGCTTCCGGTATGCCAGGACCGTTGTCTATGACATGCAATTCCAGTGCCAATTTGTAGCGCTGCTTACCAAATGTAACCTGCCTGGCAATGCGTGTTTGCAGCAAGATTTCAGCTGTTGCCGTCTGAATCTGGCTTTCTAGAGCGTAACTCGCGTTGTGGACGATGTTGAGCAAGGCTTGAATCAGCTGCTCACGGTCGCCTCTGAACTCAGGAATAGAAATATCGTACTGGCGTTTGATGTTCAAACCGGTTGGAAATTCTGCCAACACCAAGGATCGAACACGCTCGCAGACTTCATGGATGTTCACATCGCCCACCACATGCGGCTTGCGGTGCGGGGCCAGCAGCCTATCCACCAAGGACTGCAAGCGATCCGCCTCATGGATGATGACTTGCGTGTATTCATGCAAGCTTTTGTCAGCAATTTCCATC
>CANKRG010000104.1 GCA_947485165.1 Comamonadaceae bacterium
GCCGCGCTTTTCACACCGTCTTTGCCGTAAAACTCAATCAGTGCGCTAGACAGATATTTCACGTCACTGGCGGCTAAATTCAAGCCTTTCGCCCCCGTAGGCGGCACGATGTGGGCAGCGTCACCGGCTAAGAACATGCTGCCAAAGCGCATGGGCTCGGCCACAAAGCTGCGCAGCGGGGCGATGCTTTTTTCGATGGACGGTCCGGTGATGATTTGCTCGGCCAGCTCAGGGTCAAGCCGCAGGCGCAGCTCATCCCAAAAGCGCTGGTCGCTCCAAGCGGCTACTTTGTCGTCAGCTGGGCATTGCACGTAATAGCGGCTGCGCGTCAGGCTGCGCATGCTGCACAGCGAAAAGCCGCGTTCGCTGTTACCGTAAACAATGGCGTGCGGTGAAACGGGCGGTACGTCGGCCAACACACCTAGCCAGCCGAAGGGGTAGACTTTTTCGTACTCGATCACCGCGCCTTCTGGCACGCTGGCGCGGCATACGCCGTGGAAACCGTCACAGCCGGCGATGAAGTCGCAGGCCAATTCGACGTTTTGGCCGTCTTGCTGGTAGCGCACCACCGGTTTTGTACCGTCAAAATCATGCACGCTGACGTCTTTGGCTTCATACACGGTGGTTAAACCTGCCGCACTGCGGGCTTCCATCAAGTCACGAGTTAGCTCGGTTTGGCCATAGGCGGTCACGACTTTTCCGCCCGTCAAGCCGTGCACATCAATGCCGTGCCGCTTGCCGCCAAACACCAGGTCAATGCTGTGGTGGACGATACCCTCAGAGCCGACACCCGCGCCCACACCCGCCTCATGCAACATGTCCACCGTGGTTTGCTCCAAAATACCGGCGCGTATACGACCCAGCACATAGTCCGAGCTTTGGCGCTCGATGATGATGGCGTCAATGCCCGCTTTGTAAAGCAGTTGGCCGAGCAAAAGCCCTGAAGGACCGGCGCCAACGATGGCGACTTGGGTGCGCAATGGGGTGAGGTTCATGCTGTCTCCTTATATTCTTAATGGTGCAAGGATAGAAGCATCGCCACATTTCAGCCAGCTTGGCATTGACAATGTGCGCGATCATCGCCACCATTGCGCGATGAACGCGCAAAATTCAATTAAAAAGTTAGCTGCTCCTACCATTGCACCTACCGACTTCATTGCCGGCATGGCCAAAGGCATGGCGGTGCTGGAGAGTTTCGACACGGAACGGCAACGGCTCAACGCCACGTTGGCCGCGCAGCGTGCTGGCATCACCCGCGCTGCGGCACGGCGGCACTTGCTGACCTTGGCGCATTTGGGCTATTTGGAGACGGACGGCAGTTTTTATTGGCTGTCCAGCAAGGTGCTGCGGTTTTCGGGCAGCTATTTGGCGTCTGCGCAGTTGCCGCGTGTGTTGCAGCCCACGTTGAACCGCTTGGCCGCACAAATCGGCGAGTCGTTTTCAGCCGTGGTGCGGGATGTGAACGAGGTGGTGATCATCGCCAAAAGTAGCCAATTCAATGCAGAATACTATAAAAAAAATAGCAGTATAAACAATAAATACGCTGGCTACACCCCATATGGCCTCCATTTGGGGGCCAGGCTGCCGGTGCATGCCACTTCCACCGGGCAGGTGCTGCTGGCGCAGCTGACGGAGGCGGATTTTGCCGCATGGACGCAGGGGCGTCATTTGCAACGGCTGACGGCCTATACCTGCACAGATATGCAGCAATTTAGCGCATTGATTCAGCAAGTGCGCGTGCAAGACTATGCCCTTGCCAGTCAAATGCATGAGCTGGGTGTGCATGCCCTGGCGGTGCCGATACGCAATGCGGCGGGCCAAACGGTAGCCGCCTTGAATGTGGTGACCCAGCCTGCCAAGCTGGCGTTGGAGGAGCTGCAAAATGGCTTATTGCCGCTTTTGCAGGAAGCGACACGTGAGTTGCGAGCCTTGGTCTAAATGTCACAGAAGCGTCGCAGGTCCGTGCAGCGTTCAATTATTCGACATCGTCGCTTTGGCGGGTGAACGACACGCCGCCATCCACCACCAGCGTTGCGCCGACCACGTAGTCGCCCGCGCGCGAAGCGAGGTAAATCGCCGCACCGGCCATGTCTTCGTCCACCCCAACACGCCCTGCGGGAACACGTTTGGCGACCTTGTCGCCCTGGTCACGTGCCACTTTGTTCATCTCGGAGGCAAAAGCCCCCGGTGCAATGGCCGTCACGGCGATGTTGTCCTTCGCTAAACGCAGCGCCATGCGCTTGGTCAGGTGAATCAAGCCGGCCTTGCTGGCAGCGTAAGAGTAGGTCTCTTGGGCGTTGATAGAAACGCCATCAATCGAGGCGATGTTGATCACCTTGGCCACGTGCGATTTCGCGGCTAGTCGCAGGGCAGGCGTCAGTATTTGCGTCAAAAAGAAGGGTGCTTTCATGTTCAAGTCCACCACTTTGTCCCAGCCAGATTCGGGGAAGGTGTCGTAATCCTCACCCCAAGCCGCGCCCGCGTTGTTCACCAAAATGTCCAGTTGCGGCTCAAATGTTAAATACGCGTCGGCCAAAGCCTGTGCGCCAGCGACGGTGGACACATCGCCCGGAATGGCGATGCAGGTGCCGAATTGCGACAACGCTTTGGCCGTATCCATACAGGCCTGCGCCTTGCGGGCAGAGATGTAAACCTTGGCTCCTTGCGCCAAAAAGCCCTTGGCAATCATGCGGCCAATGCCGCGCGAGCCGCCGGTGATCAGCGCCGTGCGCCCTGTGAGGGAGAAAAGATCGGTCATGCCAGCGCTCATAGTGTGTCCTTTTAAACGAAAGTCAGGAGAAATTTAAGCAAAAAACAGAGCATAACGACAAGCGCCATAAAAACGCGTCGCCAAGGTGCTAAAAAGGCTCTAAAACGAAGTCTGTGAAAATAGAGCCAAAAGCTGAGATAATACGAGGTTAATTTCTATCCACCCACCACATTTCATTGGAGCTCCTCATGGCAAAAGTATTCAGAACCGAAGCAGACCGCAAAGCAACCCCGCGTCCAGTCGCACCAAAAGGCGTGTGCTACACCACTGGCAAAGGTCAAAAGATCAGCCTAGAGCGCGGCGCGCACACCAACAGCAAGAAAAACCCAGGCAAGCGTCCACACCAAGGTTAAATCAGGAACAAGCAAGGCTGATTCTTTCAGCATGCTGCTGCCAGTAAAAAAGCGCTCTTTGGAGCGCTTTTTTCATACCTAGATCACATATTCCGCCGATACTGCCCACCCACCTCAAACAGCGCATTGGTGATCTGCCCGAGCGAGCAAACCCGCACCGCATCCATCAGCACCTCAAACACATTGGCGTTGGCAATCACGGCTTGCTGCAGGCGTTTCAGCATCGCCGGTGATTCGTCTGCATGTAGGGCGTGAAAATCAGTTAATCGCTTCAGCTGGCTTTGCTTTTCCTCATCGGTCGAGCGTGCCAGCTCCAGCTTGTCCTGCACCACATCGCCTTTCGGGTTTCTGAAGGTGTTGACGCCGATGATGGGCAGCTCGCCGGTGTGTTTCAGCATCTCGTAGTGCATCGATTCGTCTTGA
>CANKRG010000105.1 GCA_947485165.1 Comamonadaceae bacterium
AAACAACTGGGTGAAATATTTTTCGACAAGCTGGGCATGCCTGTCGTCAAAAAAACCGCTACCGGCGCACGCAGCACCGACGAAGAGGTGCTGGAAAAACTGGCGGAAGACTTCCCGCTGCCCGCCAAAATTTTGGAGCACCGCGGCATTGCCAAGCTCAAAGGCACCTACACCGACAAGCTGGCGCAACTCGCCCTGCCGCGCACCGGCCGCGTCCACACCCACTACGCGCAGGCGGTGGCGGTGACGGGTCGGCTGAGCAGCAACGACCCTAACTTGCAAAACATCCCTGTCAAAACGGCAGAGGGCAGGCGCGTGCGCGAAGCCTTTGTCGCCGCGCCCGGCCATGTCATCGCCAGTGCCGACTATTCGCAAATCGAGCTGCGCATCATGGCGCACATCAGTGGCGATGCCTCGCTGCTGCTGGCTTTCCACGACGGCATGGACGTGCACCGCGCCACCGCCGCCGAGGTGTTTGGCGTGCAGACGCATGAGGTGTCCAGTGAGCAGCGCCGCTACGCCAAGGTCATCAACTTCGGTTTGATCTACGGCATGAGCGCCTACGGTTTGGCGCGCAACCTAGGCATAGACAACACGGCCGCCAAAAACTACATCGAGCGCTACTTCGCCCGCTACCCCGGCGTGAAACACTACATGGACAGCACCAAGCTGGAAGCCAAGGCCCAGGGTTATGTCGAAACCGTCTTCGGCCGCCGCCTCTACTTGCCCGAGATCAACTCCCCCAACGGGCCACGCCGCGCTGGTGCCGAGCGCGCCGCCATCAACGCGCCCATGCAGGGCACAGCGGCAGATTTGATCAAGCTCAGCATGGTCAAAGTGCAGCAGGTTCTGGACGCTGAAAAACGCGGCACCCAAATGATCATGCAGGTGCATGACGAGCTGGTGTTTGAGGTGCCTTTGGACGAAGTCGATTGGCTGAAACACGAAATTCCGCGCCTGATGGCGGGTGTCGCCCACCTCAAAGTACCGTTGCTGGCGGAAGTGGGGGTGGGGGAGAATTGGGAAAAAGCGCATTAACCTACTTGCCAAATTAAACCAGCTAGGTTAATATTGCTATGGAAAAAAATACGCCTCACTGCAAGTTAAAATTTGTCAAAACGCTGGTAGAAACTGGCAAAGTCAAAGCGACGGCAAGTGCATTTAACGGTGCACGAGATGTGGGCGTAGACAATTTAGCTGGTATGTGTGCTGTCGTGATGTCGTTAACTGGGAGTAACTTTTTCAAAAGTATGACAACCCATGCCGATCATCGGATTTGGCAAGACGTGTATCACGCCACAACAGCCAGCGGCGACGATGTGTATTTGAAATTGACCGTTATTGACGACGTTTTGATTGTTTCATTCAAGGAACTATGACCATGAAATGCCCATCCTGCGGCGCTGCCGAGTTGATTCACGATACCCGTGATTTGCCTTACACCTACAAAGGCGAAACAACGGCTATTCCCTCAATCACGGGTGACTTTTGCCCTGTCTGCAGCGAAGTTATCTTAGATGCCAAGCAAGGCGACAGATACAGCGAATTGATTGGTATGTACCAAAAGCAAATCAACGCCGCTTTCGTCGACCCCAGCTACATCACCACCGTCCGCAAAAAGCTAGATCTAGACCAGCGCGAAGCCGCTGAAATCTTTGGCGGCGGGGTGAATGCGTTTTCGCGCTATGAAAACGGCAAAACAAAACCGCCGTTGGCCTTGGTCAAACTGCTGAAAATACTGGATAGGCACCCCGATTTGTTGGCTGAAGTGCGGGTAGCTTGAGTTTTATCTCTCAAATATGCCTCTAGACGGCGTATTTATTGACTAAGTAGCTATAAAAATAATAGCAAATTCGGATTAAATTCCCCTTCAATGTGAAGGGGTGGCGCGAAGCGACGGGGTAGTTGCACTCCGCGCCACACTTCTCTCCACATTTAATGCCAGCAACCGCTGCAAAATCACCTCATCCGGCATCTCCGGCGTGTAATCCGTCCAGCCGTAGGCGGTGGCGACTGCGGCGTCTAGGGTTTTGTGGGCAGTGTCTAGCCAGGCGGGGCGGGCGTTGTAGAGTTTGGTCAGGGTGCGCTCACTCAGCTCTTTCTCGTGGCCGGGTTTATGGACAATGCGGTCGGGGTAGGGCGAGGTGCTCATGCCCAGCGGCACGATTTCAGGCAGGCTTTGCGTCCAGTCCGGCGGATTCAGCCAGTTGTCGCGCAGGGTGGTGAGTTTGTGGGCGGCTTCGGCAATGGCTTCCTCCACCGTTCGGACTACATCCCCACCCGTTCGGGCTGAGCCTGTCGAAGCCTTCAAAGACCCTTCGACAGGCTCAGGGCGAACGGATAAAACAGGCACGACAGCGCCACTCGCCAAGCGGCGGGTTTGCTGGCTGGCGGTGTCTTGCTCAAAAATGTAGTCACTCTGGCCATCTTGCCGGCTGCTGCCCGGCGCGGGCACGCCCAACAAGGCGCACAAATCCATGAAATGCGGCTGCGCACCTTGGCGTTCGTTCAGGCTGGCAGCCGTGCCGCCTGCGCCCCATTTGGCTTGGAAGTCTGTGAAGTTCATGAGTGCGTCGATATTAGCTTGTTTATCAAGCTATGTCGGACGCTGAACGCGTGGTCAATTCTTGCTACTGCATCGTCCACCCATGGCTCACAATCAGCGACTGCCCGGTCAACGCATTGCTAGGAAACGCCGCAAACATCAGCGCCACCTCGGCCACGTCCTGCACGGTGGTGAATTCGCCGTCCACCGTGTCTTTCAGCATGATGTTTTTGATGACTTCTGCTTCGGTGATGCCAAATTTGGCGGCTTGCTCGGGGATTTGCTTGTCCACCAGCGGGGTGCGGACAAAGCCGGGGCAGATCACGTTGGAACGCACACCATGCGCTGCGCCTTCTTTGGCGACGACTTTGGACAAGCCCATCAAGCCGTGTTTGGCGGTGACGTAGGGCGCTTTCAGCATCGACGCCACATGCGAATGCACCGAGCCCATGTAGATCACGCTGCCGCCGCGCTTGCCGGCGTACATGTGCGGCAGGCAGGCTTTGGTGGTCAAAAACGCACCGTCCAGGTGGATCGCCAGCATCTTGCGCCACTCGGCCAGGCTGAATTCTTCGACCGGGTGGACGATCTGGATGCCCGCGTTGCTGACCAAAATGTCCACTGTGCCCCAAGCCGCCACGACAGCGGCGACGCCGGCGTTGACCTGTGCTTCGTCGGTCACGTCCATCGCCACGCCCATGGCCTGCAAGCCCAAAGCGCGCATTTCGGCGGCGGCAGCTTCGGCGGCGTCTTGGTTCAGGTCGGCTATCGCGACTTTCGCGCCTTCTTTGGCGTAGGTGAGGGCGATTTCTTTGCCAATGCCGCTGGCGGCGCCGGTGACGATGGCGATTTTGTCTTTTAACTTCATATGCAATCTCTTTTCATAAGGATAAATTGGCCTGAACAAACCTAACTTTAGCGCATTCAAGCGCGGCTTTGCTGACGCTAGTTTGTTTGATAAGATGCTTTGATGCAGCTTCC
>CANKRG010000106.1 GCA_947485165.1 Comamonadaceae bacterium
AAATGCGTTTCAGCAACGTGGTTTTACCTGAACCTAAAAAGCCGGTCAAGATGGTTACAGGGATGAGACTCATGAGAATTACCTAAAAAAAGAAAATGAAATTGGGAAATAATGTGTGCATATATACAGTAATTTGCCTAATTATATGATGATAAAAGGTCGAAATTCAAGCCAAGTTCATGGCGATTTGTCTGTTTTAACTTGCACTTTCACCTTTACTTTCGCTCTTGGATGCGCTGCATCATAAGCTTTTGCGAGATGCTGGAAGTCCAATCGCGTATAAACCTGTGTCGTCGCGATTTGGCTATGTCCCAAAAGCTCCTGCACCGCCCGCAAATCACCGCTGGACTGCAACACATGGCTGGCAAACGAATGGCGCAACATGTGTGGATGCACAGGAACCGCCAAACCCGCTTGCAGACTGCGCCGTTTCAAACGCTGCCAGACAGATTGCGCCGTCAGCCGCGTGCCGTTTCGGCCCAAAAATAGGGCGTATTCATCATGGCTTGCATTATTCTTTTTTGCTATATTATTAATAGCATTGTAGGTATTTAATACGCCATCTCTCATCGATTTTAACACCTCTAAAGCATGGATTGCTTTAGCCCCTACCGGCACCGCACGGCGCTTACCGCCTTTGCCCAACACATGTACCTCTGCCGCCTGCATGTCCACCCAGCCGCGCGACGTGGCTGTCACCACGGCATCCAAACCCACCAACTCTGCGACACGCAAACCGCTGCCGTAAAGCAGTTCCACCATCGCCGCATCACGCGCTTCAAGCCATGGGTCTTGCGCTTCGTTTTGGTAGCTGGCGAGTTGCACCGAGTCATCAACACTCAGCGCTTTGGGCAAAGGTTTGGCGGCTTTAGGCGCTTTCACGTCTTGCACCGGGTTGCTGGCAATCAGCCCCTCGCGCCCCAGCCAGACGTAAAAGCCTCGCCAACCCGACAAAATCAGCGCAATTCCGCGCCCGCTGCGACCGCCCGAGTGCATCTGCGCCACCCAGCGGCGAATGTGACTGGTTTGAACCTTGAGCAGTTCGACCGAGACTGATTTTGCGTAGTCCGCCAGCTTGATCAAATCCAGCGCATACAGCGCCACCGTCCGCGCCGCCAGCCGCCGCTCGACACGGACGTGCTCTAAATACCGAGCAACCAGCGGATCGGTTTCAGCCCCAATGTCAGGCTGAACCATAGACTGAGTCTCAGGCAGGGCGTCCATCTTTCATTCTTGATAAGGCCGCACTGGCCACTTCGCCAATGCGCTCTAAAAAGTCCGTCCCCATACCGCTGTTGAAGCGCTGCCCGTCAGGCGACGCCAACACCAGCAAACCCAAAGCCGTGGCTGAATCAGCTGCTTTCAAAGGAATCAGCGCCAAGGATACCGCTTGCTCTGGGTTGTCCAGCCAAGTGGCGGCTTCGAATTTAGCATTCAAACCGACAAACGGCAAGGTCAGTGACGAGGCAAACGTTTGTGTGTCCTCGCTCGCACCAGTGGCAAAGGCTTCAGCAGCGTATTGCTCGTCCACCGCCCATACTTTGATGGCGACTTGCGGCACGGCGAATTCTTCTTTGATATTGTACGCAATCAGCTCGGGCAGCTCTTTGGCATCCGTCGCCAAGAGCAATTTACACGTCCAGCGCTGCAGTTTGTCAGCCGTTTGCGTGTTTTCATTGGCGTGGCGAATCATGTCCATCAAACCGCGCTCCAGCACCTTGATTTTCTCGCGCAACATTTCAGCTTGGCGCTCTTGCAGGCTGATGGCGCGCTTGCCGTGGCCGCTGTTCAGTTGAACGGACGAAAGCAACTCAGCGTGACGCTCGAAAAAATCTGGCGTGTTGACCAAGAAATCAGCAATATCGTCTTCAGTGATCGGGTTTAGATTGGAATTCATGTTGTTTTTCAAAAAGTTACATCAGTTGGTTTTATCAATGATTAAGTCGGAATTTCGATTTCAGACTCAAAAACTTTGGTTGCCGGTCCCGTCATCATGACAGGAGAATCGCCATCCGCCCATTCAATCGTCAGCGGTCCACCATGTGTTTCAACTTTCACACGGCTGTCTAACAAGCCCTGTTGAATACCCGCCGCCACCGCAGCACAAGCCCCTGTGCCGCACGCTAGCGTCTCTCCCGCGCCACGCTCATAGACCCGCAGGCGCACTTGGGAGCGGTTCACAATCTGCATAAAGCCAGCATTCACGCCACGCGCAAAACGCGCGTGTTTGGACACCAGCGAGCCGATGTGTGCCACATCAAACGCTTCCACATCGTCAACAATATGCACAGCATGCGGATTGCCCATAGATACGATGGCGATATTTACTATATTTTTAATAGCAGTATAGTCAACATATACGCCGGATAGAGACATATTTGAGGCATTTTTTTGTGCGTTTTCACCCAAATCGAGCGAAAACACCTGCGCCAGCCCCTTTTGATGCGTTTCAAGCCCCGCAGGCTCAAACGGCAAGCTGCTGGCTTCAAACAGCGGCGCCCCCATATTGACGGTGACTTGCCCATCAGGTGTGGCATGCAGCTCCAGCACACGGTTCATGGTTTGCACCTTGATGATGTCTTTGGTCGTCAAACCTTGGTCACGTACAAAGCGCACAAAACAGCGCGCCCCATTGCCGCAGTGTTCCACCTCCGAGCCGTCATTGTTGTGAATCGCATACGAAAAATCGATATCTTTTGAGCTTTCAGGCGCAGAGCGAACCGACAAAATCTGATCTGCCCCGACACCAAAGTGCCGATTAGCCAGAAACTGGTACTGCGCCACGCTTAAATTCAGTAAGCCGCGCGTCTCGTCCAGCACGACAAAGTCGTTGCCTGCACCCTGCATTTTGGTGAATTTGATTTTCATGCCAATATTATTGATGCAAATCGATCATTCACGGTAGCAAGCGCTTCAAATAATACCCCGTAAAACTAGCCTCGTTCGCCGCAATATCCTCCGGCGTGCCCATACCGACCACTTGCCCGCCGCCCGCGCCGCCCTCGGGGCCCATGTCTATCAGCCAGTCGGCTGTTTTGATCACGTCCAGATTGTGCTCAATCACCACAATGGTGTTGCCGGCGTCGCGCAGCTGGTGCAGCACCTTGAGCAGCAGGGCGATGTCGGCAAAATGCAGGCCTGTGGTTGGCTCGTCCAGGATGTACAGTGTGCGGCCGGTGTCGCGTTTGCTTAGCTCCAGCGCCAGTTTGACGCGCTGTGCCTCGCCGCCCGACAGCGTGGTGGCCGACTGCCCCAACTTGATGTAGGACAAGCCCACGTCCAGCAGCGTTTGCAGCTTGCGGGCGATGGTGGGCACGGTTTTGAAGAACTCAAATGCCGCCTCCACCGTCAGATCCAAAATCTGGGCGATATTTTTGCCTTTGAACATCACCTCCAGCGTTTCGCGGTTGTAGCGCATGCCCACGCACACGTCACAGGGCACGTAGACATCGGGCAAAAAGTGCATTTC
>CANKRG010000107.1 GCA_947485165.1 Comamonadaceae bacterium
TACCGTGTGGTCAGCTTGTGTACGGGTGACATGGGTTTTGGTGCGGCAAAAACCTACGATTTGGAAGTGTGGCTGCCGTCGCAAAACACCTACCGCGAGATCAGCTCCGTCTCCAACTGCGAGGCCTTCCAAGCCCGCCGCCTGCAAGCCCGCTTTAAAAATGCCCAAGGCAAGATGGAATTTGTTCATACGCTGAACGGCTCGGGGCTGGCGGTTGGTCGCACTTTGGTGGCGGTGTTGGAAAACTACCAAAACGAAGACGGTTCGGTGACGATTCCTGAAGTGTTGCGTCCTTACATGGGCGGCTTGGAAAAGCTCACGCCCGCCAGAGATTGACTCTTATGCAGCGCGCCCCAAAACCCGATCCAAAATCTTCAGAAACCAAGTCTGACGGCAAACCCCGCGTTCGTCCGCCCAGAACCACCGTGGCAGACCGTCAGGGCTTGCCGCGTGGCAGCGTCCGCGCGCCAGTGTCTCAAGCAAAAGCCATCCCAGAAAATCGCCCCGATCGCGCTAAACAAGCCAACATCGCCGAGCAAAAAGTCGGCGATCGCCTAGCCAAGCGCCTAGCTGAACAAGCCAAATGCTCGCGTAGCCAAGCCGAGCAATACATTGAAGGCGGCTGGGTGCGGGTGGATGGCCAAGTCATCGAAGCCGCAGGCGCGCGCGTGCTGGCGCATCAAAAAATTGAACTCGATGCCAACGCCAGCTTGGAAGCGCTGGAAGAAATCACGATTTTGATGCACAAGCCCGTGGGTTTTGACTCTGGCGAAGGCGGCAATCCAGCCTTGCTGCTGCTCGACCCAGCCAAACAGTCGATTGACCCCAACTTGGCCGGTGGCGCAGCGGCAGCCACACGCTTTTTGCAACGCCATTTCACTAATTTGACGCCAACCACGCCTTTGCCGAATGAGGCCAGCGGTTTGATCGTATTCACGCAAGATTTCCGCATCGCCCGCAAGTTGAACGACGACGCTGACCGCGTGGAGCAAGAGTGTTTGGTGCAAGTGGCCGCCATCCCCACGCCGTCAAATCGTGGCAAGCTGCACGACGATGAACTCTACCAAGCCATAGACCGCCTGTGCCACGGCCTGAGCTTCAACGGCATCCCGCTACCCCCCATCAAAGTCAGCATCGCCCAGCAAACTGACGATCAAACCTGGCTGCGCTTCGCTTTCAAAGGCATACGCCCGGGTCAAATCCCGCAAATGATAGAACGTGTCGGCCTGCGCCTGATGGCGATCAAACGCATCCGCATTGGGCGTATTCCGATGGGTGATTTGGCGGTGGGGGAGTGGCGGTATTTGCCGGTTTACAAGCGGTTTTAAGCCGTTTGAGGGTTTTTCTGGGGTGTTTTTAGGGACGTAGAAGCAGAAAAGTCCGATCCGTGATACCGTGAGTTTGGCGTTATAGTTGATAAGCGCTCGATAAACTTTAACAGGTGAACGGATGCCTAGGTCTAGTCTCTACAGCAGCTCCCAGCCGAATCCGCAGACTAGCGGGGTTTCAGGTGTGGCTGTGGAACTAGCGCCTGACGCCGAAAAGCCATCCATTCGCTCTCGTTTATCCAGCTTATCCAGTCTGCGTCGGCTGTCTCCCAGCGATCCGCGTTTGCTCTGGTCGGTCATCGCCCTCATGGCGGTTTTGCTGCTCCTCAGTTTCAGCCTCTCTTTGCGCCCAACAGGGCCCAAGTTGACCCAAGCCATCATCGACAGCGCGGTGCTCAAAACCTTGGAAATCGCCGATTTGCCATCACCCGCTGCCAAAGCGTATGAGACTATCCTGCCGTCAGTCGTCATGGTGCGCAGTTTCGTGAAAAGTGTTGAAGGCGGTGAGGACGTGCAACATGGTGTGGGCACGGGCGTGGTGATTGTGGACAAAGGCATCATTTTGACCAATTTGCATGTGGTGCAAGGTGGACACAACATCAAAGTCACTTTTGCAGATGGCATGGAAGCCGCCGCCTCGGTCACGGGCACGCAGCCAGAAAATGACTTGGCGGTGCTGCAAGCGCACAAAATCCCGGACGACATGATTGCCGCCACCATGCGTTCCACGGCGGATTTACGGCCGGGCGACCAAGTCTTGGCTGTTGGTTTTCCGTTTGGTATTGGACCTTCTGCATCGGTTGGCGTGGTGTCGGGGCTGAAGCGCACCTTTCGCTCGCCCGAGGGTGACAAAGACATCAGCAACTTGATTCAATTTGATGCGGCCGCCAACCCTGGCAATTCGGGTGGGCCGCTGGTCACGATGGACGGCCAAGTGGTCGGCATTGTGACGGCGATTTTGAACCCCTCCAAGCAGCGTACGTTTATTGGTATCGGCTTTGCCGTGCCGATAGAAAACGCCGCCCAAGCCGCAGGCATGCCACCTTTCTGAAGCGTAAAAAATCAACAGTTAGAAGAGGAATCGACCATGGCTGATCTTGCAAATCCTGCAACGCAAAACCAAGAAACATCTCAGCTCATGGAGCAAATTTTGTACGAGGTCAAACGCATCGTCGTGGGGCAAGATAAATTCCTAGAGCGCGTCATGGTCGCCATTCTGGCGCAGGGGCATTTGCTGGTGGAAGGTGTGCCAGGGTTGGCCAAAACGCTCACGGTCAAAACCTTGGCCAACACGATACGAGGTGATTTCAAACGCATTCAGTTCACCCCCGATTTGGTGCCGGCCGATTTGGTGGGGACACGAATCTACAACCAAAAAACGGGCGATTTTTCGACCTCGCTCGGCCCCGTGTTTACCAACCTGCTGCTGGCAGATGAGATCAACCGCGCACCCGCCAAAGTGCAAAGCGCCTTGCTGGAGGTGATGCAAGAGCGCCAAGTCACGATAGCTGGCATCACCCATAAAGTGCCTGAACCTTTTTTGGTGATGGCGACGCAAAACCCGATTGAAACCGAGGGCACTTACCCCTTGCCTGAAGCGCAAGTGGACCGCTTCATGATGAAGGAGCTGGTGGACTACCCGACGGACGAAGAAGAATTCGTCATTGTGCAACGCGTCACCGGGCCCGCAGTCGCCGTCTCCGCTGTGGCAACGACTGAACAACTCGCCGCCTTGCAACGCATCTGCCGCCAAGTGTATGTTGACCCCAGTTTGATCCAGTATGCCGTGCGTTTGGTGTCCGCCACTCGCACGCCAGCCAAGCATGGTCTCAAAGAGCTGGCGCACTACATCACCTACGGCGCCAGCCCGCGTGCGACGATCAATTTGACGGAAGGTGCCCGTGCGCTGGCCATGTTGCGTGGTCGCAGCTACGTGCTGCCAGAAGACATGGCAGACTTGGTGCCCGATGTACTGCGCCACCGTTTGGTGCTGTCATATGAAGCCTTGTCTGAGGGGCTGACGGCGGATGCTGTCATTGCCAAAATCATGGCCAAAATA
>CANKRG010000108.1 GCA_947485165.1 Comamonadaceae bacterium
AAGCGTCTTGCACAGTCATACCTGTTTGCGTTGAATTGGGGTCTTTGATCAAACGGTCAGCCGCCAAGTTGCAGCCGTCATCGGCATCTTTGAGTGACCACCACAGTTGGCGCACTTCCAAAGCGCGTTCAGGCGGTGTCGCGCCTGTCAAAGTTCCCACGCCTTGGGGCGTCTGCAAATGATCAACCAAGAGCGCATAGCAACGTACTTCTTTGTCGTCACGCATGCGGTATTGCGGGTACTGAAAGGCAAAGTTGCCCCAATCGCGGCGCTGACCCAGCAGCAGCAGCCAGTCGTTGCGCAAGCGGTCTTCTTGGTAGGTGCCGACATGGCGCGCCAAAAAGCGCTGCACTTCCGCATCTGAGGCCTCTTCCAACCGCGCTTTCAGCTCCCAATAGGCAGCCCACGGCTCTAGGCTGTGGCCTGCTGATTGTGGCAACAGCTCGGTGAGACGTTTTTTATCGAGCTTTTTGAAAGCGGCGCCCATCTCAAGCAAGACATTGTCGGCTCTGGCTTGCGCACGTGTATCATTCGGCGCTTGCGCAAAGCAATGGAGCGTTGCAAGCTGCAAAAGTGATGTCAGAATCAAGGCTCTTGGGAATAATGTAGAAAAGTTCGGAAATGTCATAGAGGGTAAGAATAATGGATAAAGCCGCTGTACGCAAAGCCTTGATAGAACAACGCTTGAATTTATCCGATAGAGGACAGCGCGCTGACTTGTTACAACGCGTGATGCGCATTTGGCTGTTTAACCGCCCTGACACGGTGATTGGCGCGTATTGGCCCATCAAAGGCGAGTTTGACCCGCTGCCCGCCCTCTACCGCTGGCAAGAAGATGCGGCTTTGACCGCCGCCTCCGCCGCACACCTTACCAACGAGCCTGCAGCCGGCGATGATGCGGCTCAAACAGCGACTGAAACTGTAGCAAACAGATCACCCTGCAAAATTGGCCTGCCCGTCATCGACAAAGTTCACAAAACCCTCACCTTTCACACCTGGTACCCCGGCTGCCCGATGGAAGAAGACGCCTACGGCATTCCCAAACCCAAAGACACCGGCGTGGTCGTGCCGACGCTGTTGTTCGTGCCCTGCGTGGGTTTTGGCCCCGGTGGCTTCCGTTTGGGCTATGGCGGTGGCTTTTATGACCGCACTTTGGCGACGCTGCAGCCGCAACCCACGACCGTGGGTTTAGGCTACAGCAATGGCTGGGTAGAAAGCCTCACCCCCGAAGCGCATGATGTACCGCTGGATGCGATATTGAGCGATACGGGCGTTCTGTGGCAAAAATAATGCTGTATCCGGCGTATTTATTGCCTATGCAGCTATTATTTACATAGCATTTTAAGCAAGCCCTGCGTTGACCCATCCAGCCCCGCCATATCCCCTGACGACATGCGCTTCTCAATATCCACCGCCAGCACCTTGCCCAGCTCCACGCCCCATTGGTCAAAGCTGTTGATGCCCCAGACGCTGCCCGCCACAAAGACGCGGTGCTCGTACAGCGCGATCAGCGCGCCAAAGCTGGCGGGCGTTAAATCTTCCAGCAGCAGGGTCGTACTGGGGCGGTTGCCAGGGAAGTTTTTATGACCGCCAGCGTCCTTTTTACCCATCATCAACGCCTGCGCTTGCGCCACGGCGTTCGCCAGTAAACGCTGATGATGACCCGGCAAACTGTGTCGGGCGTTTTTCACGGCGATGAATTCGACCGGCACCACATCGGTGCCTTGGTGCAGCATTTGGAAAAACGCATGTTGGCCGTTGGTGCCTGGCTCGCCCCAGACCACGGCTGAGGTTGAAAATGGCAGCGCTTGGCCATTCGCGTCAACCTGTTTGCCGTTGCTTTCCATTTCCAGCTGCTGCAAATACGCCGGTAACCGCTTCAAAGCGCTGTGATACGGCGCGACGCAGCGGCTGCTGAAGCCGTGGAAATTGCGGTACCACACGTCAAGCAAACCGAGTTTGACGGGTAAATTAGCCTCCAGCGGTGCAGTGCGAAAGTGCTCGTCCATCGCGCTCGCACCCGCCAACATGTCTTTAAAACCTTGCGAGCCAATAGCCATGGCGATGGGTAAACCGATGGCTGACCACAAAGAATAGCGCCCACCCACCCAGTCCCAAAAGCCAAAGGTGGTACTGATGCCGAACGCATTGGCCGCGGCAACATTGGTCGTTAATGCAGCGAAATGCCGGGAAATGCCTTTATTTGTCGTTAAAAGTGTTGATTTATCCGTAAAATTTTCTTCAAACCACGCTTTGGCAGACCAGGCGTTGGTCATGGTTTCTAGGGTGGTGAAGGTTTTGGAGGCGATCAGGAACAGCGTGTTCTCGGCTTTGAGCTGTTTCAACACAGCGGCCAGCTCGTGCCCATCGACGTTGGAGACGAAATGCAAGCGTTTGCCGGTGCTTGCGAAGCTGTCCAACGCCAGCACCGCCATCAGTGGGCCCAGGTCTGAGCCGCCAATGCCGATGTTGACGATGTCGGTGATCTGCGCGTCCGCGCGGATGTGCTCAGCGTACGCCAACATAGGCGTCAAGGTTTGATGCACCAAGGCCAGGTTGGCGGCAATATCTTCCGTGGTTTCTACACCCTCCGAATTTGCTCTATTATTCATAGCAGTATCGGCAATAAATACGTCGGCCAGAGGCCTATTTGAGGCATTTTTTCCGTTGTTAATGCTGTTTTGACCTTTTCTGAGCAACCAATGCATCACCGCTCGGTTTTCAGTGTTGTTGATCTTGTCACCCGCAAACATGGCGTCGCGGTGTGCTTCAACGCCGCTTTGACGGGCCAGATCGAGCAACAAGGCTTGCGTTGCCGCGTCTAAACGGTTTTTCGACAAATCGGCAAACACGTAGGGCGCTTGCTGGCTCAGTGTTTCAAAACGCTGACTATCGCTGGCAAAAGCTTCTCTGGCATCGAAGTTTTTGCCTGCTGCGTCGAAATGCTGCTGTAAAGCCGTCCAAGCAGCGGTTTTGTCGCCACGGGTGCGGTGGTTGGGGCGTGCGTTTGAGGGTGTTGCGGTGTTCATAGCCCGGCCAAGATCATGTTTTCAAGTTTGACGGTATCGACACAGAAGGCGCGTATGCCCTCTGCGAGCTTTTCAGTCGCCATCGCGTCTTCGTTCAAGGCCAAGCGGAAACTGGCTTCGTTGTAGCTGATGGCGGGAATGTCCAAAGATTGCGCGCCCTCAGAAGAGATGGCACGGGTCAATGGGGCGTCGCTGGCGGCCAATTGTGCGAGCAGTTCAGGGCTGATGGTCAACAAATCGCAACCCGCCAAGGCCGTGATTTGCCCGATATTGCGAAAGCTCGCGCCCATCACTTCGGTTGTGATGCCATGCTTTTTGTAGTAGTTGTAAAT